>CAJCCX010000035.1 GCA_903961015.1 uncultured bacterium
CACGCCCGGAGAAGTGAATCCCCCAAGTGTTGCAAGTCAGTTCTGCGGGTCTGAGACAGTGGGTCTCTGTTCGGTTGTGCATGGTCCATACTGCAGCGACCGAGAATGTTGTGAGTATGTATGCGGAGTGTTGCCACTTTGTTGTGATATCGCTTGGGACGCAGGCTGCGTCTTGCTTGCAAGCCAGGAATGCGGACGATGCGGTGGACTGGGAACAGGATCATGTGTTTCTGTTCACAGTTCGCCATACTGTTCAACGTTGGCTTGCTGCGCCGAAGTTTGCCCAGTTTTGCCACTCTGTTGTGCAATTGCATGGGATGAATCTTGCGTTGCAAGGGCGGTTGCACTGTGCCTCGAATGCGGCTCCGATGTCTTGGCAAATAATTGTTTCCAACAAAGCAGTTTCCCTTATTGTTCTGATTCAAATTGTTGCAGTACGGTTTGCCTCGTTGATCCATCATGCTGCACGACGGCATGGGACAATTCTTGTGTCACAGAAGCTGCGTCTTTTTGTCCAGATCTTGCTTGCGGAAGTGCTGCTGCTGGCGATTGTTGCCTATCGCATGGGACCCCATATTGTAAAGACGCAAATTGCTGCCAGAGTGTGTGCTCAATCGATCCGTACTGTTGCTCAACCGTCTGGGATGTTCAGTGTGTAACGGAAGTTCTTCAATTCTGCGAATCGATTTCATGCCCTTGCGGGGGTGGCGGTGCGGGGTCTGCTTGTTTTGTCATTCACCCTCTGCCAGGATGTTCTTCAGCCATTTGTTGCAATTCGGTTTGCAACAGCGATCCATTTTGCTGTGGTGTGACATGGGATGCTTCTTGCGTTGCGGCAGCTGAAACTTTCTGTTCTGGGAATCCGGTTTGTAAAGACGCGACGGGCAGTTGTCTTGTTCCTCATACCGAACCAGGATGCGTTGATCCAGCGTGCTGCGATGCGGTGTGCTCGTTCGATCCTAATTGTTGCAATGTTGGTTGGGATGTTTCTTGCGTTGCTCAAGTTGCAATTCGATGTGGCGGATGTGGTGATGTCTTTGCAGGAGATTGCACCACTGCTCACAATTCCCCGCACTGCGATAACGAAGCGTGCTGCTTGCTGGTCTGCGCGACCGATCCATATTGCTGTTCTACCGAGTGGGATTCGGGTTGTGCGAAGCAAGCAGGGACTCTTTGCACTGATCGAAGCCAAGGTTGTGGTGATACTGGCTCTCGCAGTTGTTTTGTCGCAAGTTTTCTCCAAGGATGTGCTGATCCGACTTGCTGTCAATTGATTTGTGATGGGTTTGATCCCTATTGTTGTGTCGTTCAGTGGGATGCGATTTGCGTGAACCAAGCCCTCACTTTCGCACAACTGGGGATCGGTTGCACTCTTCCTGGAGGTGCAGCAACTGGTCGAGGCGATTGTCTCACCGCACATGCACAGAAAGGCTGTTCGGATGTCGACTGTTCTGCGGCTGTTTGCAGCATCGATCCAGATTGCTGTCGAATCATTTGGGACGCAAACTGCGCCAAACTTGCTCCGTATGTCTGTATTAATCCAGGTGGCTGTCCAGGAACAGGTTCTTCATTCGTTCGTCATGCCAGCCCAGGGTCTCTCGATCCAGCATGCTGTAATGCCGTTTGCTTTGTCATGCCTGAGTGTTGCACAAACGAATGGGATCAAGCTTGCGTGACGATCGCGAATCAACGGTGCATCCCTGATTCTGATTGGAATCTCCCGTGTATTGGCTCTTGTATCGAAGTTCATAAAAATCCTGGCTGCGCAGATATCTCTTGTGCGAGTGCAGTTTGTTTCTCCGATGCTCTTTGCTGCACTGCAACATGGGACGAGGGATGTGTATCGCTTGCACGAGGGCTGTGCTGCGGTTTGCCCGGCTGCGGAAATGCTTGCAATGGCTCGTGCATTCTTCCACATGATTCTCCTTATTGCGATAATCCATTCTGTTGCGCGGCGGTATGCGCTGAAGATCCAGCTTGTTGCTCATTGGGTTGGGATGGATATTGCGTAAAGGTCGCTTTGCGGCGCTGCGCAACCGGTTGCGGAAATGTAGAGTCGGGCTCTTGCTTTATTGGGCACGCAACTTCAGGATGTGCAGACGCTCGTTGTTGCATCGCAATTTGTCGCAATGACCCGTTCTGCTGTGATTCAAGTTGGGATTCAGGCTGTGGACAGCAGGCCCAGGCTGACATAGCGAATTGCGGTTCGACTTTAGAATGCGGCGACGAAAACGCAGGTGATTGTTGCGTTGTTCACTTTGATTCGCCAAAGTGTCGAGATGCTGCTTGCTGTGATGCAGTGTGTGCATTAGACACAGAAAATTTCTGTCGCGACTTTGCATGGGATTCATATTGTGTCGAACTCGCGCTGGGATCTCCCGAATGCTCTTGTAGGAAGGATTGCGGAGACCTCTGTGCTGGAGATTGCTGCCTTCCACACGAATTGACTTCGTGTAATGACGCGAAGTGCTGCGCACTTGTTTGTGCAGACGATTCGTTCTGCTGCGAATTTTTGTGGGATACAAGTTGCGCTGCTGCGGCTCGAGGGATTTGCAATATTGGGCCTAAATCTGCATGCCCACCAACCGAGTGCGGCGACCCACTCGCAGGAAACTGTTGCATCCAACACCCAGGACCTTCTTGTAGAAATTTGGAGTGTTGTGAAGCAGTTTGTGCTGTTGATGCATTCTGCTGCGCGACCCAATGGGACGGGGCCTGTGCTGCGATTGCAGGTACGCAAGAAACTGCATGCCCATGTAGTGGGCCTTCTTGTGGTTCTCCCGAGACTGGGTCATGTTTCACTGCGCACACAACACCGTTCTGCGCTCAGGCTGCTTGTTGTGGCGTTATCTGCGGAAAAGTTCAGCCTGAGTGCTGTACGATTTCTTGGGATGCATCGTGCGTTCAACTTGCGCTGGTTTTCTGCTCGCAATAAAACGGAGTCTTTGGTCGTTCACACTCCAACAAGCGTGTGACGCCGATCTGGACCAACTCCAACCATCTCAATCGGAACACCAAGATATTCTTCTATGAATGCGAGATATTTCGCAGCATTGATCGGCAATGATTTGCGATCACTGACATCGCGCAACTCTTCGGTCCATCCCTTGAAGGTGGTATAGATCGGGGTTGCCTTTGCCAACATTCGTGCATCAGGAAGAAATCGATCGACGATCGAACCATCTGACATTCGATATTGCGTGCAGATTTTTAGTTCGTCGAATCCTGCAAGAACATCGAAGAGCGTGCAGGCAACGCCGGTCGCTCCGCAGACCATCGAGCTGTACTTCACAGCAACGAGATCAAGCCATCCAGTTCGTCGAGGACGCCCAGTTGTCGTTCCATACTCGCGACCTTTTTCACGAATCAGATTGCCAGTTTCGTCCAGAAGTTCCGTTGGAAATGGTCCAGCGCCAACTCGACTGCTGTAGGCCTTCATGATGCCCAGAATGCGTCCGATGTTGTTGCCAGGAACGCCTGTTCCTGGAGGGATTCCAAGCGTCGAGCAATTGCTACTGGTGACATATGGATATGTGCCGTGATCGATATCCAATAGGCACGCATTTGCTCCTTCAAAGAGCAGCGTTTTCCCGGCGCGCATCGAATCATGCAGCGCATAAACAGTATCTGTGATGTGTGGACGAAGTCGCTCGCCCAGTTTGGAAAATCGTTCAGCCAACGCATCGGGATCGAGCGGGGGAGCTTGCACTCCAAGCGCTTTCAATTCTGCTGTACGCAATCTGCAAATGACACGCAGTCGATCTCGAAGATAATCAGCGTCCAACAGATCGCCCATTCGAATTGCTGTTGATCGATTGATCTTGTCTGCATACGCAGGGCCAATGCCGCGTCGAGTTGTGCCGATGGCAAGAGAGCCTCGTTCGCTGCTTGCGACATTGGAGAGAAATTCTTCAAGTGCTGCATCTTGTTCTTTGTGATACGGCATCACCACATGAGCGCGGTCGGAGACTTGGAGGTTTTCTGCGATCTTCACTCCGCGTGAACGTAATCGATCAATTTCTTCCAACAGTTTTTCAGGATCAACGACCACGCCGTTACCAATGACATTGCGCTTGCCAGGATTGAGAATGCCAGAAGGAATGAGATGCAGCGCGTATCGCTCTCCTGCAACTTCCACCGTGTGGCCAGCGTTTGCGCCGCCGTTGTATCGCACGATGACATCGTGTTCTGCAGTGAGCAGATCGACGATCTTTCCTTTGCCTTCATCTCCCCATTGAAGTCCAACAACTGCTGTATTTGGGCTCGTTCCGTTTGTTGCGTATTTCACGGGATGGAGTCTATCGCTTCACGGTTTAAGCAGTCGGGCGTGCTAGGCTCTTGTCATGGCTCAACCACAACCAATTCCACTGACAGTCGCGGGCAGTCTCGCGCAGGTTGGGGGAATTGCGGCAAGCCACAATTCTCAAGTCGTATCGCAAGCCGCTTCCAAAATCACTTCCAAAGCGACAGCCAAAGATGCGGGTGCACTGGCAAAAGGGGCTTCATTTCGCGGCGCATATTTTCATGTTCCTTTCTGCCGTCACAAGTGTCATTATTGCGATTTCTATTCGTTCGTGGATACGGAAAGTCGGGAACTTGCTTATGTCGAAAGATTGGAAGAAGAACTCCAAGATGCCCTCGAGTTTCTGACTGTGCCAATCGAGACCGTCTTTGTTGGAGGAGGCACGCCCACGATGCTTGGAGCTGACTTGCTTGGGCGAATGCTTTCATCAATTCGTCGAATACTGCCGATTTCTTCGAATGCAGAATGGTCTGTCGAGGCGAATCCAGAGACTGTCAATGAAGCGGTCGCTGATGCGCTTGCGCAAAGCGGAGTGCGAAGAGTCAGCCTTGGCGCGCAGTCTTTCAATCCTAAATTGCTCAAGGCACTCGAGCGAGATCATGATCCAGCATCAGTCGAGAGAGCAGTAGGGCTCTTGCGACGAGCTGGAATTCCACAAGTGAATCTGGATTTGATATTCGCAATACCCGGCAGCACGATTGCAGATTGGGAGGCAGACCTTCTGCGTGCGCTTTCGATTGGTCCAGATCATTTGAGTGCATATGGGTTGGTCTATGAACCCAACACGCCCCTCACTGTGAAGTTGCGAAAGGGTGCGGTCACTCGATTGCCGGAAGATGAAGAGGCGGAGCAATACGAATTTGTGGTGGAGAAACTTGCGAAGTCTGGATACGAACGATACGAAATCAGCAATTGGTCACTGCCTGGGATGGCATGTCGTCACAATATTCTGTACTGGGAAAATGCAGATTGGTGGGCGTTCGGTCCAAGTGCCGCGGCGCATGGCAATGGAGTCCGCTGGCGCAATATTCCTCGTTTGGCAACTTGGTTGGAGAATCGACCCTCTGCGCCAGTTGAAGATATCGAATGCCTCGGTGCGGACGCGAACGCTGGCGAATCGTTCATGCTGGGATTGAGATTGATGAAGGGAATGCCTCTGGAGCGAGTGGAGATGCTGCTGAGTTGCGGGGAGAACGCGCCGCGTCGTCGGCGCTCGATTGAAACATTCACCAGAGACGGACTTCTGGAGCAGGTCGATGGGCATCTGCGCTTGAGCGCGCGCGGTTTCATGATCGCCGATACGGTGTTGTCCGCACTGATCTGAAATCTGTGGCTGGATGGTGCAATCGACCGATAAAATAAATATGCGACCCATCCTCCGCCTGCTTCGACCAGGCGACTGGATCAAGAATGTATTCGTCCTCGTCCCGCTGATTTTTTGGCTGCCGGGCGCAGGTCGTGGCATTGACTCTTCTGAAATCACAGCAAAGATGACGCTTGCCGCAATCGCATTCGCGGCTTTCTGTTTGGCATCGAGTGGGTGGTATGCAATCAACGATGTTCTTGATGCGAAGGAAGATCGTTTGCATCCTGTCAAACGAAATCGTCCTGTTGCTTCGGGTCGTATTCCTGCGGCGCTTGCGGCGCTGATTGGAATCGCTCTCGCCACACTTGCAATCGTGGTTGCAGCTCAAGCAAATTCAGGGACGATGTGGGTGGTGGTGGCATACATCGCATTGCAAGGGGGATACAACCTCGGATTGAAGCGTCTGATTTTTATCGATGCAGCAACAATCGCGAGTGGGTTTTGCTTGCGTGCAATCGCTGGCGCTGTTGCAATCGCAGCACCTGTATCCATTTGGTTGATCCTCTGCGTTTTCTTCTTGACTTTGTATTTGGCATTTATCAAGCGTCAATGCGATCTTTCTTCTGCATCCCGAATGCAGGCAACGCAGTGGAAACCACGTGCAAAGTATGGAGATTTGGCCGAATTGAATTGGCTTTTAAGCGTCAGCGGTGGATTAACCGTGCTGATGTTTTTGATGTACACGCTCAGCGCACATGCTCAGGGAATCTTTGGTGGACGATCTTTTGGATTGGCTTTACTAACGCCGATCGTGCTGATCGTCGTGCACCGATTTTATCGCAGAGCAATGCAGGGTCTGAGCGATTCGCCACTCGATGCAATTCGATCAGATCCCATCGTTGCCGTTGCAATGTCTATCTTTGTCGTTGGGGTGTATGGAATCTTATATGTCGCTGGAGTCGAAGAATTTCTTCGGCGCGCACTGTTGATTTGAGATCGCAAACAGTCAGACTTCAACTTGGCAAGATGATCTTTGGTTTGTTCGATTCTGCTTTGCTAGCAGTTTGCGATGCTCCCATTGCGGCACTGACTGCTGCTGGATTTCCTTGCGCGGCTTGCGCTGCCATCATTTGCGCAAAGTGCACAAATCGCGAGCGCAGTTCAGTCAGAATTGCGATGAGTTCTTTGCTTTCTTCTTCGGCAAGATTCCCTTTGGTCTTTTCTGCAAGCACGCCAAGAAGGTCGATCGCAAACTGAGCGGCGGGAAGGTCAACGACCACGCGCCGAGTATCAGGATCGCCATATGCGCCAAGCCCGCCAAGAGCTTGCGTTGCTAAAAGTCCGACGATGCTGCGAAAATCTGCAGGAGGAAGTTTGTCTGCAGACTCATCTGCTTTGGCCGTCTCTCGTTCGACATCAATTTTGCGGAGTTTTTCGCGTTCCGCTTCGGCTTGAGCTTTCCAATCGCTATCAACGTGCAGTTTCAATTCGTCGGGGTTGCTATTCATGTTGTCTCCTGGATTTCAAGTATATGAAGCAAGGGGTAGACTGACTTGATGTCGAATTGGCGAGTTGTGACCATCATTGGTGTTTTCGGAATGATCGCTGTGGTGGAATTTGCGCTTTTGGGTTGCGAAACCTTGGTCGACCGACCAGAAACGGCGCAAGAAATTACGGCGAACGATTTCAATCATCTTTCGGCGGCAAATGCTGGTCTCGATATCGTTCAAGTCCCTCCAACAGTCTTCGCCCCAGAGGAAATCCGAACATCTGAGGAAACTGAGACGGATGCTCAAGGCGAAAAGGTCATCACCCAAAAAACGCGCGTTCAGAAAAACGCAGATGGAACCGAGAAAGTCATAAACCTCGGAGCTGCAACGGATGAGATCCGTGTGAAACCTGGCGAGAAATGGACGATCGAAAGTCTGATTGGTCAGATCAATGGCCGACCGGTCTATGCCGGGAAGTTTATGACTTCGATTGAGGATCGTATTCTGAGACTCGTTGCAGAGAATCCCCCGGGGAATGCACAGCGCTTGATTGAAAAACTGATTCAGGATCGATTTCAGCAGTACATCAATAACGAACTGATTATTTCCGAAGCGGAAGGAATGCTTTCGCCTGAAATGCAAGCTGGAATTTTTGCGTGGATTCAAAGTATTCAAGAGCAAACCGTTGCAGGAAATGGAGGAAATCGTACTTCTGCCACTCAATCGATCGAAGATCAATTTGGCATGAATATGGAGCAGTATCTGAAGGAAAAGCGAGACGAAGCGCTTGC
>CAJCCX010000036.1 GCA_903961015.1 uncultured bacterium
AAGAAGGCTGTCTTGGGCATGGATGATGAGAGCACGCTTCGTTCAATGGACAATCTTGGTGATGTCCAGCGTCGAATTGGAAAGTTGGATGAAGCCCGAGCAACATTGGAAGAAACTATCGCTCAGCGAACAAAGCGATTCGGTGTTGATGCTCCCGATACGTTGCTTTCACGAAATAACTTGTGCCTTGTTTTGAAAGCGAAAGGCGATATCGAAGCCTCGGAAGAATCATTCCGAGCAAATGTGAATGACATGGACAAAGTTTTTGGTGTGGATCATCCTTTTACACTGATTGCCCAGAATAATCTCGCTGCGATTCTTCGAGATTCAAAGCGGCTTGCTGAAGCTGAAGGGATTTATCGTTTGATCTTGCCACGATTTGAAAAACGCTACGGACTCAACGCAAAATACTCGCTGACAGTCCAAGGAAATTTGGCAATGGTGTTGGAAATGCAGGAAAAATTTGCTGAAGCAGAGCCAATCTATATGGAAAATCTTGCTCGCAAGCGCCAGTCGCTTGGCGACAAAGCAGAAAGCACGCTCGGTTCTCTAAACAATCTTGGTTTTCTATATATGGGTATGGGTCGGACCGTCGACGCTGAGAAACTCTGGCGCGAAGCATCAACTGGATACAGAGAAATCTTTGGCGAACGAAGTCAGCAGGCAGCTGCAACATCAATCACATTGGCGCGTTCACGAATGAATCTTGGCGATCCCAAGGAGGCGGATGATTTGGTTCGTATCTATGCAGAAGATGAAACGATTCAGTTGCCAAATTCGATGCGGCTTGTCGCGATGAAGACCCATGGCCGTGCGCTTGCGGCGCTTGAGGATCTTCCTGGGGGGATGATTTGGCTTGCAAAGAGTTACGAATTGTCGATCAAGATGGGCGACGAAAAGGAAGCGAAAGATATTGCTGCCAAGCTTGTGGATATCGCGCTGAAGGCCGGCGACAACCAGAGCGCTGAAAAATGGACTCAGGCCGCCAATGCGAAATAGCATTTGCTTGATACCGATTGAATTGCATGGAATTAACTTGTTTTGTAGATGTCCCAGAGATTTTACAGAACATATATTATCGGACCTTCGACGTTTCAAAGCAATCTCAAATGCCGAAATCCAATGACTCCAACTGATCCAATTTCTGCTTTGCCCAAGGCGCAATCGATGGCGCCGCTTTGCTCGGTCTTCAGGCGATATCTCAAGTCTCAAGGACTCAAGTACACCACCGAGCGTGCTGACGTCCTGGATGCAATCATCGCTCGTGATGGTCTCTTCGAGGCGGAAGAACTTCTTCTCGAGTTGCGCAAGCGCGGCCAACGAGTTTCCAAGGCGACCACCTATCGAACGATCAATCTCTTGCAGAACGCCGGCATCATTGTGCAAGCATTGTTCGATTCGAAGCAATCTCATTACCAATTGATTTATGGCAAGGAACCCCGTGACCATATGGTGTGCATGAAGACTGGACGCTTGGTTGAATTTCAAAGCGCCGAGTTGACCGCGCTTCGAAATCGGATTTGTAAGGAATTGGGATGGTTGCCAGTCGGTCATCGGTTCCAGATTTATGCCGTCAGTCCCGAAGGTCAAGCCGGCAAGACACGTTGATCGATAATTGTTGCAGTGCGTGAATCCTGCGACGAAGACATTGTTGAATTGTCTTTAGAATTTGAAAACGAAATCTGGATTTGAATTCGTTTTTGTGGAAGGGCGTCTGTAATTTTCTGCGCCCATTCGACAACAATCACTCCAGATTGATCTGTCAACAACTCATCCCATCCGATGGTTTCCAGTTCGTTTGAATCTTTCATTCTCCAGACGTCGATATGGATCAGTGGCAACCGACCTCCTGAATACGCCTGCATCGTGATATATGTCGGGCTTGCGACCGTATGTGAATCGATGCCAAGTCCTCGTGCCAAACCACGAACAAAGCATGTCTTTCCTGCACCAAGTTCTCCATCGAGTGCGATGAAGTCTCCCGCTTTCAATTCACGAGCAATTTTCTCGCCAAGCGCTTCAGTTGCAGCTTCGTCGGCGAGAGCAATCTCTTGTTCAGTTGCAGGATGATTCAATGAAGCCATCCTAGATTTGTTGCGTCTTCGAGCGAATCTGCGATTTGAACAACAACTGATCTTTGATCCTCGGTTTGCCGCTGAATGATTGTTCCGATGGCAGTCCAGCCTGAAGGAACTTCAGCCTGCGCATCAATTGCAGCAAGCAATTCGTGATCTTCGCCATCACTCAATGCGTGCCGCAAGAGATTCCC
>CAJCCX010000037.1 GCA_903961015.1 uncultured bacterium
GCTGGGCACGCAAACGGATGAGCTAGGGATCTGAAAAACGTTCGAGCGAGAATTTGATTCGTCAACGTGGGCAGCGGAATGATTTGAACCCCGGCGAGTTTGCAAGCCGAGCCGGAGTCTGCGTAGGCGAGGCGCAGCATGTTTGAGCCCGGGGGCGAATCAGTCCGCTGCCAAAATCTGCACGAACCACTTTTGAGCCCGGGGGCGAATCAGTCCGCTGCCAAAATCTGCACGAACCACTTTTGAGCCCGGGGGCGAATCAGTCCGCTGCCAAAATCTACACGAACAACTTTTGCGCCCGAGGGCGAATCAGTCCGCCGCCAAAATCTGCACGAACCACTTTTGAGTCCCTGCATTCGTCAGCAGTTAAAAACCGATTTAGTTTTCAGTTGGGGTATTGTCGTCTTGTGCGCCGCCGCCACCAGGCCCGCCCATACCACCCATCAACTTTTGCATTGCCATCATCAGAGCACCTTGAACAGCTTGAGCGCTTTTGAGTTGACCGTTTTCAATTCGTTCTGTGACTTGTGTCAATCCTTGTGTGAGTGTCCCCATCATCGCGCCAGCTGCGGACATTTGCGCTTTCATGGATTCATCCATTTGAGTTGCGGTTGAATCCAGGTCAAGCTTCCATCCATTATCTGTGAGTGCTGCTTGAAATGACAACGCACCTTGTGCACTCTTAATATCAATTGTCGCAGTTTTTTCTGTCGCATCAGAGATGGTTACGTTTGAACCCTTCCCGATCATTGCAGAGAGTGGACCGAGATTGGAGCTCCCAAATTTTTCCTGCATTGCAACTTGCAATTTCCCGATTGCTTGCACAGCACCAAATGCCGTTGTGGCGAGCGCTTGACCTTCTTGGGTTGTAGCGACCAAGAGTTCATCAATTCGAGCCGTCGCTGCAGGATCTCGATTCGTTGAACCAAAGAATGCGGCGAGATCCTCGACGGTGGCGAATGGAAAAACCATCGAAGCATTTCCGGAAGTTGTGGCAGGCGCTTCTTTGGAATCCATCTCAGTAGGCGTTTCCGAAGGAGCAGCAGTTTCGTCTTTATGAACAGATTCTGATGGTGCAGCAGCCGACACATTAAAGGTCGGCATCGCTACCTTCAGCGCTCTCTCCACGGTCAGAACAAGAGCTTGCTTCGATGGACTTTCAGATCCGCTGTTGGCAAGAACTTCTTGTAGCGCGGTGTATGCATCGATCGATTCCTTTGTCGAGGCTTGTGCCTTGGCCAGCCAAGCATCAGCTTTACCTTTGAACCCATCTTCAGACTGACCCATGCTGGGGCTCATCGCAAGTGAACGAAACAAAAGCGCTTGTTGGAATTCTCCTTGACCGCGCATCAGCAAAGCTCGGGCTCTTGCTGCTGCAATACTGAAGAGAGAACTATTATTTGGTCCACTTCGACGCGCGGCAGCGTCAGCATTTTCTAGATCGGAGAAAGTCCGCTCATAACAGCCCTTCAACTCCAAATCTTCATCCGGGTTCGACGCTGCAACCAGCTTCAAAATTGAAACTTTGAGCGCATCAGAGATCGTATTTTCTTGCGTATCCGTCGCATTTTGATTCGAAGCCAACTTGCTCAGCACATCAAGTGCCCCCTGAAATGCCTGTGCGCGACGTTGGGCACTCAGTGCTTCACCAGTTCGCAGACGAAGGACTGATTCCTGAGCCGTTGCAGTGACATCGGCATCTTCAGCTGTCGTTTGACTTGCACGCGCCTCATCCCGTTTGCGTCCTGCCTCTTCGGCGAGAACAGAAATCTCTCCACGCTGCGCACGCAATCCTCGAATTCGAATTTCCTCTGCTTCGGCAAGCAAAGTTTGGGCATCAGCCAGCGCAACTTCATTGACCGACCGTAAATCTGCCAATTTGCTATTCAGGACGCTCTGTTGCGACTCGTGTTCACGTTGCTCGTTTAAAGCTTTCGCCAAATTTGGTTGAATGGCTTTGGTTTCACTTGCAATTCCCTCGGTGTCTTGGGCAGCGAGGATGACATGAATATCATCGACCACCTGAAGCAACCCATTCGCAAGCATTCTGCTTGATATGTTCGCACTTTCAATCTGGTCCGCCTTTCCAATTTCAAGCAAAGCTGCTTGAGTAGATGCATTTGCAGACAGACTGGCTGCAACCTTTTTTTGCGTTTCGCTTGCACCAGGAACATTCGCTAATCGCGAACCTGCATTTCGCATCTCTTCTGCTGCCGCGACTCGGTCGATGCTTGCTTGATGTGCGACTTGCGCCATTTTTTCACCGCCCTCACGAATCTGTTTCGCAGCACGATCTTGCGTCTCGACGGAAGGATCTTCGCAAGCAGAACTCACAAGCATTGCGAAAAGAGAGCAGATTAAAAGTAGTGATGTTCGTTTCATAATTTGCTAAGAAAAGTGATTGGGCAGTCTACGCTGACACAGCGCAAAGTGCGCTATCGAGTGGGCTCGCCTGCATCGGCAGGAGTCCCTGGGACGGGGGTTCGCAAGTCTGGCGGCTGGTACTCGATGGGATAGACAGGGCGCGGTTGGTACATCGAACGGATCCACGAAAGTGTGTTTGCAAGTTTTTCCTGATTCAACTTGCGCCCAAATACTGGTCGCCATCCCTTCACCGCTGGGTGAGGGGTTGCTGCCTCTTCTCTGGGCAACGCATATTGAATCAAGATTGAACGGTTTGGATCAGTGAAGTCGACCAGTGGAATATCCTTCGAATTTCCCATGAGCAAATTGAGCAAATTTGTGTATCTCACTCTTGCCTCTGCGTGATTTTCGTTTGTGAGAAAAAACTTTCCCGCATCTGTTCCACCATGGCAGCGACTGGTTGCACAATTTGGGATGAGCCAGAGATCGTGCACATTGCGGCGAAAGAGACTCATGGTCTCAGGATCTCCGACGACACGAATTTTTGAATAAAAATCTCGAGCCTTTAACTCAAAGGCAAGACGGACTATCTTCATTGGATCTCCCAGGACCAAAGCATTTCGACTGGGTGCATCCGGAGGAATACGTGGGCTTGAAGCGAAATCATCAAAGAAAGTCCGAGCGTCAGCAGGATCGATGATGATCCGAGGAGGATTATTGAAGTCGATCTCGTAGACACGAATGAGATTCACTTCATCTTCAGTCAAAATTCGCGTTGGGAGCGATCTTGTGGTTGTTGCATTTTCTTGAGTACTCGGATCTCGCTCGACTTTGTCTTTCTTTTTCGAATTCTTCGAATTCATGAGCCCCAATTGAGCTTCGACACGATTGAGCAAGGTGACAGCTTCGGGCAGTTTCGTGTCTGCAACGAGCGCGACAAGTTCTGTTCGCGCCAACGCATATTTCTTTTCGCTGACAAGCCAGTCGCAGAACCCAAGTCGTCGAACGGCATCCTTTGGGTCAATCGATTTCTTGAAAGCCTCATAGCTATCTTCGAAAGAACGAATCAGTCCAACTCGATAGACCTCTGATCGAGGCATTGTCCGAACGGTTGTGCCGAGCATGTAGCGAACTTCGTCAAAGTCATCGGCAACTAACTGGACCTGAATCGAACTGCCATCTCGGCGATACAGAACTGCCATAGATGGTTGTTTCAAGTCAATCAACTGAATCGCATCGATGATGTCATCCTTTTTAAAATCCAGCTTCTTTCCATCGCGTTCGATCGTGATTCGATTCTCATCTTCGTACACAACGGTTCCACCCGCTTCTGTCTTGCGATCGACGATTAAGTGCACTCGTCGTGGTTGAGGAACTGTGGGAGTCGTAACTGACTCTGTTGGGGTGGTTGTTACCGCTGGCGCAACTGGTGGCGTTGTCTGTGGAGCCACATCGGGTGGAACATCGCTCTTCGTTGCAGAAGGGGCTTGAGAAAAGCCATTCTTGTTTACGGCAAGGGTCGCAACAAGAATCACAACAAGAGTCCCAACAAGATTCGCACCAAGGGAGTGAGGACGGAGGATTTTTGAAAAACACTCTTTCATAAGGGCATATTCCCTTGGCGCATTGTACGGGATACTCTGCTCCCACTATGAAACTTGGAGTTATGTCAGCGCTCTTTTCAGGGCGACCTCTTGAAGAAGTTGTTCGGGTCTGCGCAGAGAACGGCCTTGCTGCGATTGAACTGCCTGTGGGCGCATATCCTGGCAAGCCATTCTTCGAGCCGTCAAATGTGTTGGCCGACCGTCGATCACAAGATCGAATCAAGTCGCTCTTGAAAGATCATGGATTAGAACTTTCCGGACTTGCCGTCCATGGAAATCCCATTCATCCAGATCGTGCAATCGCAAAGATTCATCACGACGCATATGTCACGGCAGTGAAATTGGCCCCGAAGTTAGGAACTGACATTGTGATCACTTTTTCTGGTTGCCCTGGTGGAGCCAAGGGTGACAAGACTCCAAACTGGGTGACATGTCCGTGGCCGACGGACTTTCGAGACACTTTGAAATATCAATGGGACGATGTGCTGATTCCATATTGGGCATCGCAAGCGAAACTTTGTCGTACGCACGGAGTTCGAACAGCTTGGGAAGGGCATCCTGGATTTTGCGCTTACAACCCGGTGACAATTATTGAACTTTCGCAGCGCGCGATGGCGGCATCGGGCATCAAAGGAAAACCAATTCTGGGCGCGAATCTCGATCCGTCGCATTTCTTTTGGCAGGGGATCGATCCGATTCTTTCAGCGCAAATGCTGGGAGAAGCAGGCATTTTGTTCTATGTGCATGCCAAAGACACCGAACTTGATCGACACGAAGGACCACGCAATGGATATCTCGACGCACGATCTTATTCCGCATTGAATAGTCGTTCTTGGAATTTCCGAACATGCGGCGATGGTCACGGTCACGAGTTCTGGAAGCCATTTGTGTCGATGCTTCGGCGGCAGGGTTATGACCACGTGCTTTCGATCGAACATGAAGATGCGCTGCTCAGTGTCGATGAAGGATTTCGTAGAGCAGTTCGATTTCTCAAAGAAGCGATTATCGAGGAACCGCCGGCGAAGCCTTGGTGGTCGTAAGTTTCTGTGGTGGGGACTTCGTGTTTTGAGATTGCTTGCGCTGAGTTCATTCTTGAGGAAGCGGCGTGATCTCGATGTCTTTGGATCGGCTCACGACAACTGTCCAACTGACAACAGTTCCTTCGCTTCCCGAAGGGGTGGCAGGAATCGAAAGATCCCAACGCAAGATTCCCTGAGGAAATTGGGTCGCGATGTAATCCACATCTCTGGAAAGAAGCAGGTTGCTTGCGGAGAGATTGACTTCAATCTTGTCACTGCGACTGATGGGTCGCCGATCAAACAATTCCATATCGATCGATCGACCTGTTCCATTGGAGATCGTTACGCGATAATCGCTGACAGTATCAAGCCCTCCGCCGAAGAGACCAGATTGTCGATCTTCTTTCTTGATCAATTCTCGACGTGCAGTAACCGCGGGATCTGCCCCGAAGAAAACAGCAAATTCTTGCTTGGGCGCAGCACCCACGAACGGAGTTGCTCCTACATAGTCGGCGCCCACGAAAACAGATGCGCGCCCTGGCAGCAGTTGAAATGGGCTTGCGTTGGACAGCGTGCCTCGAAGAAAGACTCCTTCGGATGCGATTGGTTGAGTTTGGAAGACAAACTTTGTTGGTGCATCAAATGATGCGATGCGTGCGCGGCGTCGGACTTGGTCATCGCTTGGCGCATCAAACGGCAATGCGATTGTGTACGTCACGCTCGGTCCTGACCCACCAACAACAGCGTCTTCGCTTAACTTTTCTGCTGCTGACTTTCGCTTTGCCAAAAATCCAGCTGAAGCGTCTTTGATTTCCATCGTTGATGGCGCTATCTCAGCTACTGGAGAGGCCGAATCAACCGTAGAATACAGCGCCGCACTTTCACTCACTTGAACGTACGGCGCGCGTACATCAACAACCCAAGGTGTGACGGATGGCGGACTCGCAGCACGAGAAGGTCGTGCTGTTGAAAGTGAAAGGCGCACACCTTTCCAATCTTCGCCAGATTTCTGAATGACGAGTGCGTCAAATTCAATCCCGACGGCATTGCGATCAGGCGATGCGCGAATGGAATAGACAGGCTCCCAGCGAGCATCAGTCACGAGATATGACAATCGCACTGGGATTTCGCCTTCGGTGGTCATCGCCAATAAGACTTCTGCAGACTGAGTTGTCTTCGCTCGACCTCCAAGCGCATTTCGACGATTCTGCGCAGAAACAAGGTCCTTTCGAAGCATTTCTGCTCGTTCAGTCGCGACGCGGAGGAGTCCGCCAATTCGTGTGCGCTGAGTTGCCATCCATGCAAGTTGTCCATCGAGGCTTGCAAGGTCAAGCTTTGTGGTGCCGCCATCTTTGGTTGCATCTGTTGCCGCTCGCACGCCAACTGATTCGACAACTTTCAATTCGCTTTGTGCTCCGGTCAATGTGTCAGTTGTCGTTGCGATCTCTTGGTTGATCTTTCGAATTTCGGCATCCAGAACGGCTGCGTCTGGTGTGGAAGCAGCCTCTGGCGTAGCGCGCTCTGAAAAATCGACCGAGAGAATTCTGCCTGAGCCACTCTTTGCTTCAAGCGTTTCAGGTTGAATTGACGCAGGGAGATCTTCAAAGCGAAGTTTCCAAAGACCAGCGGTCAGCGTTGTTGTTGCAACTCTGGTGATTGCAGCACGCCCCTGATAGAGCACAACCGATTCGATCTTGGTTTTAAGCAATCGTTCTTCTGGAACATTTGGGTCAATTTGCGAAGCATCCCCTTGGCAGTTCGCATTTTTTTCAAACGCAATACAGCAGAATACAAGAGCAAGCAATTCGATTTTCATGTTTCTTCTCCGATTACGTTTCAATCTCGAGTAGTGCCGCTCGAATTCCCGCACGTTCAAGCAATGCTGCGATTCGTGCAGCATGTTGAAGCTTGCTTCCTTGAACTTCTTGAATAAGCCCGCGCATTTCCAGCTCTTTTTGCAGATATCTCAGCGCTGTTTCTGCAACGGCGGATGGTTCCATCGATGCAAAGAAATCGATTCCTTCCCGATAAACGATTCGGCTAGCCACGCCTTTGGCGACCACCCATTCCAAATATGCAGTTGGCAATTCAGCAAAGATGCGTTCACCAACTGTCTTGGAGAGTTCGCGAGGCATGTGATTGAGAACGACTTCGCGAAAGATTTCTCGATTGTTGGCGGCCCAACTTGCGACGGCAGGTTGAATCGCGTTTGCGCTTGCATTGATTGCCAAGGAAAGTTTCGTCGACAATTCTGGAAGTGGCACAGACGGGTGTCTGCGTCCCTCGCCAAGCAAGATGATCGCTTCTTGGCGAGCGGCTTCACGCAATTTTTCCAGGACCTGTCCGACGAACGTGGGCTTGATCTTCAAAAACTGTTCTTCGTTCAACAGCATGCTGGATGCAATCTCGAAACTCGAACACATCACGCCGCATTTGTTCGCACTCGAATCTTTGATGATCAGTGTTCCAGCATTCGCAAGCGAAATGCGCGCGTCTGGCGTGAGAAAGAGATTCGCTCCTTCAACGATCAGCGGGCTTGAAGGCTTGCCGTTTGGCTGCAAAAATTCACGCCAATTTCTTTCATTGATTGTCGCAGGTCGTCCACCTCCTGGAATAAACGCATCACAAACCAGCCGATTATGCAGTGAATTTCGCAGTTGAACGCCTTCTGGAGTATCTGCTTTGACCACGCGCCCTTTTGCGGAAAGAGATTTTGGATTGAAATGGGAAATCGCCAAACCCGCAACAAAGAGTCGTTCAAGTTCTGCATGATCGAGTCCTTGCGGATCTTCTCCAACTCCGCTGCCGTCCGCAACACCCACGATACATGCGTTGGCACCATAGTCACGGTGAAGAATGCGCATCATGTTGCCTGCAACATCGCCATCGGGTCCACCAGTGATCTTGACCGTGAAGCGCTGCTTCGTGGGATCGATCCCTTGTGACAAAAGCGCAATACGCAGAAACACATTCACCCCTTCGCTGGTGACGCCATATTCCTTGTGATTGATTCCACCATTTGGCTTGGAACTCATGAACGCATTCGCAAGTGGATACTTTCGTGCTGCTGCATGCGCCACAATCCAGTCGATGTGCATTGGGGTTATGTTTTCATCTGGACCCAAGAATATAAATTCCTCGCGCCCCAAGTGATCAACAATTCGAGAGCGTGTCGCAGGGTCGGGGGTGATCAGATCAAGTATCCCATCCACGAAAGCTTTCACGCAGCGATTCGTTTCTGCGGGTGGTTCGAGCACGATTGCAGCTTTCGCGCCGCCTTCTGGAATGTCCTTGTTTTTCAGTTGTTGGGCGAACGCAAGGCCATAGACTTCGTCGAAGAGTCGCTCTGATTCTCGATCGAAGAGCACTGCATTTGCAGGCTTCACGACACGAAGTCCACCGCGTGCAATTTCTTTGAAGCGGACATGAAATCCATGAAAGCCTCGTCCATAGACGAAGAAAACGCCGAATGGCAATTCGGGTCTCGTCGGACCAACGAGCAACGAAGGGTCAAGCCGCACGGAAAAGGAGAATCGATCTGCAACAAAGAAATTAGTGCGGAGCACTGCTTGCACCGCGCGCAAGAATGCGGAGAAAATTTCGCGCGCATCATCCGAGTCGCTGATTGCATCGATCGTGGTTCGAAGTGTTGCAGAGCGTGCGTTAAACTCGATGTCGGCAAGTGGTTTCGTTGGATCGAAGCGCGAAGTAAAAAGTTCCAGTATTGGCAAAGTAATTGCAGAGCGCGATTCCATTGTCGATGTGACGCGGTCTCGGCTGAACGCTAAAGCGTCAGTTGGCACGAGCATCTGCCGAACAAGATCTGCGAAGGCGGAAATCAATTCGCCTTGGGGAAGTGTGAACTCTGGGCGCCTTCCAATCAATTCAACTACGCGGAAATCGAGCCATTTCAAGCGCATAATCTCGCTGTGCAGAATTGTCCAACGTGGGTCATTTGCGTCAATTCTGGTGTGATCCGCCCACTGGGCTATGAATCCCACAAATGTGACTGATCCGTATGGCGCATCCTGCACGATGTCCAAATGTGCACGTGTGATGCTGGCATTGTGCCGCATCAGAATTCGTGCGGCGCGTTCAAGCATTGTCCGAGTTCGTGCGTTCGAAACTGCAATCGTGATTCGACTTGTGGTTGGATCATCTTCTGATTCGAGAGAGACGATTGGTTTATCCGTTCCGGAAATCTGTCGGAAGAGTTCGAAGTGGCGGCACATGCGCAAAGGGGTCAGCGTCGTTAAATACCGAGCCGAACTTCCAACCAGAAACTTGCGAAGTGCATCCGCTTGCAGGCTTGGGTGATGGGATCGCGAAAATTCAATTGTGGTTTCAATCGCAGCATTCTGCGCGGCATTCGATTTGTCGTATGGTTCTTGTTCTCCGAACTCAAACGTATCGATGACAAGTTCGCCATCCTTTGAAGAGTGAATCTTCGCCGCTCGAAGTGACGAATCCATTGGAAGGTCTCGGACGATGTCTGCAAGAACTCCAGCTCGATTGCCACTGCGGATTGCAGTGATCGAATGGCCATCTTCGCTTTTCAATGTGACATCGATTGGCCGACCAGAAGTTTTCGCAGCCAAGATCGATCGAAGGTGTATGCGCTGTGCTTCGGGAGAGGTGTCCTGGAAGTACATCTTTGGCATATTGTCGAGAAACCACGGCACAACCACACAAGCAGTGGCATGAAACTCGGCTGAAAGTTGATCCAGCAGTCCTTCAGTGTGGGTGCTGGCCTGGGTAGCGTCATTTGATCGAACGGTGGTCATCCCGTAAAAGTACCCTTTCTGGTCAAATCAAGGTGAGCAATACAGACGAATGACCACAATCATTATTGGAAACTTCGATGGCGTCCATATCGGACATCAAGGGCTGATTCGCCGTGCACGTGATCTCTCGCAGACAAGCGAGGTGGTCGCAGTGACCTTTGATTCCCATCCAGCCTTGCAGACCCGCGGCGAAGCCCCTCCGATGCTTACGACAAATCATGATCGCGAGCGTTTGCTCATCGATTCTGGGGTCAGTCGAGTCGAATGTTTACAGACCACACCAGACTTGCTTGCGCTTGATCCAGATGCCTTCGTCGAATTTTTGCAGTCGCGAATTGATTTCTCTTCAGTCGTTGAAGGTGCAGATTTTCGATTTGGATGTCGAAGAAGTGGCGATGTGAAAACGCTGGGCGAGATTGGTCTTCGAAGAAATTTTAAGACGATCGTTGCGGATGATGTTGATGTCGCCCTGCGCGATGGACAAATCGTCTCTGCACGAAGTTCGATGGTGCGTTGGCTCTTGGCAAATGGCCGCGTCGCAGATGCCCAGCGTGTGCTCGGCCGTTCCTATTCTGTCACCGGAATTGTTGTGCTTGGACAACAGCGAGGTCGCCAATTGGGATATCCCACTGCGAATTTTGCACAATTGACTTCTGTTCTTCCCAGTGACGGGGTCTACTCAGTTGGCGTCGAAGATGCACAAGGCCATCAATGGCGCGGCGCTGCAAGTATCGGAACGAATCCGACATTTGGAGAGTGTCCGCGTACCCTTGAAGTTCATGTTCTTGACATGCCAAAAAATACGGACCTCTATGGGCAAAGCATGCGCATTTCCTTTCATGAATGGTTGCGAGGCATGATCCGATTTGATTCTGTCGATGTGCTCGTCTCACAGATTGCACGTGATTGCGCACAGGTGGTCGGATGAGCGCCTATCTCTCTACAACAGATTTGCCTTCAATTGCGCGGCGTTTGCAGGGCGCTTCGCATGTTGCTGTTGTCAGTCACGCCAAGCCTGACGGAGATGCAGCGGGTTCAATTCTCGCCATGACACGCGCACTGCGTTCGATGGGCAAGCGAGTCGATGGAATTTTTACCGGAGTGGTAGATCCAAACATCCAAGCCCTTGCCGTTCCGGGCGAAATTCAATTGGCGACGGTTTTGCCGCCAGATCCCGCAATCGACCTTGTCGTACTTGTAGATACTGGAGCTTGGAGTCAGGTTGAACCGCTTGATGGTTGGCTCAAATCGATGGCAGGTCGAATTGTCGGGCTTGATCATCATGCGCGCGGCGACGACATCGCATCGGATCGAGTCGTTGATTGCTCGATGGCATCAGCCACGCAGTTGGTGGTCCGCTTGATTGATGAACTTGGCGTGCCGCTCATCGCTGTAGGTGCGAGCGCAAAGTTTTCGATTGCAGAAGCAATTTTTGTTGGACTGGCAACTGATACAGGTTGGTTCCGTTTTCAAAGTGCAGATGCCGCGGTCTTTGCCCTCGCATCTCGTTTGCTTTCACACGGCGTAGACAAGATGGCTCTATATCAATTGCTCGACGAGAATGGACGGCCAGTTCGTCTTGCTGCAATGGCCCGAGCACTTTCATCATTGACATTTCATCTGAATGGTCGTGCGACGGTGATGGCTCTTTCTCACGATGATTTTGCACAAACAGGTGCAAATTCTGATGACGTTGGTGGGCTTGTGAATGTTCCGTTGACAATTGGATCGGTGGCAATGTCTGTCGTGTTGACTGAAACGCACGCTGGAATTACAAAGGCAAGTTTTCGCAGCAAGCCCACTCCATCAGGTGCTCCAAGCGTGAATGTCAGCGATTTTGCAGCGCAATTTGGAGGCGGGGGACATGCTCAGGCAGCGGGTGCGAAATTGATGTTGCCTTTGGCAGATGCGCGCCGTACCGTTGAATTGGCGATCGGTTCTCTTACTGGAGTTTAAGCATGCTTTCATTCACTTCTCGCAATTCCATCCGTTTCCTTCATGCTTTCATTTGTTCGAGCACCATTTTTTCTTTCATCGCTTGCACTGGCTGCGATAAAATGTGTTGTCAGGATTCGGGGCAGGAGTCCGCACAGAATGCTGTTGGGAATCCAGCGAAAGCAGTCACCCCGATTTCATTGACGACAACAACTTTATTTTTGGATGTGCAGGGGATGCACTGCGATGGTTGTGTCCAAGCGATCGATGCAGAAGCAAGGTCGATCGATGGCGTCAGCGACGCGCAGGTTTCACTCGAAAAGCATTCGGCTCAGATAAAAATTTCCAGCCCTGAACTTGCCGCAAAGGTGGAGTCCGCAATTCGATCGCTTGGTTACACCGTCACGGTCGTTGCAGCGCCGAACTAAATTGGCATTCTCAGACCTTTCTTGCTTTTTCCCCATCAGAACCAGTCAATCTTGGGAATATTCTGAGCGCCGCTGGCAGCAAAGTCACTGCGCAAATGAGGCAGGAAAAGCTGCCGACAAACATGATTAATCCCAGGCTTTGAAGTCCGCGATGTGACGCAAAAAGCAATGTTCCGAAACCGACTGCAGTGGTCACCGCGCTGAGAATCACTGCGCGCATTGTCCATCCAAACGCATACGAATTTCCCTGCTCGCGTGCTCGGTGCATGACATGGACGCAACTATCAATACCGAATCCAAGCAGCATCGGAACACTGAAGAAGTTCGCAAGGTTCAGCGAGACCCCAAACAATCCGAGCAGTCCGAAGGTCCAACTCATGCCGATAAATAGGCATGCCATGCATGTCGCTGTTGATACGACAGATCGCAAATCGATCCAGACGAGGAGCGTTATTGCAAGAACAGACCAAGTGGACATAAGTATGAACGCCTCTCTCATGTCGACGATCGACTCGAAGACTGTCATCGGCGCTCCCGTCGCATCGGGGTCGATCGTGCGAAGTGTTTTCACAAATGATTCAAGCGGTGCGAATTCCCAGAGATCTATTTTTGGAAAAATCGACACAAGCAATCCGCCTTCCGGTGAGACAAATCGAGCACGCACGGCAAGCGGCAAACTCTCTCTTAATCCCGCATTTGCCCCCACTCCCATTTGTTTCAGTGCGTTTCCAGTGTGCTCGACCATCTTTTGGGCTTGCGTCTGTGCGACTACTCGCAGCTGTGGATCGTTCAACTTTCGCTCAAGTTGGGTGAGTGCTTCCGCGATTTTTCGTAGAGGTGCAAGTTCTTCGGGCTTTGCTTGTAGTGAAGCAAGCGCGAGCATTTGCCCCAATCGCTTGCGAACACTCTCAACGAAAGCGCCAGTCAGTTCTTGTTGTTGGACAGGAGTCGCTTTCAAAGAACCTTCAACGGCCGCTGCTTTGTCGGGTAAAAGCGCCGTTGCCAATTCTGCGCGAAGTTTGATTCTCTCCGCACTGTCGGGCTGAACCAAATCCAGCACGCTGCGAACTTCGGCAACAAGCGGTTGCGCACGCGCACGTTCCACTGTGCTTGTGACCTGCGCTTCAGTTCTGCAAATCACAGCGCCGAACCATGAGGCACTCAATGAGTCTTCGAGAATTCGGTGTTCCCATTGGATAGATTCCAACCCATCTGCCTGCAGTTTCAGCAGGTTGCTTTCGAATCTCATCTGTGGAATCAAAGAGCAAAGAGCGATCGTCGCAATTCCACAGCCGATGAGAATTCGCGTTGACCTTTTCCGCGATGGGTTTGATGGCTGTACATCTGCAGGTAGTGAAATGACACTTTCAGAAACGCCGCAATCCTTCGCACGATTCTCACGCCAACCATCCACCAGAATTATGAGCGCAGGCAGCACAGTCGTCATCATCAATGCGCAGATAACAAGTCCACTTCCAGCAATGATCCCAAGTTCCTGCAAGCCTCCAAATTCTGTACCAAGAGCAATAAAGAACACGATTGCGCTGGTGAGTGCGCCCACCCAGGTGGGAATCGTGTTGGCCTCTATCCCAGAACGCATTGCTTGAAAAGTGCCAAGTTTGCTGCGAAACTCTGTGTAACGCGCAATTGTGTGAATTCCATAATCCACTCCCGCGCTGACCAGAACCAACATGAAGACGAGGCTGAGCAAATTCAATCGACCGACGAGCAGCGTGGCGGTGCCATAAGTGCACGCAAAGGTCATCGCAAGAACGATGCATGCCAGAATTGGACGCACAAGACTTCCAAATGTCCACATTGTGAAGATCACCACAAGAATTGCTGCGATGAACGTTCCGCGTGTCATATCTTGATTTGTTGTCAGCAGTTCGTCCGCTTGCAGAACAGGCTTTCCAGTCAGCCCAATATCGACTGCAGGCGAATGGGATTGCACTTGGGAAATGACGGCACGTATCTTTGCTAAGACGGGTTCGATGGTTCCCAACCCAGAGAAATCTTTCTGCGGGAGAATCTCAATGAAAAACATATTCCCACTCGACGAAACCAGATATTCACTTTTGCGTTCGTGGGCGAATGCAAATCCATCGTCTGGTTGTGCAGAGACGGCACTCATCAAGAGCGCTGCTCCAGCACCGATTCGTTGGCGCTCTTCAACACTCATCGAAAGACCGTTGCTCATGAGCCTTTGTAAGCGTTCATAGGCGGCGTTGAGCACCGTGAATGCATTCGCAGTTGACTCCGCAGTGGCGAGCAGCGGCTGAAATCCATCCGATGCGGTGAGAAGTGATTTTAACTCTGCCGTACTCATCGCACGTGGTGCGAGTCGCCACTGTTCATCTCCATCGATGCGCGCATAGACCCCTGGAAGGTCCGCAAGAGATTCAAGTCCCAGCTTCAGTTCGTCCACTGCGGCCTTTGCGGCTGCGGGATTTCCTTTCGCATCGACGGCGACATAGAGATATTCAAGGTCGCCAAATTCCTTGCAATATGCAGTGTATTTCTGCATAAATGCGCAGTCTGGGCTGATGAGTGAATCGGTGTTTGCATCAAGCGTGAGATTCTTGGCCGCATACCACGCACTGATCAACGAAAGGAGCACCGCGCAAATCACTACGGTCTTGGGCGCACGAGTCACGAAGTTGGTCAGCGACGCGATGATTCGCGTTCGCCAGTTTGGATATGCCGTTTGGGTATCGAGCGAACCGTTATGCATGAGGGCTCATGATCATTTTCGAGAGTCTGTTCGCTGATCAGTTGTGCCGCTTTCACCAAGCCACTCCGACGCTGCCTGATGTACATCCAATTCTTGTGCAATTTTCGGTGCAGCAATATTTGGCCGAAGAGAGTTGAGCGCAATTCGCCTCAGTGCATCCCACGCAGGTCCAGGAAAGCGGTGGATCCCAAGCATTATCTTCTCAAAAGCACCAAGAAAATCAGTGACATCATCCGAAGAGATCGTTAATGGAGGAGTCAACTTGAGCACAGGAATCGCATGCCCAGCGACTTGCGAAAGAATTCGATGATCCTGCATTAATGGAATCGTCACCGCTTGTGTGAATAGATTGTCGTCGAGGGCATGGATCATTCGCCACGCCATTCGCAATGTCAGACTGCTGGGCTTTGCGAACTCGATTCCGATCATCAGACCGCGCTGTCGAATCGCACCGATGAACTCGAATCGTGGCTTCATTGCCTCCAGTCCATTGCGCAAGAGCGCGCCCATTTGTGTCGCATTTTCCGCTAATCGCTCATCTTCTAAAACACTCAGAGTCGCAAGGCCAGCAACCATCGCAAGACCGCTCATATGAAAAGTCGACGAATGCACAATCGCACGATCAAGACGAGAAAAGACTTTGTCCCAGACGGCAGTCTTTGTCATCACCGCACCAACTGGAACATAGCCGCCAGAAAGTCCCTTGCTTAGCACGACGATGTCAGGTTCAACAGCACCTTCTTGATCGATGGCAAGGAAAGATCCTGTTCGACCAACGCCGGTCTGAACTTCATCCACAACAAACAGCGCACCATGTCGATGACAGAGAGCGGAAGCCTCGGCAAGGAAACCATACGAGTGCACATTGACTCCCTTTCCCTGAATTGGTTCGACGACGAATCCTGCAACATCGCCACGGGCAAGTTCTCGTTCGAGAGAAACCAAATCGTTGAAGGGCAGGGCGCGGAAATCTTTTGGATGCGGTTCAAATCCACTGCGGAAACTTTCGCATCCATTCATCGCCAGCGCACCAGTCGAAAGTCCGTGGAATGCGCCTTTTTCATAGAGCATTGTTGGTCTTCCAGTTGCACAGCGAGAAAACTTGATTGCCGCTTCGATGCCTTCTGTTCCTGAGTTCGTGAAGAACACTCGATCGAGATCCCTTCCAATGCGACCTTTCAACTGCCGCGCCAGCAAACCGGGAAGAATCGACGCGTCGAACTGAACCATGGAAGGAGTTTGTGATGCAAGAAAATCTGTGAGCGCTTTGCGAATTACAGGATGGTTGCGTCCCACATTGCAAACCGCATATCCACCGATCATGTCGAGATAGCGATTTCCCTTTGCATCCCAGAGATATTGCGACTCCGCACGCACATATTCATGGTCGAATCCAATCAGCTTCAGAGCCTGCATCCACTTCGGGTTGACATGGTCACGGTGGAGTGACTGTGCTGCGCCGCGGTGGGTCGCTTGAAGTTGAGCGAGATCAAAGGACATTAAAGCTTGCGTGTGCAGTGATGGTTGGAGTCGCTGGCAATGCGCCACCTATGAGGACATGTCGCCCAGCGACAAAGACATCTGTTGCACGACCTCGAACTTGCCAACCATCGAAGGGGCAATTGCGACTCTTCGATTGGAAAGTTTCCGAATCGATCTTCCATGTTGCGTTGGTATCGATCACCGTCACATCCGCCGGGAATCCCTGCACAATTTGACCATGTCCGATTGAATCGATTCCCAAGAGTCGCGCAGGCTCGATCGTCAGCAGCGCAATCAGTCGCGGCCAATCAATCGCGCCACTCTCAACGAGCGCCTTTGCATAGAGCGCAAGTGCGCATTCCAATCCGATCATTCCAAATGGTGCAGCAGTAAAATCGCGGGCTTTTTCCGCAGATGCATGCGGCGCATGATCAGTTGCAAGCACAGTGATCGTTCCATCCACGATTCCTTCGATCAATGCACGAATGTCTTCGTCGGTTCGCAGCGGGGGATTGACCTTGGCTTGCGTGTTGTAATTATTGCAGGCTTCTTCAGTCAACAACAGATGATGCGGCGATGCTTCTGCTGTGACGCGCTGTCCATCCGCACGTGCGCGTCGAACAATGTCAACTCCACCGCAAGTCGTCATGTGCTGCACGTGATAGCGACAGCGATGCCCACGGTTTAAGCGAATATCTCTTTCAATAATGACTTCTTCTGCGACTGCAGGCCATCCGCCGAGTCCAAGTCGCGCGCTGATCACCCCAGAATTCATCACCCCGCCCATCGTCAACGTGGGATCTTGGCAGTGCTGCATGAACACTTTGTCCAGCGATGCACATACTGCGAGAACCTTTCCCATCATCCCCGCACTTGCGATGCAGTCACCGTCATCGGTGAATGCGACTGCACCGACTTGCGACATCGCTCCCATTGGAGCGAGTTGTTCTCCGGCGCGTCCAACCGTTGCAGCGCCTGCTACAAAGACGCGCGCCTTTCGACTTGCTGCAGCTCGCATCTGCACGAATTCAACGGTGCTTGGAAGGTCGATGGTTGGGGTCGTGTTGGGCATGCAGCAGACGCTGGTAAATCCTCCTGCAACAGCTGCTGCGGCTCCAGTTGCGATTGTCTCCTTGTGCTCTGCGCCCGGCTCTCGGAGATGAACATGCGGATCAATCAATCCTGGAACAACCAAGCGGCCTTCGCATTCGATCAACGTACCGCCTGCTGACGCAGAAAGTTTTCCAGGTTTCTTTGAGATTTCGCAGATCACACCAGCTGAAATCAACACGTCAGCTGTGGCATCAAAGCCACTCGCAGGATCGATGACCCGACCTCCACGAAGAAGAAAGGTGTTATTCACGGTGATTTCATAATAGCGAATCTTGGTTCGTGAAGACCAAATGAAAACCGCAGAACCCGATTGATCGGGCTCTGCGGTTTCATTCAATCTCGGTGATTATCGAAATCAGCCGTTGGTCTTGCCAGACATTGGGCAACCTGTGGCTGCGCCGGACATTGGGCACGCGCCGCAACCCGACTTCTTTTCGCCACTGACTGCGCCTGGCGATGCTGCAGCTGGTGTAGCTGTCTTGTCGCAGGTGGCTGCCTTGTCGCAGGTGGCTGCCTTGTTGTCCTTGCAGCATGCAGATGACTTGCCACTGACAGCTCCTGGAGCCGTGGTGGTGTCGGTGTTTGCGCATGCAGCGAGTGAGAGGAGGAGAATGCTTCCAGTAATGATTGCGAAACGCTTCATAATGTTGATTCCTTTGGTTGTGAACTTGTGTTCGGGTTGGTGTAAGAAACAGAAAATCGTTAGACAAAGTATATCGGCTCAACGGTCGGAGTTATCTAGAATTGCACAAAATGGTCAACAATTTGACTTCGCAATTGCTGAAAAAAGCTCGTGGATTGCCGCCAGAGTCTGGGGTCTATCTCATGAAAGACGAGCAAGGGGGGGTGTTATATGTTGGGAAAGCCCTCCATTTGCCTGATCGGGTCAGTTCCTACTTCATTTTGAGCACCGACTTGGGGCCTCGCAAACAGCCCATGCTTGCTCTGATCGTTGACTTTGATGTGATCATCTGCGAGAGCGAATGGGAGGCGTTGTTGATGGAAGCGCGCCTTGTCAAAGATCTTCAGCCGCGATTTAACGAGCGGCTGCTTGACGATAAAACGTTTCCATATCTCGCGATCACCATGCGCGACGAATTTCCAGGAGTCTTTGTGACGCGCAATCCGCAAGACACGCGCTTTCAGGGAGCGCGCATCTTCGGTCCATTTCTGAGCGGCGGATCACTGCGTCACGCGGTGCAAATTTTGCAGCGCGTCTTTCAGTACCGCACATGCGAACTCGACATTCGTGCGGACAACCCAGCGAATCGATCGTTCCGTCCTTGTCTGCTTCATGCAATTGGGCAGTGCACTGCGCCATGTGCAAATCGCGTGACTCCTGCTGCTTACCGCGAAGATATCGATCGATTCATCCGTTTTCTTGGCAGTAAACGAAGCGCAATGCTTCGAGAACTTCGCGCCGAAATGGAGATCGCTTCAGTCGAAAGAAAATTTGAACGCGCGTGTGTTCTGCGCGATCAGATCAGCGCAATCGAACGATTGGAACAGCGCGATCACCACAAAGGCGATGGTCGTTATGAATGGCAGCCTGAAATCACGGAGTTCATTCAGAATCCCGCTGATGGACTTGCTGCATTGCAACTTGCGCTTGGTTTGGAAACACCCATTCGATGCCTCGAAGCGATTGACATCGCACATCTCGGTGGAGATGAAACGGTCGGTAGCAAAGTCTGTTTCATCGACGGTCGTCCATTCAAAGAAGGCTATCGCCGATATCGCATTCGCACTGCGGGCAATGATGATTTCATGGCAATTCGTGAAGTGGTCAGTCGTCGATACAGAGAAGCAGGAGATGGATTGGAGCTCTATCCAGATTTGGTGTTGATCGACGGCGGAGCAGGGCAGTTGAGCGCAGCGCTTCAAGCGTTTGAGTCTCTTCGGATCAAGCCTCCGTTGGTCATTGGGTTGGCAAAAAAAGAAGAAGTGATTTATCGCCAAGGATTCGCAGAACCCCTGAAGCTCGCACGCAACGATGCGGGACTGAAACTCTGCCAAGCGATTCGTGACGAGGCGCACAGATTCGCACAGCATTACCACCACATTCTTCGGTCGAAGAAAATGATGGACGGATAACGGTAAATCCGTTCGATCCGTTATGCAATAACGCCGACTTCTGCAGGTGAAATCAAAGCAAAATCATCAGATCGGACTCGGCATAGCACCAGGCGGCAATTCCTCGGTGGGATCACTCTTGAGTGGAGTGTGCGCGGGGGGCTTTGGGATTTCGCGCTGCAGCATTTCAGAGACTGAAGGTCGCTGAAAGACTTCACCACGCATGATGCGGTCAACATCGTCTTTCGAGAGTGTCTCGACAAGGAGGAGTGCTTCTGCAACGCCGACAATCTGAGTCCAATTTTCATTGACCATCTGTGTTGCATCCGCATATGCGTTGTCAATAAATTTGCGGACTTCTTCGTCAATAACCCGCGCAGTTTCTGGAGAATAATCCTTCTCTGGCATGAACATCTCACGCTCATCGGACCCTGCATAATTCACAAAGCCCAATCGATCAGACATGCCCCATTGCAGAACCATCGTGCGTGCGAATGAAGTTGCCATGCGGATGTCCATCGACGCACCGCTTGAAACATCGCTGGTTTTACGCTCTTCTGCGATACGACCTCCACACAGAACACGCATCGTTGCAAGCATGTATCGGCGGGAATAGCCGTATCGATCCTTTTCTGGAAGACTGAATGTTGCGCCCATCGCTTGGCCACGTGGAATGATTGTGACTTTGTGAAGTGGATCTGCGTCCTTGAGAAGCACTTGCAGAACCGTGTGACCTGCTTCGTGATATGCCGTTGCGACGCGTTCTTCTTCCTCGATCTTACGGCTCTTGTTTGCACGACCGAATCGAACTTTGTCACGCGCCTCTTCCAGGTCGGTCATCTCGATCGATTCCTTCTCGGCCATCGTCGCGATAATTGCAGCTTCGTTGATGATGGCTGCAAGATCCGCACCAGAAAACATTGGAGTTCCTCGTGCCAATCGTTCCAGATTGACATCGCTTCCCATCTTGACCTTCTTGGCATGGACAGCAAGAATCTGGCGGCGACCGAGTACATCTGGAAGGGGAACGGCAACTTGTCGATCGAATCGACCGGGTCGTGTGAGAGCAGGGTCAAGCACATCCGGTCGGTTCGTCGCTGCGATCACGATGATCTGATCATTCACCTCGAAACCATCCATCTCGACGAGAATGGCATTGAGGGTTTGTTCGCGTTCATCATGTCCACCTGAAGAAAAACCACCACCGCGTCGGCGACCAACGGCGTCAATTTCATCCAAGAAGATGATGCAAGGGGAATTTTCCTTTGCTTGTTTGAACAAGTCGCGCACGCGGCTTGCGCCAACGCCAACAAACATTTCGACGAAATCCGAGCCGGAAATCGAAAAGAACGGAACATCGGCTTCGCCTGCAATCGCTTTTGCCAAAAGTGTCTTTCCGCAACCCGGTTGACCAGACAACAGAACTCCGCGTGGAATGCGTCCGCCAAGTTTGCTGAAGCGCTTTGGGTTTTTCAAAAATTCGACAATTTCTTGAACTTCTTCCTTTGCCTCTTGAACGCCAGCGACATCGTTGAAGGTGATATTGACATTTTCTTTGTTCGTGACTCTGTGGCGACTCTTGCCGAAAGATCCGAGCATTCCCCCTGGACCGCCGCCGCCCGCATTGCGCATTCCGCGTGCGATCAAGAACCAAAGCACTCCCAAAATCAGGAGACCAGGAGCGAGCGTCAGCAGCAATTGCATAAACATGCTTTGTCCGACCTTTTCTTGCCACTTGACTCCAGAAGTTGTCAATTGCTCGCGAATCCAATCGTAATTGCCTGGAATAATGCGAACCCAAACTTGACCGCCTTTCTGTCCAGTGCGATCAGTTGCTCCAGGCAGAGCCTTTGACAGAGTCGCCATCAATTTGTCATCTTCAATGATGACAGATGCGGGTTCGAAATAACCAGTCTTTGCCAAGACGAAAAACTCTTGTGGAGTTTCGATCGCCTCGCCTCGTTGAGAACTGCTTGTCAGCACGGTCCATATCACTGCGATCACGGCAAGCGCCAAAATCCATGTCATGAATTGGCGGCGTGTCTTTGGGGGAGTCGGTACGCCTTTTTTCTCGCCATCTGGCCCAGGTGTTTTTCCTTTGGAATCACGGTTGGCAGGTGGACCATCATCAGGCGCTGCCATCTGAATAGGCGCGCTGAATTGTTGCGAAGTTTGAGATGAAATTTGATTATTCATATGGATGGTTGTTTGCCCAGTCGTTTGCTTGTCGTTTTCGATGCTCATGTCGTTTCCCTTTTCATTCTGCGTTACCAATCGCCTTTACCATTCACCTTGCAGGCTTGCGACTATATCCCGAGCGAGCTGCTCAGCCACGGCAAATCGTGCTAAATCAATTGGTTGATTATTGGGAAGACTTGCAACAAAGACCGCACTGGACTGAAATCCCGCTCTGGAAATTATGGGTTTCCCCGTCTTCATGTCAAACCATTCAAAGTCGACCGTCACTTTCATGGCCATTTCTTCCGTCAATCCCGTTGCGAGGCTCTGGGAGAGCATGGAAAGGTCCACTTTGGATATGGTCCCGCGCAGAACCGTATCCGCGCGCCCTTCGCCGGTGATCTTGTAAGGAGTTGTTGATTCAATTTCTTTCACCAACGCGTCTTCCAACTGCATCGGAATTGCACGATCGGCGCTGGAATTCTTGAAAATTGGCACCGCAACACTACGGTACTTTTTCGAATAAAGATCGCCGCTTGTGTAACCGCTTGAGGAAGCAGAATCACATCCTCCGCTGCAGAAAACTGCTGCCATTCCAGCCAAAATGATGCCAAGTATCACCGTCGATGGCCGATGAGTATTCGCTTGGACTTGAAAATTTGCAAAGTGCAAATTCATGGGACTTTTCCTGCTGGGGTTAGAGTTGGGGCAGGCGCAGGCGTTGGAGTTGGCGCAGGCGTCGCTGTCGGATCGCTCGCAACTGGTGGCACACCTGGCAATGTGTCTTCGCTTGGAGCTCCCGTCGGGGGTTCATCAAGCGTGGGAACTGCATCAATATTTGGCAATTGGCTCGCAGAGGTCTCCCAATCAAGTCCAAGAAGTTCTTTGCGCAACTTGGGATAGTCAGGCCCA
>CAJCCX010000038.1 GCA_903961015.1 uncultured bacterium
TACTTCGCGTCCGCGTGGGTGTAGACCAACCAATCGAGACGGAGCGTCCAAAGATCCGTTGTCTGCATTTCTGTTATCGCGGAAATTGTTGGTTTTCATGGTGTTTTCCGCCGCACGATGCGCAATGTTGCATCAGCAGAAACAAGTATACACAGATATCAATATATTCATATCGGTAATTAAGATAAATATTCGCCTGCCTGCAGAACCCTTAAAAGAGCGTTTTTTGAGAGCGTACGGCACTTATCAGACGCATCAATCATTATCGCTCTTCCAGAGCACCGCTTGGGCATTCGAAGCGCAGACTCCATTCATTGCCTCGCAGTGAAGTCAATAGACTCAACGCCAACACGCCTGCTGCGTGCGTGCCCACTCTTAAAGCGAGCTCTTTTTCCCAATGCAAACCCTCTTGAAACTCACTGCTGCACGCTCCGGCGATCGCCTCCAGCTCGTTACGACTGAGGTTCTTGAAATGGGTACGAACATTCTGCGATTCATCGGCGACATTCGTGCAACACCAGGCCGCTACTCGGTTCAAATTGGATCACGCGAGCATCTCCATCCCCCTGACAGCTTGGCTGACGAACCTCATGAGCAGCGTGATCCTCGATTCGTCTGGCGATTCTTAGATCACTCATGCAAGCCCAACGCAAAGGTCGTTGAGCAAAGTCTTGTTGCCCTTCGATTGATTCAAGTCGGCGAAGTGCTGACCTTTGACTACAACTTGACGGAAGAAGATATGGCGACCCCCTTTCGCTGTGAGTGCGGACACTGCGGCGGCCGCATGATCCGCGGATTCAAGCACCGTCAACATCCTTCCGCGATCTGAACAAGCGGCCTTCTGAGACCACAATCATGTTGCTGCTCCCAGAAATTTTTGACAAGAACGTCATCGCGAATCCGCAAGGAATTGCAATCGATATTCCGTCTGGTCGTCGGCATCCCTGCCGCCGAACAATCACGTATGCCCAGCTTCACGCTGCGAGTTGCGCGATCGCCAATGCAATCGCAGAGTCTGCCAACGTCGCTTCCGATTCAATCGTCGCAATTCTCCTGCCTCGGGATACGGAGAGTTTGTATGCCGCCCAACTTGGAGTACTCAACATAGGAGCTGCGTTCACTTGCCTTGATCCACTTTTTCCAGATGAACACATTCGTTCAGTCTTGATTGACGCGGATGCAGCTGTCATATTGACTGATTGTGTCGGTCGTGAACGCCTTGCAGCCAACAACATTGCTGGCTCACGAATCGTCATCGATGTCAGCACTATTCCAAATGCGACTTCACACAATATCGCAGCACGCAATATTGATCCTTGCTCGCTTGCGTATGTCATCTATACATCTGGAACCACTGGCAAGCCCAAAGGTGTGATGATCGAACATCGCAGCATCGCGAATCTGGTCGAATCCGACCTCAACCGCTTTCGGCTTGGACCAGACGACCGTATTGCGCAATGTTCCTCGCCTGCATACGACTCATCGCTCGAAGAAACTTGGCTCGCCTTCGCTGTGGGCGCAACGCTTGTTCTTCTCGATGACGAAACCGTTCGACTTGGTCCCGACCTCGTGCCGTGGCTGAATAATGAACGCATTACGGTCTTCTGCCCTCCCCCAACGCTGCTCCGATCGACTGGATGCGAAGACCCAGCGCGCGCGTTGCCTCTTTTGAAACTGATTTATGTCGGTGGCGAAGCGTTGCCACAAGATCTTGCAGATCTTTGGAGTCAGGAGCGCAGACTTGAAAATGGATATGGCCCAACTGAATGCACTGTGACCGTCGTTCGTACGCAAATCTTTGCAGGCGTTCCAGTCACAATCGGCCGAGCAGTTGAAGGGCATACTGCATACATCCTCGATGACACACTTTGCGAGACCGTTCATGGAAGCGAAGGCGAACTCTGTATCAGCGGCATCGGACTTGCACGCGGCTATCACAATCGACCCGAGATCACTGCAGAAAAATTTATTGTCCATCCCAAATTCGGGCGCATTTATCGAACGGGCGATCTGACTCGACTCGCGCCAAGTGGGGACATTGAATATCTCGGCCGCATTGATGGACAGATCAAACTCCGTGGGTATCGCGTGGAACTTGCCGCAATCGACGCACTTCTCGGTCAGTGCGAAGGCGTTCGCGAAGCCGCTTGCCGCGTGCAAGGCGAAGGCGCTTTACAAATCATCGTTGGACATATTGTGGCGATTTCGCCGAGCCAAAAACCAAATCACGATGCACTTCGCGCTGTACTTGCGCAAACTCTGCCCGCATATATGGTCCCCGCTCGATTCGCTGAAATCGACTGTGTACCGCGAACTGTTGCAGGAAAGATCGACCGAGCACGCTTGCCCGAAATCAACCAACAAGAAGATCGAAAACGCCCGCTTCAATCGCCACGCAGCACAATCGAACGGACAATCTGCAATGCGTTCGCTCGCGCAGTCAATCGCACTGGCGAAATCTCGATCGATGATGATTTTTTTATGGCGCTCGGCGGCGATTCACTCTCTGCCGTCAGCGCAATCTGCGAACTCCGTAAGAATCCTGCGACCGAGCGCTTGAGCGTTCGAGACATATATGAACATCGAACTCCCGAACGGTTGGCGCAGAGACTTGCCCTGACCGAGGGCTTGCCTGAAGTGACGCATTCTCCCCGAATCCGTGCAGGCATTCGTGCAGACGATCCGAGATTCGCATCCATTTGTCAAGCACTTGCCCTCCTCGCTCTCGCCATCGCAACTGGCGCAATTTCATATGTCATATTCTTGGGCATCATTCCGTCGAGCTTCGAAAACCTTGGATTTGGCTGGTCGATTGCACTCGCGCCCTTTGTAACGTGCGTCGCGATTCTTCTCTTTGGGCTTCTAGCAATCACGCTGACTGTCTCTGCAAAACGGATTCTCTTGGGAGAAGTCCGACCAATCACGACCCCAGTCTTCAGCGCAACATATTTGCGTCACTGGATTGTCCAACAATTCGCTCGGTTGATTCCATGGGGATTGATCGAAGGAACTGTCTTTTACAATTCTGTTTTACGTTTGCTTGGCGCAAAGATTGGCAAGCGTGTTCACATCCACCGAGGAGTAGAACTGCGTCGTGGTGGTTGGGACCTGCTGACAATCGGTGATGACGTCACGCTTGCACAAGAATCCACGCTCACTCTGATTGATTTACGCGACGGGCAGTTTATTCTTGCCCCGATCACAATTCGAGATCGATGCACTGTCGATGTGCGTGCTGGCCTTGGGCAATATGCAGAAATGCAGTCCGATTCGTCTCTCGCACCGCTCTCTTGGTTGGACAATGGCGCATGCATTCCCCAAGGCGAAAAATGGGATGGTGTTCCTGCAATCAAAGTTGCAATGAACCCAATCGCAATCTCTGAAACACGCGGGCGATCACTGAATTCAAACATGCACGGATTTCTGATGGTCGGCGCGCGTCTTGCGCTTGGAATCATTGCGACAATTCCTTGGATTATTCTTTCATGGCTGCTTCACTATGAGTGGAACACCGTTGAACCCTCCATCATTGCAGCAATCATTGTCATCGCATCACCGCTCTGCGTGATCGGGGCGCTCATTACACAAGCACTCACCCTCCGCCTGCTCGGCCGTACGAAATCTGGCGTCATCAATCGCTGGAGCGTTGAATACATTTCAATTTGGGCAAAGTCGCAAGCGGTCGAATCCGCCGGACGTTGGTTGAGCGGAACGCTCTTCTGGCCAACATGGCTTCGCCTGGCAGGAATGCGAATTGGAAAGGGATGCGAGATCTCCACGATCATCGATGTCGTTCCAGATACTGTCACGATCGGCGAGACCTGCTTCTTCGCAGATGGAATCTATTTCGCATCGCCGCGTGTCGATCGCAACAGTGTTTTCATTGGCGAGACCTCAATCGGCGACAACACTTTTATTGGAAACCACGCTGTCATCTCCGCAGGCTTTACCTATTCGCCAGATTATTTCGTTGGAGTCAGCACCGTCGCAGATGCAACTGTCACACACCAGGAAACTGCATGGTTTGGGCATCCTGCGATGCAACTTCCACGGCGAGATGTCGTGAGTGCGGATCGCACATTGACCCACGATCCAAATTTTATTCGATACGCAGATCGTTTCTTCTGGGAATTCCTGCGATTCACTCTGCCAATTTTTCCAATTGGAGTTGGCTGGTGTTGGTGGGGTGCAATCAATGAATCCGCCAAACATTTCCCGGCAACAATCACAGCGCTTGTCATCGCGCCACTCGCGATTCTTGCTGCCGCTTTCATCATGGTCACTTCGATCGTCATCCTGAAGTGGGCACTGCTTGGGCGCGTTCGTCCTGGTCAGCACGCGCTTTGGAGCTGTTGGTGCAGTCGCTGGGATTTTCTCTTTGTTGCATGGGGCTTTTATGCACGGGGAACTCTTGAGCGACTGGACGGAACCATTTTCCTCAATGCGTTTCTGAGATTGATCGGAGTTCGAATCGGCAAACGCGTCGTGCTCGGGCACGGATTTACTCAAGTGGTCGATCCAGACATGCTTTCGTTTGGCGACGATGCCACAGTCGCCTGCAACTTCCAAGCTCACAGCTTCGAAGACCGAATTTTGAAAATTGATTCCGTCCGCATCGAAGATCGTGCGACTCTTGGACATCATGCTGTTCTCTTTTATGGCTCAACAATTGGCAAAGGCGCACTCGTCACGCATCACAGTGTCATCATGAAGAATGAGAAGATCGAATCGGATGCGATCTACTGCGGATGTCCGGCGGTTCGGTTAACAGCAAGTGACGTTGATTCGGCGTGATAGCCAGGCAAAATTGCCCGAACGATTTCTGGCCAGTTCTGCGATTACTTGCGACAAATGCGTATCCAAAATCCAACAACGCAGAAGGGAAAAGTCGCATTGGCGCCGCCAAATTCCACGGAAATCCAAGTGCAACTGAAATCGCAAGCACCGCTCTCGAACGATTCAGAAACTCACCATTACGCCAGACAACAAGGCTCGTCTGTAAATCATGGCCAAATTGTTTGCGAATCGCCTTCTCCCACTCTGTATTGGCAAGAGATTGCAGCGGCACAAATCGAAAAGACTCCGCACGCGATCGTCTGAGAAGAAATCGAATTGATCTGTGACACATTGCGCAGTCACCATCAAAGAAAACCAACATTGGTTCGATTGTGAATGCGCTGACATGCGGCGGTGTGACCATGCCTTGCGTCATTTCACTGATGCGCACCAACTGCGCCATGCTTCTCGCAGCGCAGCATGGAAGCGATCTGCGTAGGCAACTTGATCGCATAGGACAGATGCTTGCATTTCACTGCGAAGTCCAAAGCGAAGCGTTTGCAAACGGTCGCGATCTGTCGCAAGTCGTGATGCGATTGCTGCAAAATCTTCCGGCGAATTCGCAACCCACTCTTTGTGCCCAGCGGCGTACAAGATGCTCTTGCTGACTCGCGCCGAATGTCGATCTCCTTCGATCGTCACCAACGGCACTCCCATCCAAAGGGCTTCACAGGTCGTTGTCGTTCCGTTATATGGAGTCGTATCGAGCGCAATATGTACACGCGAATACAGATTCCAGTGATCTTGCAATCCTTTGGTATATGCAACAATATCGACGCGTTCACTTGGAATTCCATTTGATGCGAGTCTCTCCAAGAAGAACTCACGGCTGCCTGGATCTGCGATTGCCTTGCATTTCAGCAGCAGACGCGAATTTGGGACAGCGTTCAAAGCCCCTGCCCAAAGCGCGACTGAACGCGGCGTGATCTTTGCAGCCAAGTTGAACGATCCAAAAATGATTGGCCCATCAATCGCAGGCATCGCCGGCTCTGGCGCATTTTTAGGCGGGGAATAACAGAGGAAACACGGATCAATCCGCAAGAGGCGTTCGGTACAAAGCGCGTCGCTTTCTGGACCATCGGTAATCGAATCGACGACGCGCCAACCAACTGCAGGATGCCCCGTGGTGTTTGGATAACCAATCGCAGAGACAATGACTGGCGCGGGAGAGCTATCGAGTGCAGTCAATTGACCGCCAGATGTGTGCCCACCAAGTTCAATGAGTACATCAATGTTGTTGCTCCGAATCGTTTGATCAAGAGCTTCATCTCCCATTGAAAATGCATGAATCCATTTGTCGCTCATTTCTCGAATACCTTCACGCATATCGTCTCCAACTCGTGCGACATCTGTTGCAAAGATGGTCAGCGTGCAACCTTGCGGACGATTGCGCATGAACGGCTCGGCGAAATACGCAACCGAATGCGTCCGCATATCACCAGACAAAACGCCAATTCGCAGCGGTCGATCAGGCGATGGATCTGTGCGGGCTGGCGTATAGCACGTCCGGACGCACTGCGCATAATCTCGGTGTGCCTGAGATACAAATTCCACTGGAAAATCAGGATAATTCATGCTGAATAACGAACTCGATCGAAGTCCCGCATCCTTTGGTGCCTTTGCAACTGCGCGTTGATATTCCGCAATGGCCTCCTCCACGCGCCCCGCATCTTTAAGAACACTTGCCAGGTTGCGTGAGAGTTCCGGCCAATCAGGTCGCAGTACAAGACCGCGCCGACCAGCTTCGATTCCTCCAAGCGAATCACCAATCGCCGCACACGCCAAGATCATGTTCAAATATCCACGCGAATAGTTTGGATCTATTTCAATCGCTTTGCGCAGTTGCTCGACCGCTTCCACGGCACGACCATTATTCATAAGTGCATTGGCATAATTGTTTCGATACGCCGTCACGTTCGGTGCAGCGGCAACGGCTCTGCCCAAGTGATGAATTGCTTGCGCCATTTCTCCGGCTTTCATCAGCAACATTCCAAAAATCTGGACAGCATCTAAGTCTTGCGGCTTGCGTTTGATGAGCAGTCGTACTGACGACAATGCAGCATCTAGCTTTCCATTATCCGCATCTTTCATTGCCCGCTCGAGCGTTGTTTCCGAAGACATTATTGCATCCTAGTTCCATTCCTTTGCGGAGAAACATGAATTGACCTATTGCAATCGCGCAAGAATTTTTGCTGCAGCGCTCGACGAAAGTGTGACCGACTGCCCTCTTTTCACCTGCAGCGTGATCGAATCTCCTTCTGGACTGAGGGCTTGCACGGTGACACACACTCCAGGTTTCAGCCCACTTTGTGCGACAAACTTTAAGAACGCACGGTCTTGATCCAAGATTCGAACGATCTCCACCTTTGCCCCTTTGATATATGCAGAGAGCGCTTTGCCGCGCAATTCTGAAACTTTGCCAGATGCGCTTGGGATAGGGTCGCCGTGTGGATCCGTCGAAGGGCGACCAAGAAATTCATCCAAGCGGTCGAGCGTGCGCGGGGACAATGCATGTTCAAGTCGCTCTGCTTCTTCATGGACATCGGCCCAGTCCAAGTTCAGCGTCGAAACAAGAAATGTCTCGATGATTCGGTGTCGGCGAAGAACATCAAGCGCGACTTTCTTGCCCATCGTAGTCAGCGTGATACCGCTGTACCTCGGGGCTTTCACCAACTTCAACTTCGCAAGCCGCTTGATCATGCTTGTCGCCGTCCCCTTTGTCACATCAACTTCCTGCGCAAGGCGAACGACGCCAGCTTCACCGCTGGGCGATTCTCGACAGAGCACATAAATCGCCTTAATGTAATTCTCGACGGTTTCCGTAGCCATGATCGCATCATTCTACCAACTCAATAAATGAATCATCAAAGAAGTTTGAACGTCCATCATTCAAAAGTTTGACGACTCAAACTTTGTTGGTACTCTTTCAATTCGTCCCAACCCATCCCATATGGACCAGCAACCGACTTCTTCCGCAAACAACCCCGCTGCTTGGCGCAGAAACCGCACGATTCATTCGCTTGCGGAGGCGTATTCCACAGTGCATGTGCCAATGAATGCTGGTTGGTGGAAAAAACTGATGGCATTCAGCGGCCCCGGCATGATGGTCGCTGTTGGATACATGGACCCCGGCAATTGGGCGACAGATCTTGCTGGTGGCGCTCAATTTGGATATGCACTTCTCTCTGTTGTGCTGATCTCCAACTTGATGGCGATCTTGCTGCAACATTTGTCAGTCAAACTTGGAGTGGTTGCAGAACGCGATTTGGCGCAGGCTTGCCGCGATCACTTTGGACGCAAGACTTCTTTCGCACTTTGGGTTTTATGCGAAATTGCAATCGCAGCATGCGACCTTGCTGAAGTCATTGGCTCTGCGATCGCACTGAATCTGCTCTTTGGAATCCCTCTTGTTTGGGGAGTCGTCATCACCGCAGCGGATGTTCTGCTGATTCTCGCACTGCAAAGCAAAGGTTGGCGTGCCATCGAAACAATCGTTGCGGGACTTGTTTTCTTAATCGGCGGCTGCTTCATTTATGAAATTGTTGCATCTCGCCCCGACTTGCCTGAAATGTTGCGTGGCTTCATCCCAACCACGCAAATCGTCGTCAATCCAGGAATGCTTTACATCGCAATCGGCATTCTTGGTGCGACCGTTATGCCGCACAATCTCTACTTGCATTCCGCGATTGTGCAAACGCGCGACTATCCACGCGACGACACCGGCAAGCGTGTTGCGATTCGATATGCCACCGCCGATTCGACCATCGCCTTGCTCTTTGCATTTTTTATCAACGCCGCAATCTTGATTCTCGCCGCAGCAACATTTCATGAAACCGGCCATCAAGATGTTGCAGGAATCGAGGATGCATATGAACTGCTCACTCCCGTTCTGGGTGCATCTCTCGCTAGCACGGTTTTCGCAGTTGCACTTCTTGCATCGGGACAGAATTCGACCTTGACTGGGACGCTTGCTGGGCAAGTGGTAATGGAAGGTTTTCTTGACATCAAATTGCGACCTTGGATTCGACGATTGATCACGCGCTTGATCGCAATCATTCCTGCAGTCATTGTCGCTGCGATGTATGGGGCTTCAGGTGTGAATAAATTGCTGATTCTGAGTCAGGTCATTCTGTCACTCCAACTGTCTTTTGCAGTTGTGCCTTTGGTGTGGTTCACGAGCAGCAAGATCAAGATGGGGCGATTTGTGAATGCGCCTTGGCTGATTGCAACCGCGTGGATCATTACTGCAATCATCGCTCTACTGAACGCTTTCTTGCTTTTTCAAATTGTTTTGGGATCAGCAGAATAACTTTCTCGGTGGCGTATACAATCTAAAACTATGCCACACACTCAACTCACTCTCAAGCAGATTTTTGCGCACCCAACATCTCACAATATTCACTGGAGGGATATCGTTCATATGTTCGAGGGCCTCGGGGGAACAACGGAAGAGACGAAGAAAGAACATCTCAAAGTGAAACTCAACGGAAAAGAAATGACCTTTGGTGTCCCTCGGCACGGGCATCACACGCTCGAAAATAACGACGAGATTGGTCACATTCGCAGGTTCCTTCGAGATTGTGGATGCGAGCCTAAAGCGGAGTAAGCCGACTCTGAACATGAGAGTCCGTCCGACAAACGATCAGATTCGCGTCGCCTTTGAAGCCGTGCGTGACTCTCCAGCATTTTCTGAGAGCGCAAGATTATTTGAACACGGTCATTTGCCTGTGGAAATGTTGCAGGCAATGAGTCTGCGTCCAGAACTTCTATGCGCATTCGCAGCAACAAGTGAAGCCGTCTATCCAGGAGGCATTGTCGAAAGACGGGTGAAGGAACTGATCATCCTTGAAGCCTCTCGCCATAATCAATGCCAATTCTGTACACAATCGCATGTCTCAATCGCTCGCATGCTGGGGATCGTCGATGATTCTGGGGATCCACTGAAACTCCTTGATCGACCTGATCTGATGACCGATCGTGAACGACTTGCCGTGGAATACACGCGCGCAGCTCAGAGAGATGCCAACGGCATCGAGAACTCTCTCTTTGCAACTCTGCAGGCGCATTACACCACAGCTGAAATTGTCGAATTGACCGCGATGATTGGATTGATTTCGATGCTCAATATGTTCAACAACTGCTTGCAAATTACGTATCACGGCGAATACGAGTCAAAATAAATTCGCGATCTGATCGTCAATGGCAACGAATTGACGGCGCTGCTCTCCGCATGGGGAAATTGCTGTCGACCGCCTCGGGCGTAAGTTCCTCGACTATTCTTGTCGAATGCTCTCGCATCTTGTCGAACACGCCCAAGGAGTTGTCATCATTCGTTTGCAAGGACGACTCGATCAAGCAGGA
>CAJCCX010000039.1 GCA_903961015.1 uncultured bacterium
GTCTTTGTTGACAAAGACACACACAGCATCTGCAGCAATGGTGATCTGGATGATTTTTTTCTTTGTGGCTGATTCGATCGCATTTTTTTCTTCGGTGCTCAGCGCTCTTGAAACAGACGCGAAGTCGCATTCGCCTGCAATGAATGAAGCAATTCCATCTTCGGAGCCGCCTCCGCGAACCACGACAGTGCACTTGGGATAGATGCTCATAAAGGAATCAGCAAGCGCTGAAAGTGCTGTCGCCATTGTGTCGGATCCCGTGATACTGATCTTTCCGGTCCACGGCTGGTCGAGTGGCACAAATGTTGGGAAAGCTTCCACAATCTCAGACATTTGCAATTCTTCGCTCTGTGCAAGAGTTGTGGGCGTGGCTAGATTTGGAACCGATTGAGTTGCATACAGCGCCGTGATGAGAGAGAGGATGCCAATGGTGATTTGCATATTCAACTCCGACGATGACTGCGCCACCAAATGATGGCGACGATGAATGCGAAAATGACGAAGAGCAGAATTCCTGCGCGAATAAAAATTCCATTCACAACATCTTCAGTTGCGAGTTGGACTTCAGAGATTCGCAGGCGAATGAGAGATTCAAGTGGTTTCAGGCGCAAATCAAGATCTTTTTCGTCAAGCAGTTTATCTGTTGTCGAAAGGAACTTGTTCGCTTCTGTCAGATTGGACTGGACTTGATTCAAGAGGCTGGCATAGTCTGCCAGCTCAATGGGTTTCGAAGGTGCAGCGTTCTTGGGGGCAGACTTTGCCGCAGATTCCTGCATCTGACTCGCTGTCGTCAGGGTGGTGTTGACGAGCCCAACAGTTGTTCCAGCCTCTTTGGCGATTCGCTCTGCACTTGTTGCAATGGGGGCGATTTTGTCCACGAGTGATATGGTCGAAGTGATCGAGTCTTTGTATTGACTCAAAAGTTTGCTTGCGACTTCACTGTTTTGATTCAGCAGGTTTGGGATATCGCCGATCACGCCACTCACTTTGTTTGTATCCGACAATGCTTGCCGAACCTCAGGCATGATCAAGATGTCAAACACCAATGCTTCTAATTGCCAATTGATAAAGAGCGGCACGCGCTTGGCATAAAACAGAGAGCGATCAAGTGCGCGTTGGGTTTGTGCGATCTGCTCAGTTGCACGGTCAATTGGTTCGAGAAGTCCTCCGCCATCCTTTACTTCTTCTATAAGGGCGACTCCCTTCGCGCTTGCGATGTTGGCAAACCGAACGTACGCGACGAATTCTGCTCCACCGTTTTTCTGCCACCAAGTGGAGATAATTAAATCAAGTTGCTCAAGTTGGTCTTCGGTAAAAATCCGTGCAGAACATGCCCAAATATCCTCTCGGGCTCTGCGCAAGTTTTCGACAAATGGCTGCGCTCGTTCTCCCCAAATTTTTTGCGACTTTCCGGAATCGACCCAGTAGTAATTCTGCAAAGTCACCGCGATGAGTTGATCGATCAACTGCGTGAACGTATCTGGGCTCGATGCGATGTCGTACATACTCGAGACGCCGAGCAACCGTACTGCATTCATCATCCTTCTCTGCTCGAGAGAGGGATTGTCTCGCATCACCTTTTCGCTTGCGCTGGTGATCAGGGTGTAATAGCGATCTGCGAAAGCATTGGAAAGTTCTTCGAGTTGATCGAGCGTGATCGTTGCGTCGCGCAGGCCACTCTTGCCTCCTGTCGCAGTTGCGGCACGGCCGGCAAGATCTGCCTGCTTCTTTTTCGCAGATGCCGCGCAAGAGCACAGCATCGAAAGTGCAAGGACCATTGAGACAATGTGAGTGATCGTCCGTGCGGTTGGCGTACGAAGCGTGGAAGTCATTGTGGTGTTGATCGCGCGGCCATCGTCTTGGCCATCACGCGAACGGCGATAAAGGCACTGAATGCAACAATGAAAAACTCCACAAGCGAATTCAGGAACATGCCATAACGAATTGCGACAGCAGGGGCAGTGATTTGCGTTGCGGCATCCAGAATTGGTTTCTTCAGCACGATTTCGAGATTCTTGAAGTCAACACCGCCGATAGCGAGGCCAAGTGGCGGCATGATCAGATCAGAGACAATCGAATTGATGATCTTGTTGAACGCCGCGCCGACAACAATTCCAATCGCCATATCGATGGCATTTCCTTTGACGGCGAACGATTTAAAGTCTTCAATAAATTTGCCGAACATTTTGAGTGTCTTGTCCTTTGTTTTGCCATACTTGAGGCGTACGCAGTTTATGGATTGAACAAGAAGTGAACGACATCGCCGTCATGCATGACATATGCCTTGCCCTCGCTTCGCAGCCGACCAGCTTCGCGGATTGCTTTTTCGCTTTTCAGTTCAAGTAAGTCAGTGACTTTATAAATTTCGGCGCGGATGAATCCTTTTTCGAAGTCGGTGTGAATGACACCAGCTGCTTGCGGAGCCGTCGCGCCTTTGTGAATAGTCCACGCACGAATTTCTTTCTCGCCGGCGGTGAAATAGGACTCGAGTCCGAGGAGTTGATATGCCGCGCGTGCCACAGAGTCCAGAGCAGGCTCCTTCATACCCAGAGATTCAAGCATTTCTGCACGATCACTGGGTGGAAGTTCAGAAAGTTCACTTTCGATTCGTGCGCAAACCACGCAAACGATTCCACCATTTGCAGCGGCATATGCACGGACTTTTTCGACGAGCGGACCTTTACCTTCGGGGTCGGATTCGTCGACATTCGCCACAAACAAGACTCGCTTGGCAGAGATCATTCCAAGCTGCTGCAGGATGACAGATTCCTCTTGAGTTGGATTGAGAGAGCGCACTGGTCTGGATTCATTCAGCACCACATTGCATCGTTCCAAGATCGCTTGCCGTGCAACAGCGTCTTTGTCGCCGTGCATTGCAGTTCGGCGCGCTTTGTCGACAAGACTTTCGACGATCTGAAGGTCGGCAAGCATCAGTTCGGTCTCGATGGTTCCAATGTCCCGAATGGGATCGACGGTTCCGTCGACGTGCATGACATCTGGGTCGCTGAAACATCGAACAACATGCAAGATCGCATCCACTTCGCGAATGTGCGAAAGGAACTTGTTTCCAAGGCCTTCGCCTTCACTTGCGCCTTTGACCAACCCGGCGATATCCACCAACCGCAGGGCGGCGGGCAGGATCTTTTGGCAAGGAATGAAAGCGTTGATCTGCGCAAGTCGCGGGTCAGGAACCGAGACGATTCCGACGTTGGGTTCGATGGTGCAGAAGGGATAATTTGCCGCCGCCGCACCTGCCGAAGTCAGGGCGTTGAAGAGCGTGCTTTTTCCGACGTTAGGTAATCCGACAATGCCACATTCCATAAGGAGAGGGATACTAAC
>CAJCCX010000040.1 GCA_903961015.1 uncultured bacterium
ACAGGTTTCTGGCCGTCACACATCGAGGGACTTGATCATGATGCTGCGAAACATATGCAGGATGCATATTTGCAAGGTGCTCGAGTCACGCAGCGTGACGGCACGAAATGGATTTTCGATAAGTCGCTGAATACGTGGCGGTATTTACCGCTTGTTGCTGCGGTTCTTCCCGGTGCGATCTGTTTTTATATTCAGCGTGATCCTCGAGATACTGCGATCAGCCTTTTTCTTTCAAACTTTCACCGCACCAATGTTGGCTGGACACGAAGTCTCGAAGATATTCGCCGAGTGACTTCTGCCGAACGTGCGCTCGTTGCACGTTCTCTTGATGCTCTTGGCATTCCTCACGAAACGATTCGCTATGAGGAATTGGTTGACAATCCATCAGGAAACATGCTGCGTTGTCTGAAGCGAATGGGACTCTCGATGGACGATCGTGTCTTGGCGCCAGAATCAAATTCACGCACTGTGATGACATTGAGTCACGAACAAGTTCGAAAGCCAATCAATCGTTCGTCGATTGGTCGATGGAAGAATTATGAATGGGCATTCGCAAAGTCGTGGGGCGATGCCGAGTAAAGCGCAAGTTTTTTCGATTGTTACACCACAAACTTAAAAAGTACCCACGCAAGTGCAGCCGCAATGCATGGCCCGACAACTGGTATCCACGCATATCCCCAATCTGATGAACCTTTGCCGGAAATGGGCAAGATTGCGTGTGCGATTCTTGGTGCAAGGTCTCGAGCAGGATTGATTGCATATCCAGTTGTTCCGCCAAGTGAAAGTCCAATTCCCCACACGAGTACGCCGACAAGATATGGCCCGATTCCAACAGCAAGTTCAGGTGAAATTTTTGCAAAGATTGATCCGACACCGACGAGCAGTACTGTTGTGCCGATGATTTCACTCATCAGGTTTGCTGGTGTATTTCGAATCGCAGGTCCTGTGCAGAACACCGCGAGCTTTGCACCTTGGTCTTGCGTTTCTTTCCAGTGTGGCAAGTAATGCAGCCAGACGAGTACGGCGCCAACGAATCCTCCAGCGAATTGTGCTGGGATCATCGCCAATTTCGATGTATCGCCGCTGCCCATCACAGACCAGAGTGTGACTGCGGGGTTGATGTATCCATCGGTACTGCCGAATGCACCTGCGACAAAGACTCCAACCATCACAGCGAATCCCCATCCAGTGGCGATGACGATCAAGCCAGAGTTGTTTCCCTTTGTCTTACTCAGAAGTACGTTGGCGACAACACCATCTCCAAGGAGCACGAGCACGAGTGTTCCCATGAATTCGCCTACGAGTGGATGCATAACCGACGAGTCTATATGAATCGATTGCGAAGAAATTTAGGAGGGTTTCTTTGACTGCGATTTCATCTGCCGTGCAGCAAGCGCATAGCCGCCATCGGCGCCATCGACGAAATGGATATGTTCTCCATCGTTCAGACCATAAACAAAGCATGTCATTAGCGCCGAATCTGATTCGTGCAGACCATAGCGAATTTTGCCAGATTGATGCAGGTTTTCAAGCATTGTTGTGATCTGCGCAAGTTGTCGCGGTGTGACATCCAGAACCATCCGAAGTATCTCGTCAAACTTGCGGAAGTCGGAGTGCGCTCCAAGTTTCGATTCATATGCTCGAGGATTGATATTGCGAATCGGCACACGCCACTTAAAAATCAAAACGGCAAGGATGATTTCAAGGAATCTGTTTAAAAAGTTTCGTGATGCTCTGCGTATTGCATATCGCCACTCATCTTTGAGTAGTTCGATAAATCCTTTGTAACGCATATTCTGCGCATGTATGGGGATGGCTGATTGCATGCTGCCACCGAGAATTTCATCCAGCTGCATGAGTACATATTTGTATGTCTGATTCGTGTCTTCGCTGATTGCACTGACCATCAGAGTCACCATACGACCATGCAGTGACGGGATCGGCTGCCACCTGCAACTCAAACCATCCAAATTACTCTTGTCATCAAGTGCAGTTTGAGTGGTCGAGAGATCATTCGACTTCGATCGACTCTTGATCAGTGCCTCTGCTTTCGCTAGCGCGCCACCGCGAAACAATGCAATCGTTTGCTTGCCGACGAGTTGAAACTTTGCGACTTCCAGCACGCATCCCATGCGTTCAAGTTCATCGACGCGAACATCGCCGATACGCAAAGTCAAGTTGAAGTTGTTGCGAGAGAGATTCGCAAGAGAATGAAGCGCAATTCGAACTTGCGCAAGATGTGAATCGGGCACGAGAAGTGTCGCGCCATCTCCGCCAAATACATAGGGAAACTGCATGCGATTCATGGCGTTTTGAGCGGCGACCACGCATGCTGCCCCGATGGTATTGACATCCTTGTATTGCCCAGAATCGATCGCGCGTGTCGAATCAACGATGTCGGTCACAATGAGCGACCACGTCGGAGGAACACGATAAAAATGTTCGTCTTGAGTGAGTTGGTGAAAATCAGCAAACGAAGGAACCGTGCTGTACCAGTTAAGTTCTTTCATGGCCTTGTGGTCTCTGAATAGATTATGTTTCCGTTATCGCCAACAACACGCCAAAGAGAATAAACATTGTTCCTGAGAGCGCGTTGAGAATGCGACCGCCGCGCGGCGATGAGAGCCACATCCTTGCGCGAGCAGCGGTGGAGGCATAGGCGAGATGAATTGCGATAATCAGCAGCACATATGTCGCAGCAAGAATTGCAAATTGCAAGAAAAAGTTTCCTTCTGCATCAATGAACTGGGGGAAAACGCCCAGACAAAAAAAGAGTGCTTTTGGATTTGTAAATTGAAGCGTGAACGATTCCCAAAATCGCTTCCTGAAATTTGCTGCATGCGCTTGCTCTTGTCCAAACTGAAATGGCGCTGCGATCCACGAACGAAATCCAAGATAAATCAGATAGGCCGCGCCGATGTACTTCAAGGTGGCGAATGCAACTGGTGATGTTGCAAGAAGCACCCCAAGACCCGTTGATGAAAGGCCGGCAATAAAGACGATTCCTGCTGCCAAACCAAGAATGCCGGGGAA
>CAJCCX010000041.1 GCA_903961015.1 uncultured bacterium
CAATGCGTGGATCTGCTGTCAGAAATCCGCGGACATCTTTCCAAAGTGTCACTTCATTTGCAGTAAGGACTCGAGCGATGACCGTTGCGGTCAAATCAGAACCTCCGCGGCCAAGTGTCACCACCGAATTTTCTTTGCCTACGCCGATGAATCCAGGGACTACGGCAATTTCTCCTCGTGCAAAGATTGGCAAGAAGAGCGGCAACGCTCGGATTTCGGTCCGCGCGAGATCTGGTGCGGCATCGCTGAAGCGTCCATCTGTTTCCAGAAAATCTGCAGCGTCAACGACGGTCGCAGAGCCACCTGAAACGCGTAGAGCGCATGCAACAATTTGTGCTGCAATGCGTTCGCCACGCGAGATGATTGCATCGCTCATTCGTGCCGACAATGTTTTTTCGTGATCGACAGCAACCAGCAGTTCAGCAAGCTGTGCAAACGATGCGTCAATGTACTGACGCAGTGGCGCATCGCTGGCATCAATCAACTCGATCACCCGCAAGTGCCTTTCATGAAGCAAGCGCGCATCGGCTTGGGCAAGCGCAAGATCTCCATTGGAAGCAGTGCGAGCAACCGAAAGCAGAACATCTGTGACTCCCGCAAGCGCAGAGGTCACAATCACGCGCATCCCATTCGTGCGTGCAAGAAGCGCGACCACGCTCTCGATTGCTTGTGCATTGGCAAGCGCAGCTCCGCCAAACTTATGCACGGAAATCGTTCGAGTTGCCTGCCGCTTCGTACTCTTCATCCCTGCAATATAAAGGGAAGAAGCATCTATGATTGGCGCTTCTCTCAAATTCGCGCAATCATGGATCATTCTTCCCAGACATCTTCAATACGCCTTGTCACTGTCGATGAGTCGAATCTCGATATCGCAATGCAATTTGTCCGTCAGTTTTATGAGCATTTCAATTATCCATTCGAGCAGGAACGCAAGCGTGCATTGCTTGCTGATTTTCTTGCGGACGAATCGCTTGGTCGACTATGGATCATCGAACAAGCAGGCGTCCCTGTCGGATACACGATCGTTGCGTTTTCGTTTTCGCTCGAACGCAACGGGCGAGTCGCTTTCATCGACGAGTTGTTCATTACCTCTTCAGCACGAAGCGCTGGAGTTGGAGCGACTGTGTTGGCCGAAATCGAAGTGTGGTGCGCATCGATCGGAGTGACAACCCTCAGGCTTGAAGCGGAAGCATCCAATGAGCGCGCAACCGCACTCTATATGCGCTGCGGGTATGTGGATCAGCATCGACGGTTGTTGACAAAGATTCACAGCGGTCAACATCACTGATGCCCGATGTGATGCACGTGCCAATCACTTGATCTTTGATGCAAGCGGATCGTTGGCAACTTTGTAGACATGCTCCGCGCGGACGACGAACGATCCGCCTTCAGTCGATTGAAGTGTTCCTTCAACAGCAATCAACATGAGTGGCTTGAATGTTCCTTCTAATTCGAGCGCGAGCGCAAGTGGCTTGCCGTTTGCGTCGCTGATTTCGATCGAAGCCATTGATTTCGCAAGTTCTGTCTTGTCTTCACAGCAATAATCCCAAGGACGGGGGCAGTGTTCATCTTCACCCGTTTCAATGCAAGACTTCATCGACTGATCGACGATTGTGAAAATTGCACGACTACTGACAAATGGAGCACGAGATCCGCCGATACGCCCGATCACAGCAACGCGGTCGCCAGTTTTTGCGGTTGTTCGTGCTTGAATCACGCCAATCGCCCCTGTAGGTTGTTCAGTGACGAGCAAGTTTGCGGGAAGGGCAGTTGACCCAGCACTCTGTGCAACAGGATTCGCTGCAGTTGGCGCAGGCTTATCGCAGGCGACAGTAAATGAAAAAACGATGATGGCGACGATTGTCACAATGTGTTTGGATGAAAAGTATTGCATGGTTTTCCTTTAAGTTTACAAGTGTGTCATTGCGTATGTGTCAAACAAGATCCGATTTGAGTGCCGTTGGGATTGAAGTGCGTAAACAACGAATCGTTGGTGGCAAGCTGCCCACGAGTCCAAGCAAGAGTCCTGCTCCAAGTCCGCTTGCAACACAGGTCGCATCGACTGAAAGGGAAAAGACTCCCATTGAAAACCGAACGCCCGCGCCGTCGAGCAAGAAACTCGCAACGACCAGTGCAGGCAACGCGCCAGCCGCAACGGTCAAAATCGATTCTTGAACAAGGCTGAAAATCACTGCTCCACGAGAAAAACCAAGAACTTGCAACATTGCGATCTCTCGAGATCGAGAAGCGAAGGCTGCATCGAGCGCATTCAGTCCACCAAGCATTGCGCCGAGTGCGACAACAAGCGCGCTGACACCGATAAGCACTTGGACCGGGCGAAAGAACTTTGCGAGTTGTGCGTAATAAGACAATTCATCGATCGCGGCGATTTCCAAATCCGATCTTCGTGCCGCAAAGACTTCGAGATCACTGATGTCCGCACCATCAAGTGAGATGACTGCAACAGAAATTGTTTGTCGTTTCGTCAGAACCAAGAGATCTGCAATCGGCATCCATGCTTCGCCATCAATCGCAACGCCGGGCGCGTCGATGATCCCAGTCACACGGTGAAGCCTCTCGTCGATCAAGATTGTCGGCAGGAGAGAATCATCCGCGGTGATATCGCGATTATCGATTCGTAGTCGCGCAGCGAGCGATCGTCCGACAAGAGCTTCATCACGACCTCCTTGCGGTAATCGACCAACTGCAAGTCGAGCCTGGGGATGGACAAGAAATGCGCTCGGCTCAACACCGCGAACAAGCGCAAGGTCTCGCGCATTGCCGACAGGTGCGGGCTCATCCGCCCGTCGCAGTGGCAGCGGCACGTGCAATTCTGGCGAGACAAACTGAGCACCACCAAGCGTGCGAATGCCCTGAATGCTGGCAGAAAGTACGCCTGGCGCAGACGCTGGAATCTCGCTGCGTTCAACACTTTCTTCACTGCCTGCGCCAAGCAGCATTACATTTCCCGGCGTTCCACTTGCACGAACACCACGATCAAGCGCACGAACGCTTGCCATCGCGCTGACAACAAGAAAGACAACTAGAGCACCACCGCCAGCGGTCAGCATCAAGCGCAACGGGCTGCGACCGATATTGCGTGCGGCATAATGGAGTGGAAGTCGTTTCATGATCGGAATCCCGAAACGATTGATTGTCGCGACGCGATGATCGCAGGAACAATTCCTGCAGCAAGACTCAATCCGATTGCGATCGCAATTCCTACCAAGGCGATCTGGATCGACGGCGATACCGCAATTGAAACGCCTTCCATCGTTAAAGCCGTTCGCGCCAATGAAACGGTGGCATATGAAAGACCTGCACCAATTGTTCCGCCGACCCCTCCAAGCAAGAGTGCTTCGGCAATCACGAGTGCAGCGAGATGCACTCCGCGGAATCCAAGTGTTTGCAGAATGCTGACCTCTTTTTCACGACTGCGCATTGAAAGGATGATCGCATTGGCAACAAGCGCAAAGACTGCTGCGAGACCAGCAAGGCCAAGCAATTGCGCAAATCCAACCAGTGCGATGACATCCGTTGCGGCTCGAGCGACGTGCGCCGTCTCGGCTCGCGTTGAAGTCGGCGCTTGATCTTTGGCAAATCGTTCGTCGATCGCGATTGCAATGGCATCAAGTTGAGTCGGATCTTTCACGCGAACATCAAACTGAGTGACGATTGTTCCGCTGCCGCCGCGCTTGGCTTGCTCTTGCAAAAATGGTAGATGTACGAATGCACTGCTTTGATCTTGTGGCTCATCGCTCTCAATGATTCCAGCGACATATGCATCGACGCCTGCAGCAGTGAAACGATCGCCCGATTTCAATCGACGCCTCTGTGCAAGTTCACGTCCGATCAGTGCAGCATCTCCACGACTCAGCCACGCCTGCATAGAAGTTGGATCGACTCGCCCAGCTTGATCGCGTGCAAATGTTTCTGGAGGCACTCCGCGAAATGTCACGACATCCAGCGACGCACGGCAATTTGATACCACGATCTTGACAGGTGTGACAGTATCGACCCCCGGCACTTTGCGAATTTCATTCTCGTAATACTGCGGGAGTTGGCTCGTAAATGGGCAGAAGCGATTCTGCCTATAGACCACAAGGGCTGTTTCTTGCGCGGCGCGCTTGGTCGCACGCTCGACACCTTTACGAGTCGCATCGACTGTGCAGAAAAGAAAAACCGCGACGGCAACGCCAGCAATCACGAGCGCGCTCCGTGTCGGTCTTCGCAAGAGCCCGCGCCAAGCGAGCGCCACAACTCCACGCATTGAAGTCAGTAGATTCATGATCGCACCGCCACGCTCTCGACGAGCTGACCTTTATCAAGATGCACATTGCGCTGCGCAAACGCCGCGGTTGCTGGATCATGCGTGACCATCACAATGGTCTGCCCACGTTCTTTGTGAAGTCGCGTCAGCAATTCCATAATTCCAGAAGCCGCAACTCGGTCGAGATCTCCAGTTGGTTCATCCGCGAGCAAGAGAGCAGGGCGCGTGACAATCGCACGCGCAATCGCAACGCGTTGTTCTTGCCCACCAGAAAGTTGTCGGGGATAGTGCGCGTGGCGATCTGAAATGCCAACGGAATCGAGGGCTTCTGAGACACGTTGATGTCGTTCACGCCGAGTGAGTGCATGCAGATAGAGCGGCAGTTCGACATTCTCATACGCCGTCAAGACAGGAACGAGGTGGTACAACTGAAAAACATATCCGACGCTTCGCGCGCGCCACTCAGCAAGCGCGGCACGCGAAAGTCGAGCGATATCTTGCCCGTCAACAATCAACGAACCCGCAGTTGGACGATCGATTCCTGCAAAGAGGTTCAAGAGCGTGGTCTTGCCAGATCCCGATGGACCCATCAATGCAACGAACGCACTGCGTGCAAGAGAGAGGTCGATTGACTCGAGTACGCGCACAGTTTCGCCGCCGCGGGAATAATGCTTTTCAAGAGCATTACAAGAAATAATTGGTTCATTTGTGTGCATCATGTTCTCCTTTTGTTGGTACGCCCATCGGTGCATCGCTGACACGGACCATTTCGCCTGCAGTCGTCATTGGCGAATCATCGAGCACGACAAGATCTCCAGGACGCAGTCCGTCATACACGGCAGTCCATCCATCGGCGCCAGCTTCGGCAGCGCATGTGACAAGACGCATTTCAATTTTCCCAACTTGATCTCGCATATCAACTACAACTCGCACTTGGCCAGTGCGATTTCCGTCAGCACTTGCCTCAGTGTGACTGAGAGCGCTCGATGGCGCTGCAATTTCTGCGCGCGCTGCACCATTGAATGCACTTGCAGACACAGCACTGCCACTCGTCGCAATTGCGCCAGTTTGAATCTTGACTCGCGCCAACATGTCTGGCACAAGTCCGATCGGCGGTTCATCAAGTAACACCTTCACTTGCAGCGTGTTCTTTGCGATATCCGCTTGCTGCACAAGCCGCAATACTCGCCCGCGAATGATCACTCCTGGCAAAGAATCAACCTGAATTTCAGCAGATTGTCCGATCGCAAGCCGGCCAGCATCTGCCAGAGGAACATCGGTTCTCACTTGCAAGCTGTTTGGATCAAACAACTGCACGACGGTCGCCGTCGCTGCATCCATGCCAACCAAAGAACCAGGCGCAGCGAGTCGCGCCATAACGACACCAGCGACTGGCGCACGCACTTCGGTGCGAGCAAGGGCGAGTGCAACTTGATCGCGCATCGCGCTCACTTGTTCCAGCGCAGCTTCTGCACCGCGAATACGTATCGCAAGTCGTGCGACTTCTCCTTCGCCCACACCACCTCCAGCGACTAGTTTGGATTTGCGCGTCAGTTCATCGCGCATCACAGCAAGTTCAGCCGCTTTGATATCGACTTCAGCATTCGCGCGGCGAAGTTCCAATTTCGCTTGATCATCAATGAGTCGAGCAACGACTTGACCTTCGGTGACTCTGTCACCCTCAAGAACAAGAACTTCGCGCGTGACGCCCGAAGTCAACGCCGATGCACTGATAGGAAATGGAGATGGTTCGATCCATCCTGGCGCTTGCACAACAGGTCCACGTGCAGATGTCTTCATAGAATCGTTGGCTTGGTTGTTCGCAGAATCTTGTTTGGTGACTTGCGCAACCGCCGTCGTGCGCACAATGACAGGTATCGCATGGACCTCAGTCAGCGGAGCCCATGCCCGCCAACTTGACCACGCAAGAATCGCAAGCGCGCTGCCGATGATGATTGCAGGAAGAATGACGCGCGTACCGATGCGGGAACTTGGCAGGGGAATGTTCGTCGTCATGGCAGCGCCTCCGCTGGAAGAAATCCTGCTGCTTTCGCAAGCGCAAGTCGTGCGCCGCGCCGTTGACGTTCTAGGTCATTCATTTCCAGCTTCGCATGATTCAGCGCATGTTGGGCGTCGATTGCATCGCGGCGTGATCCCTCACCAATATCTGCAGAGAGCTGCGCTCGCTTGAATGTTTCTGCGCTGGGTGCAAGTAAACTGTCTGCACTCATATCACGCTTCTCTTGCGATGCCAGCGCTTGCGCCATTGCGCGGCGCAACTCAATGATCGCAGTTTGCCTCACGCGCTCCGCTTCTATGTTTGCGGTTTGCAATTCCGCCTCTGCCTTGCCAATGCGCGCTGACCCGTTGTTGAAAATAGGTAACTCCACATTTGCGCTGAATGCAACCGCTTGATCACCTTCCATGTCGCGGTCAAACCCCGCGCCCACGTCAAGTTTGTTGGAGCGACTTCTTCGGGCTAAATCAACTTTGCTCTTCGCAGCGTTCGCCTGCGCTTGCGCCGCCCGCACATCAAGTCGATTATCCGCCATCGCAACAAGCAATCTCTGTTCGTCCGCAATAGGCGCATGAATGGCGAAGACCGAAGATGAATCGGGTGCACCTGTAGTCCAATCAGCCGAGGCCTCCGCACGACCAAGTAGCGCCATCAGCGACAACTGCGCCGCCGAAAGCATTTCACGAGCCTGCGATAGCCGATGGTGCGCATCCGTCATCTCAGCTTGCGACTTTGCAACGGCGTCGCCGGTTGATTCTCCAACAGCAAATTGCTCGCGCGCGATAGTCAATAAATGCTCAGTGATTCGCAAATCATTCTGAGCCAATTCACGCTCCTCACTTCGCATCGCAACCTCGTGCCACGCCACACGCGTTTCAACCGCAAGCGCAACGACACTCGCGCCAAGGGACAAAAGTGCGGACTGATAATTCTGCCGCGCGGCCTCGCTGCGAAGTGGTTGCTTCCATAGTTCGTCAATCTGAAACATCAGCATGGCGAAAATCGGAACCGCGCTCATGGAATCAAGCGGCACGCCAGAAGTGAAGTTCAAAACAGGATTCGAAGGCGTTGAGATATCAATCGCCTCTGCGCGCAGTGCATTCGTTTGCGAAATCATTTTCGCAATTGCGGGACTTGCATCAAGCGCAATTGCAACCGCTTCCACCTCATTCAGAGGATTTGGAAGAGCAGTCACCGCCGCCGCCTGCAGCGAGTTCGCATCAGGCGCAGTGTTCGCGCCATCGCGCGACCACGTTGGCTGCGCACCAGTACGCGAGGCGATGTCGGGACCAATTGAAACAGGCAGATCCATCTGTGGTGCGGCGCACGCAGAGAGGAAAAGAATTGGAAGTGCGGTCAGTACGACCGTCACTCGAATTGAATTGTGCATTGACGAACTCCAAAGTTGACACAGAACAACTGCCTGGAAACATTCCAAGCAGAACAATCGTGTCAGGAGTTCAAATAATCCAAATACTGAAAGCGGAGCGTCGATCGTTCGCGCTCATCGCAACTTCTGGTGGCCGAACCGGTGGTGGCACATCCCACGACCCTGAGATTTCCGTCGCATGAAGTGTCGAGGGCTCAATCAAAGAAGGGGGTAGGACGAGTGCGAATGGAACTGCACTTAGAATGAAAAATGAATCGAGCGATGGAGCAGTTGGAGGTGGTGCTTTCGTCGCGCAATGGACGCAAGACATGGGCGGCTGCTCTTCCTCTGAATTCGATTGGTCATTGTCATCGCAGTAACTCTTTGTTTCTGCATGTTTACCACCATGATTTACACCAAGTTGACGCTCGCTCGAACAGCAAGAAACTTCCACATCGCTGAAGCAAGCGGAGTCCGTAAATGCCATCAATTGACAACAACACAGTGGAAGCCAAAGGGCGATCACTGCAGTGACGAGAATGCGCTGAAGACCAAACATCTGTTACTCACAATAGGTTGTTGGATCAAGACGTGTCAAGTTCTACCGCCAAAATTGTCAATTTCCAATCAAGAAATAGACTTCATTGCAAATCAATCGCTTCACAGCAGTGTCGGTAATCTTGCACCATGGCCACGGATCGGCTTGAAGAACGCTCGCGCTTTCAATCATTCACTGACCTCTATAGAAGTCGGACGATGCTTGTCCTGTTGTTCTTGGGCATTGCTGGTGGTCTCCCGAATGTGATGGTTACAAGCGTTGCGCAAGCGTGGACGTCATCAGTTGGCTGGAGTGTGACTGCAATCGGCGCGCTCACATTCTGCACGTTGCCATATGCGCTGAAGTTTCTTTGGGCGCCGATCGTCGATGGTGTGTCGCTGCCAATTCTTGGACGACTCGGTCGACGGCGAGGTTGGTTGATCTTGTCGCAGATTCTTTCGCTCGCTGCGTTGATCGCACTTTCGTTGTGGGGCCCAGTGGCGACTGATCCTCTCGGTGCTGTCGTTTGGAGTCCAAGCGAAATTGACGCGGCGGCTTTTCATAATCGAATTTTCTTCGGACTCCTCTGCGTCACTGCATTTTTCTCTGCAACACAAGACATCGTTGCGGATGCGTTTCGCGCAGACTCGCTTTCGCCGACAGAACTCGGCGCTGGGGCAAGCACATTTGTCACGGGATATCGCATCGCTTTTATGGTCTTCGGCGCTGGCGTTCTGCTTGCTGCTGATGCAATCTCGTGGCGCATCGCATCGACCGCAGCGTCCATAGCGATGCTGCTTGGACTTGCCGCAACACTTGTCGCACGCGAACCACAACTTATCGGCGTTGTTCGACCCGGACTTGCAGATTCCGTTGTGCAACCAATTGCGCTCTTCTGGAATGTGTGGCGCTTACGAATGATCGCCTTGGGATTATTTGTCTTGCTCTTCAAATTGCCAGATCAATTGACAAACTCGATCACGACACCACTGTTGATGAAGGGCCTCGCATATTCAGCGGAATCGATTGGTTGGGTTCGGCAGTCGTTTGGTTTTGCAATGACAATTGTTGGAGCAGGCGCGGGTGGCTGGATGGTGGCGCGCATGGGGGTGATTCGCTGCTTGTGGATTTTTGGTTTCGCACATTCGATCAGCATTGGTGGGTTTCTGATTCTCGCGCTCGCATTTGGCGCGACTGTCCATGCGACTCCGACAACGGCGCCACCGATTTGGGCGCTCATGTCTGCGATTGCAGTTGAGAACATCGTGATTGGAATGGTGACGAGCGGATTTGTGGCATTCTTAATGGCGATTTGCGATCATCGATACACCGCTACGCAGTACGCACTCTTGACCGCCATCATGGCGGCGGGAAGTTCCGTGGCAGGAGGGATGAGCGGCGCGCTCGCCGAGCGCTTCGATTATCCATTGTTCTTGGTCATTGCAATGTTGAGCGGAATCCCAGGCATACTTCTGATTTCATTCGTGCGGCCATCGGCGCAAGCGCAACGGCTTTCATGATTCAGCCTTGATGCTGAGGGTGCGGACGGTTCATACACTGCGTCCGTGCTCCCTCATTTTCAAATGAATGCGATTCGCTACGAAGAGTTCTGCAAAGACATTCTTCAGCCGCTCGCGTGGCCCGTCAAGCAATCGGTTTCTGTTGAAGTGGCGCACTTTGCGTCGCGCGTGCCGATCGCTGATGCGATGCGTACTCGAACGAAGAGCGCCGAAATTGGTTATAGATGGGGGCCGATTTGGAGTACGGCATGGTTTCGTATTCGTGGAAAACTCACTGCAGATTTTCACGGCCATCGCGCGCTGCTGAGATTCTCCAGTGGTACAGAAGCGTGTGTTTGGGTCGATGGCACGGCGCATGCGGGGCTCGATCCATATCACGACACCGCTCCAATTCTTCCTCTTGATTGGCGAAGTGCACAGCGCGCTCGAGGTGGCGAAAAAATCGATTTATGGATTGAAGCGGCGTGCAATCTTCCCCTCGGAGCCACAACGTTTTGGTGGGATCAGCCAGAACAACGCGCTCGCTGGAATGAAGCGAAACCTGGTCGGCTTGAGTGCGCGGAAATTGTGGCGATCGACGAAGCAGTCTGGCAGTTCTGCCAACGATTCGATTGGTTGCGACGAATGCTTGCGAGTGGCAACGCCGAGCATTCGCGCACGAATGATATTGATGAAGGTCTCAACGCGATCGTTCGCGCGATTCCTGCGGGAAGTGCAACGTGTCAAGATGTTCTCGATCAGCGCGGCGCGCTCGATCGACTGCTGAAAGGTCGAGCGAGTGGCGAACGCGCCACAACATGTATCGCTATTGGTCATGCGCACATTGATACGGCATGGCTTTGGCGTATTGATGAGACTCGTCGCAAATGCGTGCGCTCGTTTGCGACAGCGCTGCGAAATATTGAACGCTTTCCGAACTTTCGATTTCTCTGTAGTCAGGCGCAGCAATATCAATATGTCAAAGAGGAATCCCCGAAACTCTTTGATGGCATTCGCGCAGCAGTGAAAGCTGGCAAGTGGGAACCCAACGGCGCAATGTGGATCGAGCCCGATTGCACCGCACCAAGCGGCGAAAGTTTTATTCGTCAGATCACGCATGGAACAAGTTGGTGGAAAGAACAATTTGGATCGTCTGCACCACAGAGATTTTTGTATCTGCCAGATACATTTGGATTCCCCGCATGCCTTCCGCAGATTATTGCCAAGGCTGGACTGGATACTTTCATCACCAACAAGATCATTTGGAGCGATACGAATCGCTTCCCGCATGTGACTTTCAATTGGCGTGGACTTGACGGCACCGAGGTGCTGACGCATCTCACGCCGGGGCATAATTACAACAGCGATTTTCTTCCCGCGGATTTACAACTCGCAGACGCAAACATCGAGCGTCAAGACAGAGGGCGCACGCGAACATATTTGCAACCTTATGGTTGGGGCGATGGTGGTGGTGGACCCGATCCGATGCAGATCGAGCGAACGCGTAGCGCATCGCAGTGTGAAGGGATGCCCGCCACAAACTATGTAAAAGCAGGGGATTTCTGCGAGATTCTGCATGAAGAAGCGCAGGCATGTGCTCGACGAGGAACTGAGATTCCTGTGTGGGACGGAGAACTTTATCTCGAAGCGCATCGAGGCACATACACATCGCAGCGTTGGATCAAGCAGGCGAATCGTAAGGCC
>CAJCCX010000042.1 GCA_903961015.1 uncultured bacterium
AAATTTGAATCGCCATCGGGAAGTGCCTCATATCGCCCAAGTCGCCACAGCAATCGTTCAATCGGGCCTGCATCCTCTGCCAGAAAATCTCGGTCGATTCTTTGGCGTGGATAGACCTCACCTGTGATCACATCCAGAATTGCGACGACATCGGGCAGTGCACCGCCGAGCATTCCGACGCTCATAAAATATTCTTCTGCAGGTTCATCGACCGAAAGAATCGTCTGCATTCGAATCACCCATGGACAGCGAGATGCCTCATCGCCGATTTGAATTCGGTCGCGATCGGATAATTCTCGTGCGGGTTCGCACCAAATCACGAAACCAGATTCGATTCCAGGAATTTGCACACCGAACGCCCAAACTGCATCGTCTTCCGTTTCGATAGCTTCAATCGGAGCCTTCGAACCAACCCACGCCGTAACAGCCGTCGAGAATTCTGCACCAGTCAATGCTTCTGCATGCGGCCAGAATGCGACAAAACCGCTCTCCTGCGGTTCGACATCCCAGCCACCTACCGAATCTGTATCGGAATCTTCTTCAGTCATCGGCACTACGCTATGAGGCAGGGTACGCAAATCCAATGAACCAAACAAACAATCCAACTATCTTTTCGACCGCCCTCTTTTCCCCCGCGCCGCATTACTGGCGCGAAATCAATCCAGCTTCAGCAGGGGCAACAAATGGCTCATTTATAGGCAGATTGATCGGATGGACTTTGCTGCTGACGCTCTTCATCTGGTTTGGAGGACTTGTCCATCTCGATGCAGAGGGCGTTCGCCTTTCTTGGTCCGAGATTTCTTCCACCCGCATCGGCGCTGCCGGCGAACATGTCATTGCGACTTTCAGCGAAAAGGAATTCAGCATCGGACCATATACAAGTGAACCGCTGACCGTTGCAAGGTGCATCGCTTCCGTTCTTACGGTTGCAGGATCGATCTTCTTGATGCGCTTCTTGATCTTGCCAATGACATGGGATCGCAAAGCAGATCTGCGGGTGAAAAACCTTCGGCGTGCTGCGGCGAATCTGTTGTGCGGGCAAATTATGGCAGCGCAAGTGCTTTGGTGGATCGCAATCGCAACGCTTCTTTTTCTTGTTGCAATGATTGCACCCGCTTCGATGCTGACTCTTGCGCGCATCTTTGGCAGAGGAATGATTGGCGTGATCGTGCTACTTGGCCCAGCATCCTTGATGATTCCACACTTTGACCCAATGGCATCGTTGACTGACCAAGGTGCGATCATCCACAGTTCTTGGGTCGCCGCGCTTGTGCAATTTCTTGTTGGCGCTGCTCTACTTGTGATGCTCTACTTTGCAGGCGCGGCGTTCATCAGCTGAAACCAAAGCAGTAAAACCAGAGCAGATAAACTAGAGCAGCAAATTCACCATTCGCTTCGGCACGACGATGACCTTCTTTGGCGCACGCCCTTCCAAGAGTTCACGCACTTTGGCGTCTGCGAGAACCAACGATTCAATTTCCGCAGCATCCGCGCCACTGGGAACACCCACTCTCGCGCGAACTTTCCCCTGGATTTGCACTGGTAATTCGATCATGTCATCAATTAATTGCTTCTCGTCCACGATCGGCCACGAAGCATCGCCCACGCTGGATGTTTCTCCAATTCGGTGCCAGAGTTCTTCAGCAATATGCGGCGCAAATGGGGAAAGAGCGCGGAGCAATCTTTTCATTTGATCCGCCGTAAGCCCGCCATCAGATGGATCTTTCATCTGCGTTGGACGCGTCGCAAGATTGACCAGTTCGATCAACGCTGCGATCGCAGTGTTCATCGCCAATCGCTCGATGTCGTGAGCAACCTTCTGAATCGTTCGGTGTAACTGCCGTTCAATATCTGGATTCGCCTCTCGTGCAAACATCACAGCGCCTGTTCGTTCATCAATTGCGAGTCTCCATACACGCTGAAGGAATCGAAAGACTCCAGCAATATCCCGAGTATTCCACGGCTTCGAATCGGCGAGAGGCCCCATGTACATCTCGTACAGTCGAAGTGTGTCAGCGCCATATTCTTCGACGACTTCATCCGGCGTGACAACATTCTTCAGACTCTTGGACATCTTTGCGATCACACGCGTGACAGGTTCGTTCGTAGCGATCTCACGCCACGAACCTGAATCTTCCCGCACTCCATCTGTTGGGATCAATGATCCATCGGCGCGTTGAAATGCAAAGCTGGTGATCATCCCCTGATGAAAAAGTTTTGCAAACGGTTCTGGAGTTCCAACTTCTCCAAGATCGAAAAGCATCTTGTGCCAGAAGCGTGCATAAAGCAGATGCAAAACCGCATGCTCGGCGCCGCCGATATACAAATCAACTCCTCGGTCTCCCATCCAATATCGCTCTGCATCTTTGCCTACATATCGCGTGGAATTCTTCGGGTCGCAGTAGCGCAAGTAATACCAACATGAACCCGCCCATCCTGGCATTGTGTTTGTTTCTCGGCGAACAGGCGTTGACGGCGCGAGCAGGGTTGGGTCGACCCCCGCTTCACCAGCAGTTGTGTGAACCCACTCCTTCGCTTTTCCAAGTGGCGGCACTGGATGATCACTCTGCACTGGTTGGTAATCCGTCAACGATGGAAGCTGCACGGGCAGAGCAGATTCCGAAATTGGAAAGTGCATCCCTCGATCATCAAACACAATCGGAAATGGTTCGCCCCAATATCTCTGCCGGCTGAAGAGCCAATCTCGCAGACGGAAATTGATCCGGCGAGATCCCATCCCGCATGAAGTCAGCCAATCAATCATCTTGGTCGTCGCTTCATTTGTCGAGAATCCATCAATCGACACATGTTCATTGGAAGAATTGCATGCGACGCCAGCTTCTGATGTTGCGCAATCACCTGTCCACGCGCTTCCATCCGATGCGGCGACAACACAGCGAATGGGAAGATCGAAGCGTTTGGCAAATGCGAAGTCGCGCTCATCATGCGCCGGAACTGCCATGATTGCGCCGGTGCCATATGCCATCAATACATAGTCTGCAGTCCAAACTGGTATGAGTTCGCCTGTTGCAGGATTCTGGGCGAAAACTCCGAGTGAAATGCCTGTCTTCTCGCGACTCTCCGCTTGACGATCAATGTCCGATCGATTGCGAGACCACTGCACATATTCAGCAATCGCTTGCGCATTCACAGGCGTTCGATCGCGCACCCATTCCACCAACGGATGCTCTGGCGCAACAACCATATATGTCGCACCAAAGAGTGTATCTGGTCGAGTTGTAAAGACTGTGAGATCGCCGAATCCATCGACTGCAAATCGAACTTCTGCGCCTTCACTGCGACCAATCCATGCGGCCTGCATCATGCGCGTCGACTCGGGCCATTCGACCAAATCAAGATCGTCCAGAAGTCTCTGCGCATACGCCGTGATACGGAACATCCATTGTCGAAGTGGCATACGAAAAACTTGGTGCCCACCGCGTTCACTGCGGCCGTCAATAATTTCTTCGTTGGCAAGCACCGTACCAAGTGCGGGACACCAATTGACCGTTTGCACACCGAGATATGCCAGGCGATGCGTATCTAAATGCGCTTGCCGTTGAAGTGGTGTGCACGCCGACCACTTTTTCTCGCTCTGATTCGCCCCCAAAGCAGTGTCATCGCCACCATCGCCCATCACCGTAATGACGCGATCTTCTTTTTCAAACTTCGATTCCAGTTCTGCAATTGGTCGAGCCTTTGCGCTGGAAGTATCGTAATACGAGCGATATGCCCGCAGCCAAATAGATTGCGTCCACCGATAATAATCCGGATCGATCGTTCCGAATTCGCGCGACCAGTCATATCGAAATCCCAACCGCTGAAGTTGTCGCCGAAAATTATCGATCGCTGTACGCGTTGTGATCGCTGGATGCACTCCAGTCTGAACTGCATATTGCTCCGCAGGCAAACCGAACGCATCCCATCCCATTGGATGCAACACATTAAATCCACGCATCAATTTGTATCGCGTCAGAATGTCCGTTGCGGTGTATCCCTCGGGATGTCCGACATGCAGACCCGCCCCTGATGGATACGGAAACATATCCAAGATGTAATACTTCGGACGCGTCGCATCAAATCCAGCATCGCCAGGATTTGGAGCACGAAATGCATCGTTGTCGGACCACTGCTTTTGCCAGTGGGTTTCGATTTTGCCTGCGCACTGCGCGTCGTATCGATGAGGTGTTTCGGAATCAACCATAGGAAGCTCCGAAGGATAGCCACGGTTCTTTGACGTTGTCGGGATCACACTTCGCGAGATCTGTTTTACAATATTCTTAGGGAGCGTTTATGCGGACTGCGGACGACGACTTTGAAAGTGCGACTGCTCGCTGACATACTTCATCGCATCGCCAACGACATAAAAACTGCCGGTGACACAGACCAAGTCATCTTGACTTGTCGCTCGAAGCGCCAGTTGAATGGCTTCGCCGACAGTTCGCGCAACTTGGCTCATCTTGCCGCTTCGTTCTTGAAAGAGTTTTTGCAATTCATATGGATCCGCTGCACGAGGATTGCTTGATGCCTTCGTGAAGATCACTTTGTCTGCTCCAAGATTCAGTCGATCAAGCATCTCGCCAACATCTTTGTCTTGGCAGCAACCGAAGACGCACACCATGCTGTCATACGGCACATGAGCGCCGACGCATCGCATGAGCGCATTGAGACTGGAAGGATTGTGCGCGCCATCGACCAAGACTCGCGGCCGATCGCTGATGAGATCCATACGACCCATGACCTTTGTCTTTGCCAAACCGCCAGTGACAAGATGCTCTGGGCAATCAAAGCCTGCGGCACGAACGCATTCAACTGCGGCAAGAGCGAGCCCACAATTTGTCGCTTGATGTTCACCAGGAAGTGGCACTGGCAAATGCTCGATGCGAGATTGCTTGGTGTAATAACAGACTCGCGTATGCGGGCCGAGTTCTGGTGATGTACAGAATCGACTGGAGAATTCAATATCTTTATTGACAATCTTCAGTTCCGCGCCAACTTTTTCCGCAACTTCGATAAATGTTTTATTGACTTCTGGTTGCGCATCGAAGACGATTGCTGGGACGCCGCGCTTGAAAATACCCGCCTTTTCACGGGCAATCTTGGGAAGTGTGTCGCCAAGAATGCGCGTGTGATCGAAGTCAATTGTGGTCACGACTGTGACAAGTGGAGTCAGCACATTCGTCGAATCCAATCGACCTCCCAGCCCAACTTCAACCACGGCAATATCGACCGCTTCATCTGCGAAGTGCTTGAATGCCATCGCAGTCATCGCTTCGAAGAATGTTGGTTCGACCTTTGCCTTCGCCGCTGCTGCTTGCACTTTCTTCGCCATCTCGACCATCGCAGGCTTGGTGATCATTCGGTTATTGATGGAAATACGCTCACGCATATCAACGAAATGCGGACTTGTATAAACCCCAACCGTATAGTTGCACTCCTCGAGCATGTGCGCAATCATGGCGCAGGTCGAGCCTTTTCCAACAGTTCCTGCAACATGTACCGCCTTGATCTGCTCATGAGGATTTCCCATCGCCGCAAGTAACGCACGCATGCGATCCAATCTGAATGTTCCATCGTCGTACTTCACGACGCGCATGCGTTCGATGTCGGGACGTTCCGAAAGCCACTTCAGAGCAGCCTGATATCCGTTGATGTCGATCTTTGCAGGACGACCCGCAGGAGTCTCGACCGCAATAGGCTGCGACTTCGTCGGAGTTTTGGTTGGCGCAATCGCTGGCGCCTTCGCCACAACTTTGTTCACAACTTTTGCAACAACTTTGTTCACAGGTTTTGCAACAACTTTTGCGCTGGGCTCTCTTTGTGTAACTCCACCGCTCTTGGTTGCCTTCGCGGCAACCTTTGCAGGGGCCGAAACGACCTTTGATGGATTTGAAGAAGGAGACCCTTTTCGACCGAGTGGCTTGCTATTCATAGGACTTTGAGTGTAGTCCTCTACGCCATGGAATCCAAACACATCAAAGAATCGTTACAACATGAGGCTTGGCGAACCCTTCGGATCATGAGTGAATTCGTTGATGCCACCGACACAATGGTCCGAGTAGGCCCCGCAGTGGCTGTTTTTGGCTCTGCCCGCACTCGTCCCGAGAAACATGAGTTCATCCAAGCAGTCGAATGCGGACGCATGTTGGTCGAAAGAGGATTTGCGGTCATCACTGGTGGCGGACCTGGAATTATGGAAGCTGCGAACAAAGGTGCGCTCGAAGCAAATGGTGTTTCGGTCGGCCTAAATATTTCTCTGCCCTTCGAACAGAAGCCGAATCCATACCAAAGCATTGAATTGACTTTTCGATACTTCTTCGTTCGTAAGGTGATGTTCGTGAAACATGCGCGCGGCTTCATCATTTTCCCTGGTGGCTTTGGAACGATGGACGAACTCTTCGAATCGCTCACGCTGATTCAAACGCTGAAGATCGTGCCCTTCCCTGTTGTACTGATTGGGAAGAAATTTTGGCAGCCGTTACTTGACTGGATGCGCACGACTCTCGCTGAAGAACATGGGACGATTTCAGCGGAAGATTTCGAACTTTTCCGTGTGACAGATGACGTGCGCGAAGCGGTCGACATCGTGCACGATGTCTATGCAGGACGAAGAGCGTGGGCTCCAAAGCTTCCACGCTTCGCTTCGGATCCGCCGGTCTCACAAGAAGAAGGTATTCGTCAGGGTGTTCATCCCAGACGACATCTGCAAGGCGATGCAGCAATGGGCATCGACAACATCGAGTAGAAATTTTTGCTCGGAGTCATTTTGATCATGCGCGGGCTTTGGTTTATCGCCATTCGTGCCTTGGATAGCGACGGCGAAGTTCATTTCGAATCTCCGGATACAAAACACGCCAAAATCCTGCAAGATCGGCGGTTGTTTGCAGAGGACGACGATTGGGACCAAGAATTTCCAAGCGAACTGCAATGCGACCACCAGCAACGCTTGGTGTTTGATCGAGACCATAAAAATCTTGAATCTTTGCACTGCCTCGCGGAGGTTGTCCGTTTTCGTAAATCAACTTCATCTTGTAACCACTCGGCAGACGAATATCCGCCGGAGCCATTTGTTGAACGAATGTTTGATCTTCATACGACAATGCACTGAGCACTGTCGCAAGACAACTGCGACCACGCACTTGACTCCAACGTGATGCGCCCGCTGCGATCTCTGCGAACAAGATGCGTAGGTCGTCGTCGGAATAGGTCAACAAATCACGCTGAGGAAATGTTGATGCGACCCATCTCGTTCGTGCAATCCATGGAACGATTTGTTCCTCCCACTCATCGGGTCGCAGTCCATCTTCCATCATGCGCACTGCAATGATCTCGGATGCAACCGCCAAGCTTCGAGAAGGACGAACTGTTCGCTCAATGACCGTGTCATCAAAGAGTTGCTCTTCGATTTCTTCGACAGATTGCGATGACGCCTCCCAACGCTCTTCGACACGATTGGCGAAGCGATGCGGGAGAGTTGATTCAAGCCAGGCTCTTTCGAGTGCAACGGTCATCGAGAGCGTGGTCTCTGTGGTATCGCCGCCGCCACTTTGGCGAACCTCGAAAGCCAACAGCGGACCTGCACCCTCGTGCAAACTTCGCTTGTCGATAGAGACTTTGCGTCGCTGAGCCATTGAAGCATGTGGTCGATGTCGATCAAGGCGCCATGCAATTCGATCGGGAAAACCAAGCATAAATGACTCAGCGATTGCTTCATCGGAAGAATTTCCAGCCTGTGCGCCACGCGATCCTTGCGTCAAATCCCCTGCAGCACGAAGCGCGGCAGAAGAAAGATGGTCCGCGGCACGAGCGACTTCGCGTGCGGCATCTGAATCAATCGACATTCGATTTGCTTTGCCGCCATGCCAAGCAAGAAAAATTCGTTCGCGTGCGATCACGTCGCTTGGTCGATCATCGGTCTCGAGGTGTCGACGCATCGACTCCGAGTTCTCGCGATCGAATGGATCGCGTTCGGATAAGAACGCAGCCCAAAGTCCTGCGCGCTGAGCACATCCTCTGCGCGCTCCTTCCAAAAGTGCGCGCGCCAATCGTGGATGCGCGGGGATCTGCGCCATCGCTCGACCGTTGAGAGTCAATCGTCCCTGTGTATCCATTGCACCGCATCCCACAAGAACCCGCAGTGCGCGATCGAGAGCAGAGGAATCTGGCGAATCGATCCACGGAAATTTCAGCGGATCATTTTCGCCGACAACCGAAAGTCCCAGCAGTGCTTCTGAAAGATCGATGCGGTGAACTTCAGGCGCATCAAATTCAGCTCGACGATTCTGCGTGGCTTCGCTCCAGAGTCGCAAGCAAACTCCAGGCGCAGTACGACCTGCGCGCCCTGCGCGTTGACGAGCGCTCGCTTGACTGATGGGCTCAAGTTTCAATGCGTTCAGGTCACGCAGAGGGTCGAATCGATGCACGCGTGCCAATCCACTATCAACAACAAAGCGAATACCTGGAATTGTCAGACTTGTTTCTGCGACATTTGTTGCGACCACGATCTTGCGGCGATCTGAAGGATTCAGCGCTCGATCTTGTTCTTCGGGCGATTGACCCCCATGAAGTGCCATCACCTCGAATGCCCCCGAAGGCAATCTTGATCGCAACGCTTCGATCGTTCGCTGAATTTCATTTCTGCCTGGCATGAACACCAATCCATCGCCCTGAAGATTTCCAGCCGCATCAACGATCGCATTCACGGCACGATCAATCACATCTTCGTTGGCTCGAATATCACCGAGGAATCGAATATCAACTGGATGCATTCGTCCTGGCACCGAGAGCGGCTCGACTCCGAAAACCACTCCAAGCCGAGCTGCATCGAGCGTTGCGCTCATAATCGCGACGCGCAAATCAGGTCTGCGCTGTGATTGCAATCGGCGCACCATGCCAGCAGCAAGGTCCGTAGAAAGTCCACGCTCATGAAATTCGTCAAGGACGACGACGGAGATGCCTTTGAGATCTTGTGTCCCTTGCGCCAAGCGAACGAAGAGACCATCGGTCATAAAAAGTATTTTTGTCTCTGCACTTTCGACTCGTTCATATCGAGTGCGATACCCCACAAGACCACCTTCTCGAACTCCCATTTCGAATGCCACTCGTCGTGCGACGGCGCGTGCCGCCAAGCGACGAGGCTGCAACACGACAATCCGGCCTTCGCCGGCGATGCCAGATTTCAGCAGAATTTGCGGGACTTGTGTGGTTTTTCCAGAGCCCGTCTCGGCAACAAGCACCAGTGTTCGATCTCTTGAAATTCTTTGAATGATCTCTTGCGCGAATGCGTTGATCGGCAACGAATCTGTTCGTGCGAGCCGTGGCTCAGAATGCATTGGAGTAACGCTTGCGAACGTCTTGGAGAAAACGGGAAATCTGACCTTGCTGCTTTGGACTTGCGGTCACTTCCACTTCTTTCTGCCAAATGCTCATGAATCCCAGTGCGCCGTCCTCGGTGAGAGATGGAACCTCTCTCTCTTTCATACGATCTTCTGTACGATCGGACTGAGATTTGATCTTGTCAATCCGCTCCTTATCAGTCTCATCACTTTCCTTGCCAGTTGTGATCTTCTCGCCCATCTTTGTCCAATTGACAACCCAATCATCGATGTACTTTCCTTGATCACTTGGCGCAGCGTCGAAATATCCCGACGCGCCCTGGACAAGAATATCTCGAGCCAAGATTCGGACATTCTGCGTCATCTGTTTCCGAGCAGGACCAGTGACGCCGGCGAAGAATCCAGCCATCGCAGCACTGTCCGATGATTCCATTCCTCGGAATCGATTACTGAGTTCCAAAAGGAAATTCATGCGTTTTTCAAGGGACAATTCGTTGAAATCATCCAATGCCAGATAACCCAGAACATCATCTACAGGCGTGTCGAAAATCGACGGTGGCGGCCGCCAACGGATTGAAACCCACCACCACACTCCACACGAAACAATCAGCAACATCGCAAGAATCGCCGCTGTTCGCAACAATTCTTTCTTGCGATTTCGCAGTGTGTATTTCAGTTCGTGAAAGTCGATGAATGACATGTTTGTTTTGGACTTCGGCTCTCAATCAACCGAAGTCTCGTACTCCACTTTCGTTGCTTTTGCTGATCCGTCCAAATAGACCCCGTTTCGAGGCACGCGCGTTCCAGGATGCCGATCAGCACTGTCCATCAATAGCGGGAAGAGCCCCTTACTGTCATTCTCAAAAAGTTTTACCACCAACTTCGATTCTGTTTGCAATCGAGCATTTTCGCGTTGGCGCTCACTTGCCGTCGAAGGAAGGTTGAGTAAGACTTGAAGAACTTCCATCTGTATTTGGGGCGAATAACGAATCAGCCCCGGAAGGTATGTATAGCTCGTTCCGGTCTCTGTGGATTCAGTGTCATCATCGGCTGGGCACAACCAAGTAGGACTGTCAACAGGCTGAAACTTCGAGAGGAGATTTGGCAGCCCACCTTCAATTCCCTGTGGAGTCACCACTGGCAGAAATTCGCACATCGGTAAGACTCCTTTGTTCACAGTTTGATATGACTGCCACACGGTGAAATTTTGGCGGAGATTGCTGAGACAATTTGTATTGTAAGACTCTCTCTTTACCATATTGACTGCAGGCATAATCAAGCCGGTCAACAGTGCGAGGATTCCAATCACCACAAGTGTCTCAATCAGAGTGAATCCTCGTGCGCGAGCGTTCATGATGGGATGGTAGCCCCATCAACGGAAAACACTGCATCGACGAAACGATCCGCATCGAAAGGTTGAACATCCTCGGGAGACTCGCCAACTCCGATCAATTTCACTGGAATTCCAAGAGCATCATGAATTGCGATGACAACACCGCCGCGGGCAGTTCCATCCATCTTCGCTAAAAAGATTCCCGAAATATCGACGGCTTTCTGAAACGCAGCAGCTTGAACCAGCGCATTTTGTCCGCTTGTGGCATCAAGCACAAGCAGCGTTTCATGTGGCGCATCAGGAATCCGACGACGAATGACGTCACGAATCTTGATCAGTTGGCGCATCAAATTTTCTTCGTTGTGAAGTCTCCCCGCAGTGTCAACAAGTAGAACATCCACACCTCGATTGACTGCTGCTTCAGCAGCATCGAAAGCAACCGCAGCAGGATCTCCTCCAGTTGCTCCGCGAATGATGTCAACGCCAAGTCTCTGAGCCCACACTCCCAATTGCGCAACAGCTCCCGCGCGATATGTATCCGCAGCTGCAAGCAAAACCGTCCGTCCAGATGCACGAATTGAATGTGCGATCTTCGCAACGCTTGTTGTCTTTCCTACTCCATTCACGCCAACAACCAAGACCACTGCGGGCTTCGAAGTGGTCGCAGCGATTTCCAAGGTCTTTCCCGCAGGAGGAGCAAGCCGTTCCTTCATTCGCTTCTTGAGGTGTTCAAGCGCATCTTCTCCGCGCTCGATTCTGCCCGATCGGAATTCCGTGCGCAAGGATTCGACAATTTCGCGCGCGGCTCGAACTCCAACATCTGCTGAAATCAATTGCGACTCGACTTCGTCAATCAACGCATCATCAAGTCGCCGACCATGCAAAACGCTGCGAAGACCCGCTCCGACTGCGGATGCGGTGCGGAGAAGTCCCCGACGAACAGCTTCGATCGCTGACTTGAAAAACATGTCGAGCGGACTCCTTTTATTCCTCGATCGCGATAACGGAAGCTTCGACCACCGCATCTGCGACTGGATTGGCGATTCGATCCAAGACACCATTAATAAACGAGGAACTTTTTTCGGTGCTGTATTCCTTCGCCAATTCGACCGCTTCATTAATAGCAATCGCTGGTGGAATCGAACCGTGCTTGATTTCCCAATAGCCCAAACGCAAGATGTTTCGGTCGATATTGGGCTGTCGATGCGTCGGCCATTCTGGAGCGAGATCGCGAATGACTTGATCCGCTTCCTCACGAGTGGACCACGCTTTTTCCGCAAGCGTCAACCCAAGGGCAACTGCAGGCAAAGTGAAATCGCATTCACTCTCAATGGGATCAGAGCTGCGGGCTTCACGTGCGCGAGATTCAAAGGACTCTCGCAACATTGGAAGATCAACAGTTCCACTGAGATCAAACTGAAACATTGCTTGCAGTGCACAACATCGTTGTTCATGCGCAACTGTCATCGGCTTGCTCCAAGCGCGACAGGAGTTCTTGCAACAATGCTTCCAGCACGAATATCCGCAATCGTGCGTGTCGCAGCGATTGCCGCGTGCATTGCTTCGATTCCTTTATTGCCTTTACTACCACCTGAACGCGCACGAGCTTGCTCAATTGTGATGCATGTCAAAACACCAAATGCAACGGGCTTTCCAGTGCGAATCGTCACATCAACCAAACCTTGTGCAACTGCATCGCAGATGTATCGATCGTGGCTGGTCTCTCCAGTCAGCACGCATCCAAGTGCAACAACAGCATCAATGTCCGGTCGTTCTGCGAGTGCTAAGGCGATTGCAACTAATTCATACGATCCAGGTGCATGAACATGAACGATGTTCTGCGAATCACCGCCCGCATTCATGAACGCATCAACTGCTCCTGTGGAAAGTCCGTTACAGATTTCGTGGTGGTACTGACTTTCGACGATGGCAATACGCAGATCTCTTGAACTGAGCGCATTGACAGGATTCGTTTGTTTGGTGTTGATGGATTGCATGTCGGATCGTAATGGTAGCCTCTGCCAGTGCTTGGCGTATCAAAGAAAGTCGTTTCAGCAGTCGAATTGACACGACTTTCCATGGCATTTGGTGCGATCACCGATTTATGGCTGATCGTCGTCTTGTCCCGAAGCCGAGATGATTATCACTACATGCCCGTTGCGACGATGCCGCTTGCTCAAGCACTCATCTGCTCAGCAGTGACAGCGGTCGGGCTTTTCTCCTTTGCCGCAGCACTGAACGATCTTCTAGATGCAAAACATGATCGTATTTTCAGCCCGCATCGTCCCATCGCATCTGGCGACATCGGTGCAGTTCAAGCCTTCTTCGTTGCGATTGCGTCACTTCTCTTAGCGCTCGTTGGTGTTCTGTCATTCGGATTTGGCGCTCTTTTTATTGCGCTTCTCATTGCTGGCGGAACGCTCTTTTATAACGGGACGGCGAAGTACATCCCTGGCGTTGGTCTGTTGACAATCGGACTGCTTCACGCTGGTCACATGTTGATCCCCAACGATCAATTCACGTTCACATTGCCCGCATGGTTGGCGATGACGCATGCCACAGCAGTCGCGACCATTATGCACTTTGTGCAAGCGAAGCGTCCAGGACTTTCCCGCAGAGCCTTCTGGATGTTGGTCATCGGCTGGGTCATTTGCAGTGTCGTCATTATTGGCTTTGGAATCTTGCAATCAAGAGATGGCTTCTGGCCAGAGTCGACACCGTGGTACGGCCCGATCTTTCCTGCGCTTGCTCTTCTTGCATTCATCCCAGTTGTCATACGTAAAATAAAGCGGGCTCAATCTCCAACGATCGCGGCGGAAAAAGTTGCGCGGTATGGCGCACTCTGGCAATCGCTTTTTGCTGCATCTTGGCTCTTTTCTTGGGGTGAATTTCTGTGGGGACTCGTCGCCCTTGCCATCGCCGGAATTGGATTTGGTGCAATGACCCTCTTGAAAGAACTCGGCGGTTCTACTGATCAACCGATTGCGTATCGCGGATGAAGACGGGTGAAGCGACTCTTCGTACCATTCTGCGTAGATGTCTTCTGCGCCACGAAGAGAACTTCGCTTCATTGAAATGTTGAATACAAGTGCAAAGTGCATGCGTCGAGTGGCTCTCTTTGTTTTTGCCATCGCGATCATGACGTTGGATGCACAGGCGCAAGAACTTCAAGATGTGCCGATCACCGGACAGTCATTGGGTGGATTTGTTCTTCCAACCGAACCTGTTGCAA
>CAJCCX010000043.1 GCA_903961015.1 uncultured bacterium
AGGAGCGCTCCCCAAGATGCATTGCCTTTCCATGGTGCAAATCGTACAAATGCAGCGGTTGACTTTGCGTCGTCATAGAGCGGACTCGCTTCGAGAATCGGCACTCGACTCACGACTGCAAATCGGCCAATCGAAATCGCTTTCGCATCTTTAGGGCAATACAAATTGATGACGTCAGTTCGAAGCATTCCTGCATATTCGGAGATAAAAAAAACATCTGGCCCATTCTCGCCATACAAGCGCCGAAAAGAATCGGAAAGGTTGCGAGCAGTCGATTGAGCATGGTCTGAAGGCCAACTCACATTGATATGAGCAATATGAATTGCAGAATCACTCTGAACAATTGACATCGGCGTGGTGCGTGCAATGGCATAATCCTGTACAAGAAAAATACCCGCTTGAAGGCACGCGATCATCCAAAGAATTCGGCGAGCGCGGCGCCAATTTGACCAACACAACAGGAACGCGCAGATGAGGGTGATCGCAAGTGCGACAACTGTCGGAATCCAATGTAACGATTGAATCGCAGCAAGTCGGTCGGTCATCGCTCTTCCGATTGCCCAAGCAATAGACACGGTGAATCCGAAGATGAAAAAAAACCCAAACCAAAATCGCTTCAGGAAGATCAACCCTGAAGTCCCGTGGACTTCGGCTCGCTGGAATGTGGCTCGAGTGACTTTGTTGCTCGAACAAGATGCGTCGATGCTGTCGCGCAGATGACGGGATAAATTTCCCCGTCGCACGCCAGCGTTCCCACATTCTGATCGAGCGAATCTCCAGCGAAAATGAGCGGTTTTCCAGCGAGATCACTGACCCTTGCGCCCGCTTCTTCTGCGACAACTGCGCCAGGAGCATGATCCCACACTTTTTCAGCACCATACGAAGCTGGTACACGCATAAAACAATCTGCAACTCCTTCGGCGACGAGTGCATACTTGCACTGACTATCCAGCGAAACGGAATTCCAAGTCAATTCGGTTGCAGACATGATGCCTCGCATGCGCTCTGCTCGAGATCCACCTTCAATGGAATCACAGACACGCCAAGTTGGCGCAGCGTGTTTTGGCCGATGCAATCGCACTGCAGAATTTGGCAATTGAGTGACTCCACTTGCTGGCTGAAACTTCCACGCGCCATGACCTTTCAGTGCGGCATACACCGTTCCATATTGTTCGTCAGATCCAATGTCGAGCAAATTTTTCCCCATCACCAGCGTCGGGCAACTCAAGACACCGACGGTCGCTCGTTCATTTTCAATCAACGCCAGGCAGAGTGCGTAATGACGTGCACTACGAAATCCTTTTGTTCCATCAATAGGATCGACCGTCCACCATGTCGAGCCTTCAGGCTTCGGGTGATTTGCAAGGAAGATGCTTGGATCACTCGGCGCATCTGATCCCATCGACTCCCGAACTGCCGCAACCGCACGGGCGAGAATTTCTGCGCCCGCATCACCCAAGACGCTTGCTTCTCCTTCTTCCCCAACCACCATCCACTGCGGAGTCCGCTTGGCGAGCACGGAACAGACTGCCATTTGGACGGCGAGGTCGCCAGCGGTCACGGGCGATCCATCGGGCTTGATGACAGGTTCCCGCGCGCGGGGATTTCTCAAAATCACTCGAAGAGCCCCCAAACCTGCCAGAATTGCCTCGACTGCGACCGCGAGGCGAATATCGCTTGGGGGTGATTGATTCATGCAAGCGAGAATAGCGATTTTTCACAACAAATTTCTCCAAGATTGAATTGGCATAGTTTTTGCTCTACAGTCTCGCCCCCTCAAAGGGTAGAAACGAAAGGAAACAACACCATGTCAAAAATCATCGGAATCGATCTCGGAACAACCAACTCCGTCGTCTCAATTATGGAGGGCGGACAGCCCAAGGTTCTCATCAACTCGCAAGGAAATCGCACGACTCCATCCGTCATCGGCTTCACCGAAAAGGGTGAGCAGCTGGTGGGTCAGCCCGCGCGACATCAGCAAATCACCAATCCCAAGAACACGGTCTTCTCGATCAAGCGCTTTATGGGCCGTCGCGGCTCTGAAGTGAAAGAAGAGCAAACCAGAGTTCCGTACACCGTCACAGGTGGCCCGGAAGAATTGGTCAAGGTGGACATTCGCGGCAAGGTCTTCACGCCTCCAGAAATTTCGGCAATGATTCTGCGCGATCTAAAAAGAGTTGCTGAGGAATATCTCGGCGAAAAAGTTGATCGTGCTGTGATCACTGTGCCTGCTTATTTCAACGATGCGCAGCGTCAAGCAACAAAGGACGCTGGAGAAATTGCTGGACTTAAAGTCGAGCGAATCATCAACGAACCAACCGCTGCGGCACTCGCGTACGGCTTGGAAAAGCGTAAGAATTCGCGTATCGCCGTCTTTGATCTCGGCGGCGGGACATTCGACATTTCCATTCTCGATGTCGGCGATGGCGTCTTCGAAGTGCTTGCATCCAATGGAGACGGACATCTCGGTGGCGATGATTTCGATCAACGCCTCATTGATTTTGTCGGCGAGGAATTCCGCAAGAAGGAAGGCATCGACGTTCGCAAAGATCCAATGGCTCTGCAACGACTCAAGGAAGCCGCTGAAAAAGCCAAGATCGAATTGTCGACCCAAATGGAAACTGCGGTCAATCTGCCGTTCATCACTGCGGATCAGAACGGACCAAAGCACTTGCAAGTCACTGTCACGCGCGCCAAGTTTGAAGAACTTTGCGCGGATCTATTCGAACGTCTTCGTGGACCATGCTTGACATGCCTGAAGGATGCCAAACTGAATCCGAAGGATGTCCAAGATGTTGTGATGGTTGGTGGATCAATCCGCATTCCAAAGGTGCAAGAGATCGCCAAGGAAATTTTCCAGACGACCGAACTTGATCGCAGTATCAACCCAGACGAAGTCGTCGCAGTTGGCGCAGCAATTCAAGGCGGGGTTCTTCAAGGCGAAGTGAAAGATGTGCTCTTGCTCGACGTCACGCCTCTCTCCCTGGGAGTGGAAACTCTTGGCGGCGTGATGACACGACTCATCGAACGCAATACCACGATTCCAACGAGCAAGAAGGAAGTTTTCTCGACCGCTGCAGACAATCAGTCATCGGTGACGATTCATGTGCTCCAAGGAGACCGCGAATTTGCCGCTGATAATCGAAGTCTCGGTCGATTCGATCTCGCGGGAATCCCATCTGCTCCGCGCGGCGTGCCGCAAGTCGAAGTCGAATTCTCAATCGATGTCAACGGCATCATGAATGTCACTGCGACCGACAAGTCCAGCGGCAAGAAGCAGGAAATTCGTATCACGGGTTCGAGTGGTTTGAGCAAGGATGAAGTTGATCGCATGCGTCGCGAAGCTGAAGAAAACGCGGGCGCAGACAAGAAGCGCCGCGAACTTGTAGACATTCGCAACCAAGCGGAACAAGTCATCTATGCGACGAAGAAGACACTCGAAGAGCATGGCGCCAAGATTTCTCCAGAAAGTCGCGGCAATGTTGAAAGTGCGATCTCGAATCTTGAATCCAAAGTCAAAGAAGATGACCGCGCGGCGATTGAGGCGGCCGTCAAGGGACTCAACGATGCTGCGATGGAACTCGGCAAGGCTGCATACGAAGCCAACAAGGGCGCGAAGGCTGAAGGAGCAACTGCAGGCGACGGCGCAACAGGTGGAGCCAAAGGCAAGGATGATGTCATCGATGCCGAGTACGAAGTCAAGGACGAGGCGAAGGACGGAAAGTAAGTTCAGTTTGCGATGATCGACTGCCGATTCTTCGCGTGATTCACAGAGAATTCACACGACCCTGGCCCGCGCCGGGGTCGTTTTTGTTTTGATAGCCGCGGTAAAAATGAGCGATGCGACCGCAATCGTCCTAGCATCCTCCACCCACTCTTTTGCAAGATGGAAGCATCAAAGAAGTCATCTCCTCATGAAAGAAAATGAATCAAATGAATGTCCAAGCCAAGTCACCAACTCCACGAACTCTCGCACAACTCATGGCTTCAGGCTGGAAAAGCCGCAGTGTCAAGAGTGAACTTCGATCAAACTTCGAACAAGCACTGAAGGGAGCGGCATCTGCTGGTGAACGAGGCGCTTCAAGTTTGTTTCCAGGCATCTTGGGTTATGACGACACGGTTTTGCCTGAACTTGCAACTGCGATCATTGCGGGACATGACATTCTCTTTCTTGGCGAGAAGGGTCAAGGCAAGAGTCGACTGATGCGAATGCTTCCAAATTTTCTTGACGAGTGGTTGCCATTTTTGGACATTCCAGGATGCTCTGTGCACGAAGATCCGCAGCAACCGATCACACGCGCGGGACGCGAAATGCTGGCAAACACGACGCCAGAAAATACTCCAATCGCATGGTGGCACCGCAGTGAGAGATATGCAGAAAGACTTGCGCCTGGAACAAAGTTTGCGGATTTGATCGGCGAAATTGATCCATCGAAACTTGCCGCAGGAACAAGCATGGGCGCGGAAGAAGCGCTGCATTTCGGATTGGTCCCACGCATGCACCGTGGAATATTCGCAATGAATGAACTGCCAGATCTTGACGAACTTGTTCAAGTTGGGCTCTTTAATGTCCTGGAAGAACGCGACGTGCAAATCCGCGGGTATCCAGTCAGTTTCGATCTCGATGTCTTGCTTGTCTTCAGTGCTAACCCAACCACATACAACCGTTCTGGAAAGGTCATCCCTCAGTTGAAGGATCGCATCGGCAGCACTGTGGTCACGCATTATCCACGCGAACGAGATGCAGGCATTGCCATCACTCGGCAGGAATCTGGCATGGATCTCGGTGGAGATTTCCCAGTCATCGTGCCGCCATTCATGGACCGTGTGATCGAGGAAATTTCTATCGCCGCGCGAAAGAGCAAATTCGTCGATCAAGCATCGGGAGTGAGTGCACGATTTAGTGCTGCGAATTGGCGCACGATGGTTGCGAGTGCACGCAGACGCGCGATTCAACTCGGCGAGAATCCCGCCGTGCCACGCATCAGCGATCTTGGACATTTGCATTCCTCTGCGCTTGGCAAACTCGAACTCGATCTCATGGGAAGCCATCAAATGAATGAGCGACAAGTGATTGATGCGATCGTCGCCGAAGCTGTCGGCGTCGTCTTCAAGGAATATGTGGAAGAACATGGATTGCCTGCAATTGCGGATGCATTTGCCAAAGGTGTGCGCATCGAAGTCGGAGAACTCGTTCCAAGTTCGCAGTATGTGCAGCGG
>CAJCCX010000044.1 GCA_903961015.1 uncultured bacterium
CCAGGCGGTCGCACAGGCGCTCTGCCAAAACCAACTTGAATAGCGTTCGTGTTGTTTGCACTCTCCAAGAGCAAAATGGGCTGAGCTCTCGCCTGCGCTTCGATCGCACTGCGGGCTTGACTTACAGCGGCAAGATTTGCTGGCGGTAATAAGGACGAAAGTCCATGCTCTCGAAGCGCAATCGAAAGCGATTCATCAATCACCACCGCTTCTGCAACTTGCGCAACTGCTCTGGGTACTGAAAAGGTCTGGAAAGTCTCTGGGCCAATTTCGCTCGTAAGGCATTGGCTCTTTTCATTTGGCCATCGAAAGGAAATCACATGAGCCTCTGGAGATGGATTTGCAACGCCAATGAAGACAGACTCGCCTTCATCATGTTCAACCCAATAAAGAAGCGGCGAATGATTCTCGAGCCACAGCTTTACGCCTTCAACGATCACGATTCCATCGGTCTTGGGAGCAAGCAATATTCCAAGAAGCGAATTGAGTTCATCGATATCTGTTTTCCATGCAGCCATCGAGACTTGCTTCTGATTGATCAAACCATGAGCACGCCCAACAATGTTGCCAAGCAGTTTGTTGGAAATCACCGCATCGTTCATTTCCAGACGCTCAAATGCAGCCGACCAAAGACCAGCAATCGCTCGTGCATAGAGCACATCAATTTCTCCACCGACAGGTGGCGGTGGCGTAATACCCATGCGATAAGCCTGCAAAACTGCACGGAAATACTCGCTCGGCGCAGCTGGATCTGGCAGGTCCGCATCATTGAGCGAAAGATCCGTTCGACTTGCGATTAGTGGCGCCGACAATCCGTCCATCCATATTGGATTGATCTTCTGATCTGCCAAATAGATTTCGTCAGCGCCATCTGTCGGCAGTGGCACCAAGAGAACAACATCCTCATCCCCTTTGGGCTCTGCTGTTCCTGTGACTTGCTTTGGCGACTCCCACTCCGATCGTTGAAGTTCGTGCGACTCGATCTGCGCTGTTCTGCCAGTGATTCGCCGACCATCTTCAAGTCGAAGAACGATCGATGCAGGCCATGAGACTTGCGAATTTCGGCGCACGATCGGCAGAATCAAAACAGAACCGCGTACTGCAATAGGTGTCTGAAGTGTCGTGGCAATTTCCTGGGTCGCTGGCAAGTCTTTGAACGCGATGGAAGATAGGGATTCCAATATCGGCGTCTGAGACATTGACTGACTCTGCGCAGCAACTTTTGAAAGCGGCGCAAGCGCTACGTGCGAGACCAACAGTGCTGCGATTGTCTTGACGAGCAACATGCTCACTTCTGCGGGGAGAAACTTGCTGCACGGAGAAATAGTTTTGCCAATCGTTCTTGACGATAGATGAAGTCCACCAAGATTCTTGGCCGAACATCAGCGCCCGTGCCAACGAGAAACGAACGATCCACTCCTCGTGGCAACGTCCCCGCCCATGCAGCAGCATCAGGCGCTTTGGATTGAAAGTCATTTGGATTCGAATCTTCCATCGAATCCGTTTCACTCGAAATCGTCCTGGCCGAATCAATGTCAGCAGTTCGTCGCGCAAAGCGACTTCCATATCCAACTTCGCTTCCAGCTACTTGCGGCAATTCCGTACCGATCCGCGCATGCACGGCAAGATCGCTCTCGGTCTGCACTGCGAGAGAAGTCGGAGCAATCTCGTCCATGTGCTCGCCTGTATTTGAAACCGTACCAACATCTGAAACCATCGCTGACTTGGCAGCATTGCTCGAATTCAGTTGCGCTTTCGCGCGAATCTCCTGTTGAGAATTGATCGCACTCGCGGCGACCTTACTCTTGCGAACGATTCTCGACCAGTCTGGCTTGCCGATGTAATACACAGCTCCCGCAGGAACCATCGCATACTCAGTTCCTTTTTTGTCCTGCTTGTATTCACCTTGGTCG
>CAJCCX010000045.1 GCA_903961015.1 uncultured bacterium
CCCCGTCTATGACGATGCACGTAAAGCGATGAGCGGTGCGATCACACAGTTGACCGCACTCCGTGACGCGGGACTTTCACGCGCGGCCCAAACAGTTGGTGGAGCGAAGAGCGATCGAGTTGTTTTCAATCCAGCAAGCAGCGCAACGATCGAAGCGCCAGCCTGCAGTGTTTCCGTGGCGAACGCTGTACAGAAAGATGAATCGCTTCGCGCGTCCGTTCGTGAAATAGCAAATTCGCTCGTCACCGTTCGCTTTGATGCGCTTGGCCGCATCGCTCAGATCATTACGCATGATGGCACAGTGCAACCCGTGCGCGGTCGTGCGTTCAACGAGCTCGTCCTTTATGAAGATCGTCCACGCAGGTGGGAAGCGTGGGATACGGACAAGGAATATCTTCAGAAGCCAACGCCAGTGATAACGCGATGCACGATGAAGGCGACTATGCGCAGTGGTATTGCGACACTCTCTGTCGAGCGCAAGCTTGGGACACGCAGCACGATTGTGCAGACATATGAATTGCAACCATGGAGCGATGTCGTTTTCGTTCGTACCCGCTTGGACTGGCGCGAGGATCGCACATTGCTGCGCGCACTTTTTCCAACAAGACTTCGCGCACGCACTGCTCGCTTCGGCACGCAGTTCGGACACATCGACCGTGACTCGCACCGCAATACAAGTTGGCAGACCGCTCAGTTCGAAGTTCCTGGTCATGACTGGATGACATTGAGCGATGACGCGACAGCGTTCTGCGTGATCGACGATGGCATCTTTGGAAAGAGTGCCCATGACGGAACGCTTGGGTTGACGCTCGTCAAGAGTCCAAACTTTCCGGATCCAAAGTCTGATCGAGGTGTGCATGAATTTGTTTATGGCATTCGATGTCGTGCGAGTGGGGATTCTTCTGACTGGGCCGCATCTGATCGGCTCAACAATGCGCTTGTTTCAGTTTCCCCAATCAAACAAAAACAACTCGGCCACTCGCAGCAGTTTCTGAACATTCAGAGCGTCATTGGACAATTCGGCACTGAAATTTCTGCTCTCAAGCCGGCGAGTGACGGCAGTGGAGATGTCATTGTTCGCCTTGTTGACCGAACTGGTTCGCCTCAAACTTGTGCCCTCAGTTGGACGCGCGGCGCAAAGCGCGTCACGCTTTGCGATTTCTTCGAGCTGCCAATCAAAGGTGGCGCCATCCCAGTGAAGCGGGAGATATCTGTCATCAAGATGAAGCCATTTGAAATTATTTGTTTGCGAGTGCGCAACAAATAACAAAAATATCTGTCTGCAGTTACTCTGTTTGAATGAGAATAAAAATTTTACAGTGCATTTTTGCGTTGTCTCTCTTCACAATTGAAGCTGCTGCGCAAGCGCCAGCCCAACCACAACCGATGTCTGGAAATCAAGTGGTTGTGCAACTTGTTGGTGGTGATTCTCTGCGCGGTGAACTTGTTTCAGAGACACCAGATTCGATCATTATTAAGCACGCAGTTCTTGGACAGATGACGATTGCCCGTTCGAATATGACAAGCATGGTGACGCAGACTGCAAATCCCGCCGCCACACCAAGCGAGCCTGCCAATGTTGCGGCGATTGCCACTGACATCACCAATGCGAATCAAGCGAGCAGTGAAGCTGTCCTGATCGATTCTGCAAAAGGCGCGGCGGCTGCACCTGCACCTGCAGGAGGCTCTGCAGCTGAGGCTCCAAAGCCTGTCTTGCCGGTTTCTAATTGGAAATTTGTTCTTGCCGCCAATGCGAATTACACGGATGCATCAGATAAGCAACTCGACTTTCGTGTGGTCGGAGGGGCAGTCTATGAAATCAAGGATGTTGAAAAGTGGAAAACAGACGCCGAGTATTTTTTCAAGACCGTCAATGACGCGACCACAGACAACAACTTGCTCGTGACAAGTGTCTACGACCGAGACATCACGTCAACTGATTGGTTGTGGTTCTTGAAAGCTCAAGGCCAGTCTTCATCACTCGAAGCGTGGGAACAGCGTCTCTCTGGTTGGGGTGGAATTGGTTATCGATTTTTCCAAGCTCCGCCAATTGCAATTGTCGGCAAGGCTGGATTCGGAGCAACGCACGAATTCGGCGGAATCAACGAAACATATCCAGAAGGCTATTTAGAACTTGATGGCAAGTGGGATATCACAGATCGTCAGTCGCTTCAAGGAAATGTGTATATCGCACCAGATTTAAGCGATATCAGTCAATACATAACAATCTCTCGGGCCGAATGGGCTTTGAAAGTCGATCCCGAACTTGGTCTTTCACTTGTTGGTGGTCTTCGATTTCAGTATCAATCCAATGTTCCTGCAGGCGAGAATGCAACTGATTTGCGCGTGTACGCCGGTCTGAAAATGGACTTTTGACGGACCATCTATTCAAGTATTCTCGTAATGTCACATTTCACAGTCAAGCCTTTCAGACCGGAGAATCGCCAATGCTCTTTCGCCAAATCGTCGATGCGAATCTTTCTCAGTATGCATATTTGATTGGTTGTCAGAAAACAGGTGAAGCGATTGTGTTCGATCCACTGCGAGATGTCGATCGATATATCGAAATTGCATCACGCGAGAAAATGAAAATTGTTGGTGTTGCCGAGACGCACATTCACGCAGACTTTCTCAGCGGTGCGCGCGAACTTGCTGAACGAGTTGGTGCGTGCGTCTATGTCAGCGCAGAAGGCGGCGCGGATTGGCAATCAAAGTGGGTTGGTCCATACAAGCATGTGCTGCTTCATGATGGTGACATGATTGCGCTTGGCGGAATTTCAATTCGTGCGATGCACACTCCTGGACATACTCCAGAACATATGAGCTATCTCGTTTTCGATCGAGCGACTGGGACGGACGTTCCGATCGGAATGATCAGTGGAGATTTCGTATTCGCTGGCGATCTCGGTCGGCCTGATCTGCTTGAAACTGCGGCGGGGCTTCAAGGCATGTCAGATCAGAGTGCGCACGCTCTCTTTGCAAGCGCGCAGAAGTTTGCGCAGCTTCCAGAATTCTTGCAAGTATGGCCCGGCCACGGCGCGGGCAGTGCCTGTGGAAAAGCACTCGGCGCAGTGCCGCAAACAACTGTGGGATATGAGAAAGCAGTCAGCCCTATTCTGCAATTGCTCCGTAGTGAAGGTGCCTTCGTCAAAGATATTCTTGCAGGTCAACCTGAACCGCCGCTGTATTTCGGTCGAATGAAAACTTCTAATCGCGAAGGTGTGCCCGTGCTTGGGCAGATTCCCAAACCAGAAGTGGTTGCCAATTTGAAATTGGACAGTGCGTCTTGGGAAAAGCCAGGCACAGTTGTCGTTGATGCGCGCGCTTGGTCAGCATTTCGCGATGGGCATTTGCCAGGAGCGATTTATGCCCCACTTGGGAAAATGTTTCCGATGGTTGTTGGCTCATACGTGAAGCCGCAAGAGAAAATTGTTCTTGTTTGCGAACCTTCGATGAGTGACGAGATCATTCGCGATCTCGTGCGCATTGGATATGACCACATCATCGCCGTCGTGCCACCGACTGTAATAGCAACCGCGACACATCTGGAAAAGACGCCAGAAGTCAGCGTGAAAGAAGCCGCAAGCGAATTAGGTAGTTCTTTCATTCTTGATGTGCGCGGCGCAAGCGAGCATGCTCTGGGATGTGTCGAAGGTTCGTGCAATGTTGCCTATACAAGATTGAGCACCAAACTTGCGCAAATTCCAAAGGATAAACGCGTCCTTGTTCACTGCGCGCTTGGGGGACGATCTGCGTGTGCAACGGCAATGTTGCGGCGGCTTGGATATGACGCGTCAAATATCGCCGGTGGCTTTGAAGCATGGAAGCAGGAACAGTTGCCAGTTTCTACGCCTCGCGTAGGTGGATGTTGCGGCGGTGGTTGCCGAGTGTGATTGCCGCGTGGCAATCAAAGCGTTCGCTGAGCGCAAGGAAATGATCCAACGATTTCGAGCGCATCGCAAAAACCTCGCGCTTCTTGAATCGCAGCAGCAACTGCGGCTTCCGTGATATGACCTTCGCAGTCGATGAAGAAAACATAACGCCAGTTCTTTCGTTCTGATGGTCGCTTATCGATATGCGAAAGATTCACGCCTGCACGTCGAAGGCAATCCAACACATCTGCAATCGCACCTGGTCGGTCTTGAGTATGAAACATGATCGCGGTCTTATCTTTTCCCGATGGTGGTGCGACATCTTTGCCGATCACCAAGAAGCGCGTGATGTTCTGAGGACGATCTTGAATGTGATCAAACAAAATACGCACGCCGAAAAGTTCTCCAGCAAGCGATGATCCGATCGCGGCGGTTCCCTTGTCTCCTTCCGCAGCTGCTTTTTGCACGGCGATCGATGTGGATGTTGTTGGGACTAATTCGATTTCGCCAAATCGTGCAGCCAGCCATTTGCGACACTGCGCAAAGACTTCAGGTCGCGAACAAATGCGCTTCACAGATTCTGGTGCGCAATTTGCCATGAAGCATTGACTGACATCGATCATCGCTTCGGCGCAAGCCTTTGCGGGATACAACTGAAATGCATCCAATGTGTCCACGATCGATCCACCGATCGAATTTTCATATGGAACCAATCCATAATCCAATCTTCCAGAAGAAACTTCGCTGAAGACAGAATCAATCGAATCAAGTGGAGCCGGTTCGACACTCGATCCAAAATGTCGAAGCGCGGCGAGATGGCTGAATGTTCCTTCTGGCCCGAGGAATCCAACTCGCAGTGGAAGCTCGAGTCGAAACGAACCAGACATGATCTCGCGAAAGACGCCTTCGATTGTTCGATTGGAAAGAGGGCCTTCATTGCGGGAGATTGCTCGATCGATGACGGCTCGCTCTCGGTCGGGGGCATAGATCGGCAAGGCTGCAGCTCGTTTGACTTCGCCTACATGTGACACAACGCGTCCACGCTCGCAGAGCGCTTCGACGATTCGGCGATCGATCTCATCGATTTGACGACGGCATTCATCGAGTAATTTTTTGGCGTCATTCATCATCATTCTCTATCGTGAATAGCAAAGATAAATTTCTATCTATTCCACGGCATTTTTCCAAGTATCGTCGCCATCGCACATATTCCTGTTATGCCAGAGAATAAAAGACCTGCACCAACAAAGCCAGTTCCAGCGAGAAACCATGGGTTGAAGAGAGCGGCAAGAGCGGTGAACATAAGCATCATCGATCCTGCGACAATGAAGACTTGTCGCATGATCGAAATTTGAACCTTCGATCCCACCACGACTGGAAGCCCCGCAGACTTCCATGCCGTAATGCCACCATTGATGATCGCAATATCTGAACGACCACTTGCGCGCAATTGATCGGCGACATTTGTGGCGCGCATTCCGCGGTGGCACATGACGAGCGTTGTGCGACCGACATGCGCGCTTGGGAAACTATTGATCGAGAATATGGAGGCCGGAAAGAGCGCTGCGCCAGCGACATGCTGCTGCTTATGTTCATCGAGCTCGCGAATGTCGATCAATATCGCTTCGCCATTATTCAGCATTCGTGACGCGTCGAGCGCATCGATCGATGGCAGTTTGGATGAGGAGTGGACCGTTGGTGCTGCGGTGGACATGTTGGAATGATAATGCGCATCTTGGGCTTTCTTCGTAGCCGCCGTAATCCACGCCTTTGCCTGCGCCAACCAACGTCGCGCCCAACCAAATTCGAGTGCAAGGATGCTCACTCCAACTGGAATAACGATAAACGCTGGACCAGGCAGCACGATCATCGCAATGCCGATGATCGTCACGGTGCCACCCGCAAGCAGCACCGCGATTTTTCGCGCTTTCACGTACGGATTGCCATCCCAATCGCCCATGACAAAATCCTACGCACAATCGCCAGCGGCACTTCGAACAGGAGAGTTATATCGCATGGATTTCTTGCTCGGGAAAAG
>CAJCCX010000046.1 GCA_903961015.1 uncultured bacterium
GATCTCTCCAAGTTTTTCAGAGAGGGTTCCAATTTCCCGAACTCCACCTTGCACTTGTTCTGTAAAGACCTTCATTTCTTTGACGCCCGATGTAACGCTGCTTTGCATTTCCTTGACCATCCGTTCGATGTCAAGCGATGCGTGCGCAGTTTGGTCTGCAAGTCGAGAAATTTCGCGGGCGACAACCAAGAATCCAAGGCCATAATCACCAGCCTTTTCTGCTTCGATTGCAGCGTTGATCGAAAGGATGTTGGTTTGATCTGCGACCTTCACCATCGTCGTGATGACCATATTGATATTTGATGCTTTCTCGCTGATCGTCGTCAACTTTGTACCGATTGAAGCGGTGCTTGTTTCCAAAGTGCGCATCGTGGAATCCATACCTTGCAAATCAGTACGTCCCTCAGCAGCTTTGATGCCAGTGCTCGAAGCCAACGCATTGACTTCGGTCATCGTCTTTGAAAGTTCATAGCTCGTCCCGGTGATCTCTTTCACTGCTGCAACCGCTTCATTGGTTGCCGAGCCATATTCAGCAACAATCTGCTGCTGATTATTGCTGGTGGTTTGAATGACCGTCGCAGTTCCATTCAAAGTGACCGACGAAACTTGGATCCGCCCGATCAGTCCGCGCAGATCGTTGGTCATCGTTTGGATTGCAACCAACAGCGCGCCTGTTTCATCATTGGATGTCAACCCAACATCTGCACGCAAGTCGCCAGATGCAACTTGCCGCGCAACTCTGGATGCGGTTCGGATGGGATTGGAGATACTTCGTGCCACCAAAAGGGCTGTGATTGTCACGCAAATAATGATTGCAATTGAAAGTCCGATGATCGCATTGCGTTGAAAATGCAAGAGCGCAAAGGCTTCACTTGCATCTTGTTTCACATTCATTCCCCAGCGGAAACTCGGCAGATAGCACCATGAAGCAGCAACTTCGATTCCTCGATAGTCCGTAACGATTCCATAGCCTCGATTTCCACTCGCACCCATTGCCACGGGAATAACTTGGGTCGCCCCTAAATAGCCCTTTGCTAAGTTATCTACAAGTGATAACTTGCGACGGAATGCGGAATTTGGGTCGCTCCGCAGCGGTGCGGTTATAAGCAGTTCATCTCCGATGATCTCGCCGACGACAATTTCTCCTGTATTCCCAAGACCACTCATGTCGGCAAGAATTCGCCAAACGCGCTCTGGTCCGATGCCTCCAGCAAGAACGGCGATCACTCGACCATCTTTTAATATCGGGCTTATCAAAAATGCAAGTGGATTTGGATTAGAAGCATACATTTGAAACCCAGAAAGTTGTGATTGCAGCAGAGTGCGCGATCTTTCAAATCCTGCAGCAAGTTGGGTTGATGCAAGTGCGCCATTGAGAATTGAATCTTCATTTGTGAAGTTGGGGTTTGCCGAAAACAGAATCTTTCCCTTTGGGTCAATAACAAACATCTCTAAAAAGCCAGCTGATTCTGCAGCTTCAGCCAGAAAACGATCCGTTTGTGTCACACTCAACTGCGCTTGAGTAGAAGTGAATTTGCTTGCAGCATTGATAAAATCAGGATCACGCGCAAGCAGTGTGACGTCTGCCAGCCGCTCTCGACAGTAAGTTTCTAACTCGACGGCTTTGGATGCTGCGATCTGAGACAACTTGTCATGGACAGAATCTTCGAGAGCGTGACTTGCACTTCGCACTGTCAGTGTTGTGATCACGGCACACGGGACGAGAGAAATCAGCAAGAACCAAATCAACAAACGACCCGCAATTGAACGATGCAGTCCAAATTTGGTTTGCTGCAAAGTGGCAGATGTCATTTCGCTCATTGTGGCTTTGCCTTTGAATTTTCAATGACGGTTGAATTCGTTACGCCAACAGGTGCAGCCCATTTCCCACCCCAGCTCGTGTACAGATCCTGTACGAATTTTTTCCATGCAGCGGGTGTCCGAGAAATTGGGAAAGGCACTGGTCGCACGGGAGTCTTACTCGTCCAAACGATATCGAACTGACCGTCAGTGCGAATACGCCCAATACAAACCGATAGCCAGGCATGTTGAGTCTCTGGATCGATGGCGACAATTCCGCCTGGCGCGTTGAAACTTTGGTAGCGCAATGATTGCCGCACTTGGCCGACATCATCTGTGCCAGTTTCTTGTACAGCTTGCGCCCAGAGTTTGACGCTGTTGTACCCCGCCTCTGTCACTCCAGAAAGTGATTTTTCCTCTCCAAATCGTGACTTGAACTCTTTCACGAATTTCACATTCTCAGGTCGGTCAATGCTCTGAAAATATGTCCACGATGCATAATTCCCTGCGATGTCTTCACTCGACATTGTTCGCAGCTCGCTCTCGCCGATCGCGAATGTCAGGACTGGTGTCTTGTCTGGGCGAACGCCAGCTTCACGCAGTTTCTTTGCAAACGCTATTGCAGAATCTCCAACAACCGCGCTCAGTACAACATCGGGTTTCGTCGCGACGATCTGCTTGACAACATCATCGACGTTCGTGCTCCCAAATGGAACATATATCTCTGCGACAAGTTCATCTCCAAGCCCAATAAGTTGATCACTGATGATCGCATTGACACAGTGCGGCCAGATGTAATCCGATCCAACAAGGAAAAATCGTCGAGCGGAAAGTTTGTCGTGACACCACTGCACTGCGGGTGTGATTTGTTGATTTGGTGCGGCGCCGGTATAGATAATGTTGGGTGATTGCTCGAGACCTTCATATGCCATTGGATAGACCAGCAGATGGTCGTTGGCTTCGATGATTGGAAGAACGCTCTTTCGACTTGCGCTCGTCCAACATCCGAAGATGACACACACCTTCTTTTCCTGAATGAGATTCTCCGCCTGTTGTGCAAACTTCGGCCAGTCGGATGCGCCATCTGCAATAATCCATTCAACAGGCCGACCCAGCAAACCGCCTGCAGCATTGATCTCTTCGAGAGCAAGAATTTCAGCGTCAATCATTGTCTGTTCGCTGACTGCCATTGGACCAGTTTGCGAATGCAGAATGCCAACGATGATCGGGCTTCGATCCACAAGGATTCGGTCAAGCATGAACCAAGAAACCCATCCAAGTCCGATCGCGCATATCAAGACAAGCAGTCTGCGCAGATTCGTTTTTGTTGCGCTCGCACTTTTTCCAGATTTGTTATTTCCAGAATTGAACTGAGATGTTTTCTGCGCTGTGGACATGAAATGGAAAGCATAGCAACTCGTATGAATTACAAAATAAATTTATATTAAGGATGATTGATAGACGATTATGTTTCTAGTTTCTGTTAACTTGTTGGGGGCATGTTTGACCGAGGGACTCATGAAAAAACCACAACCTTCTTTTTCCAACCCTTCTGACTTACGTACCCCGATAGCCGTCGATGGCAAAATGGTTAGTATAGATATCCTTCCGTATGGCGTCTTGATTGCTGACAACATGATGTTGATTTCCTATGCGAACCATCGATTTTCTGAGATGACCGGGTTCTCAGAAAGTGAAATCATCGGCCGAACATGTTCTTTCGTCCAAAGCGAATCCACCGATAAACAGACACGAAATGAGATTCGAGCCGCATGCAAAAACGGAACTTTTTTTCGCGGTGATATTCTCAATTTTAAGAAAGATGGAACTCCCTTTTGGAATGAATTGACAATTGAGCCTATGCGAAATTCTGCAGGCCAAGTTGATGGTTTCATTGGTATCTCTCGGGACATTACTCAGCGCAAAAACGATGAAATCGCTCGCGCCGATGAGTTTTTAATGCTTCAGAAACATTCACAAGTCACCCCAGCGATGGGCTATCAATTTCGCATCCGACCCGACGGAAGTTTTTCGTTTCCATTTATTGGTAAGGCTTCGTTTTTGATCTGTGGATTCAGTCCAGATGAAGTGAAAGCAAACCCATCTCGAATGTTTGACTGTATTCATCCAGATGATTCCAAAGGAGTTTGGAATTCTGTGCTTGAATCAAAAGAGAACCTCACTCCTTGGATTCAAGACTATCGAATCAATTTGTCTGGCCAAGCCATTCGTTGGCTCCATGGACATTCGCAACCAGAGCGTGAAAGTGATGGTTCGACCTTGTGGCATGGCTTTGTAGAGGACATCACCCAACGCAAGAACTTTGAAGAGCAACTCAAACAGCTTGCTTTTTATGACACGCTGACTGGTTTGGCGAACCGAACCCTTTTCTACGATCGTCTCAATCAAGCAATGCTCGCTAGCAATAGAAGTGGACACTTTGGTGCGATAATCTGCATTGATCTTGATCATTTCAAGCCAGTGAATGATGACTATGGCCATGCAGCTGGTGACGTAATGTTGGCCGAGGTTGCTGCCCGTTTGAAAAATTGTGTTCGCGGCAGCGATACGGTCGCGCGATTTGGTGGGGATGAGTTTGTTGTCATGTTGAGTGAATTGAGCGCAGTGAATTCAGCATCTCTCGCACAGGCAATCCAAGTTTCCGAAAAATTGCTCGCTGCTTTGAGTGCAGATTATTTTCTCACAGTCAAGCATAAGGGGATGCCAGATGAGATCATTCGACCCATCTCCACGGCCAGTATTGGCGTCTCCATTTTTCAAGGAAATCAACTTGATGCAGACCAGATTCTGAAAAACGCGGACAAAGCCATGTATCGCGCAAAGAAACAAGGCGGCGGACTCGTTCGCATACACCCGAGGTAATTGTGAATGCGAAGGAAAATTCTAGAATTTAGATTCTTTCAATTCTCTGAGATTTCATTTGGTTTCAGTTGATTCGTGGGGTAATTTGACACCATGCAATTCCCTCAATTTATTGTTCCTTTGTTTTTTGCGTCATCCACCATGGTCTCCATGGTGTTTACATGCACCGCCGCAGCCCAAACTGGTTATTCAGCTGATCCCGCGGCGCCAGAGTTGGTTCGTTCTACTGGGAATGATGATGTTCAGGTGAAGCTTGCTGTCGGTCCTGCCAATAGCACCTATTACGCCTACTTTTCGAATCCTGGCTACGACATCATGCTCGATCGCCTTGATGCGAATGGTCGTTCGATGTGGAAGAGTGCTTTGGTTGTTGAAGACCGAACACTTTCTTCTACGGTTGACTACGGAGTCGCAAGTGATGCTGCAGGGAATGCGTACATCTCTTACAACGGATACGCCGCCGATGGATCAACGCCGACTCAGAAAGTTGCATCGGTAAGCGCGGCTGGCGCGATTCGTTGGACAAGCGTTGTCTATTCCGCTGCTGGTGCGTCCCTTGGCAATGGCCGCGTTGCTGTCGCGAGTGACGGAGCAGTGTGGGGAGCTTGTTCAGTAGGATTCGATACTGCGGTTCAACGATTTGATTCCGCAACTGGTGTCGCAACATTCGCAACGCCGATTTACGTCACTGAAGTGGGTGCCAAGCAGATTTGTTCTGGTTTTCAAGCTTCCACAGATGGCGCTGTGATTCTTTCGACTGTTCGATACACGACGAATTTCAGTAACAAGATTCTTCGGGCACACAAGATTCTTGCCGACGGAACGCGTCCATTGGCTGCGGCAGGAGTTGCCGTTGCAACCGATGGAAATCTACAGACTGGAAACTTCCCCGACTTCCTCTCCGATGGCGCTGGTGGCGCATATTTCTTTTGGTACACAACTTCTCCATTGAATTGTCGTGCGCAACATATGGATGCCACTGGCGCAATGACATGGGGTGCAAATGCTGTCTTGGTCTCGTCGTCGACGACGGGTACTTTCGGTGGAACCACAGCAACGCTGAATCGAACAAATCCGCAAGCGGTTGTCGGAAGCGACGGTCGCTTGAATGTGTTCTATCGTGGCACTTCGGGCTCCATCGCAGGAATCGTCTGGTACGGAATCGCAGCGCAATGCTTCGACACAACCGGAGTTGCCCAGTGGGGTGATGGCGCGATTGTTGAACCGTTTGCTCCATCCTCAGGTGGAGTGGTGTATGACAAGAATATTGGAGCTGCACTCAAAATGAGTTCAGGGGTTGGAGTTAGTTATACAAATTCCTTGAGCGCCATCTTGGCAGATGCTCGCTGTGCTCAAATGAATCTGGATGGCACTGTCGCTTGGAACACTCTTCTTGCAAACGATGCTGGAACGAAGTACCGCTTTGCTTCATCGACCGCTGTCGATGGAGGTGCAAACATCTCATGGCAGGGTGGTGTCAACGCAGGCGGAAGCGATATCTTTGCTGCCCATATTTCTGGAACTGGCGTACTGGGTGCACCAGTAGCGGCGTGTATTGCAGATCTGAATGGCGATCACAATGTCGACGGGAACGACTTGACGTCAGTGTTGAGTCAGTGGGGCACGAATGGAACTGCCGATTTCAGCCAAGACCAAAACGTCGGTGGCGAAGACCTTACGATTTTGCTGAGTGCTTGGGGCACTTGCCCATAAAGCCTGCGATTTAATTTGATTTGCAAATGGCGCACATGATGTTTCGTGTGCGCCATTTTTTTCGCATTATGGCAAACGAAATCTTCCGCATGTGCGTTTCCGCAAATGCGTTTTTTTTTTTTGAAATTCTTGACATTATAAATTCTCGAAGTAAGTTCGAGATTGTCCTGCTTATTCAATTTTTTTTAAGGAGTTTTTGTGAAATTATTTAACACCGTGTGTATGTCCCTGTCTGTGGCAACTTGTTCTTTTGGGCCATTGGCTCTGCAAGCGCAAGCGGGAACAATCGGATGCCCAGAGGATATTAACGGTGACGGAGATGTCAACGGGCTCGACCTTTCAATGTTGATAGCCAAGTGGGGCTCATGCTCTTCCCCACCGGGTGGAACAGCATTCTCCATGATTTGGTCAATTGATTCCAACGCATCTGCAACCCCGTCCCAAGGAAGTTCCATCCAAAATAGCAGTGGAACTTCTGCGAAAATTTACGACAAGAATGGCAACTCCGGTCTATGGAGCAATTTCAGAGCCGAGAATTTGTATTTGCTGAAGGGGCCATCAGCGACCACAGACAAGCTTCGAATCACCATGACACTCGACTTTTCCAAGATTCAGGGAAAGGACTATGGGATCAACGCCAATTGTTATCTCAACGGATTTAGTAACGGTACTGATACGCCAGTCTTGATCAACACTTCTTACATGCACTGGTATTACGGCGATTCGAATGGCGGACCGGGCAGTCTCTGCACCACAAACCAAACTATTCCAGAGCTCGACCTTTTTGAAACGGGGTCTTCTTCCGCGATCGCTGGAGGTTTGCCGACTGTCATCCAAATCACAACCCATGCAGGATCAAATGACGGGGGTGCAGCTGGCGCATTTGTTGGAATTGGTGGTTCGAACTATGCCATTGCAAGTCAA
>CAJCCX010000047.1 GCA_903961015.1 uncultured bacterium
AATTATTTTCGAGGCGATATTGCGATTTTGTCGTGGGGAGAGAAACAAGCGAAGTGAAAGATTCTGATACAGCCTCGGATACAGCCACGGAAATGCATAAGTGAGCAGCCGTGAAAAGATCCCGCCGGGCTCAGACAGTCCTCGGCGACCGACACGATCTGATATACGAAATTTTATTGCAAGTGCCGTCGGCCGCCTGCGGAACTCGCCCGGCAGAATTTTTCAACGGCTGGGCACGCACACAGAAGCGCGACCGATCAGAAAAACGTTCGAGCGAGAATTTGATTCGCCAACGTGGGCAGCGGAATGATTTGAACCCCGGAGAGTTTGCAAGCCGAGCAAGTCGGCGCAGCATGTTTGAGCCCGGGGGCGAATCAGTCCGCTGCAAAAATTTGCACGAACTATTTTTGAGCGCCAAGACATATTCCCCATGGCATATTCGCTGATTATATTTCTATCGCCACGACAAAATCGCAATATCGCCTCGAACATAACTCGTGGAAGGCGCTGGAATTCCTGGAGATGCAATCAATGTTGCCGCATCATTCGCAGAGGCCACGACTGCAATACCCCCCGCTGTCGAAGACCGAATCCGCGCGATCAATTCATCGCGCTTCACAAGTCGCGCATCATCTTGCGGCAAATCCAATTCATTATCAAATTCGCTGGCATAACCGAAGATCCGCGTGTCGCGTCGACCAGTCACCCAAGTGACGCAGTGACCCAACTGCGCAGTTGTATAGAGCTGCGAACTTTCACGCAGAACTTGTTGGTTTTCTTCCAGCGCGTGCCACGGAATTTGAGTCTGCAATACATATCCGTCAGGAAAAAGAAACGGTATTGCCGCAAGAAGCGCAACGGGCGCAGTCGCACTGCGCATCAACCAAGTTGTCGCATCCGCAGCACGCCAACTCCAGCGATCAATTTCCGCCCAAAGCAGAAAAACGAAGGCGATCACAATCCAGTGCAGAGTTGGACTTGTTGTCCAGATCACAGGTGCGCCCATCCAATCAGTCCCCGTAAAAATCGCAGCGATCGCGCCCAGCGCCAGCACACGCAATATCCATCGGCCGATACGACGAACGATGAGAGGCTCCATGATCAATCGTTCGTGGGCACTCACCAAACCAATCGTCACCAGCACAGCAATCGGCACAAAGAGTGGCGCTATATATGAAGGCATCTTGCCTGCGCTTATCGAAAGTAAAACAAGTGGCGCAATGATCCATGCGATTGCAAAGCGCATTCCACTGCGCATACTGGCTCCCTTCGCTAGAAACAACCCGCGAATTGCGCGCGACCATGTCAGCGTCCACATCACGCCACCAACAGGCAGCAACACGATCAAGAACCACCAAGGCTCACCGTGTTGATTCGAATCTGGATTCGCAAATCGCCGAAAGTGTTCGACGACAATAAAATATTCCCAGAAGCGTGGCTCGGATCGGTGCAGCAGAATTGCAATTGGCGCGACGATCACTGCAGCGGAGGCAAGTGGAATCCACGGCAATCGCAGCATGTCCCACCATCTACGCTCCCATGCAAGAAATGCGAGCGCCGTAACGGCGGGAATCGCAAATCCAAGAAGTCCCTTCGTCAAGAATGCGAATCCAGATGCTGCGCCAGCAAGTGCAAGCCATCCAATTCGCGTTCGGCCGATTGATGTGCATGCGGCATAAAAAGAAACCATGCAAAGTGAAATCCATGCACTGAACATCGAATCAAGATTCGCCACCGACCCCATGATCATTGGACCAATCGTCGTCGCTTGAACGATGAATGCAAGTGGTCCCATCGCGCGGCGGCCCGTGATGCGCACCGCGATCAACCACGCGGCGAGTGCGGAGAGTCCTGCTGCGATTGCACTTGGCAGCCGAATTGCGAATGTGTTTTCACCAAAGACTTGAATGCTGGCGGCGATCATCCAATATCCCATCGGAGGTTTTTCGTAATAATGAAATCCCGCCATGCGCAGCGCAAACCATTCCCCGCTCTCGACCATTTCAGCTGCGATGATTCCATAACGCGGCTCGTCAGGTTGAACAATTGGACGCACGCCAACCACAACGACACTCACGATCAGAAAGACCACAACAGACCAGATTGCTTGGCGTTTCAATGACATTGCAGGTGTTGATCCTAACGGCGAAGTGAATCGCTCACGCACAACCATCCATCGCGACCTGCGACTCGTCCCTTGCTGATTGTCGCGGGTGCGGCGGCAGGTTGTCGGTCGAGCCAATCACAGAGTGGTTCAAACGTATGCCCCTTGGCAATCGCTTGGTCGAGAAAACGCTCGAAGAGTTGCGACTTCGATCCACCTTCGCTCTCGGCGTGAATCGTCAAAACATGAGGTTGACCATCATCGATCCGCCGCAGCAGTTCCTGATTCCACGCATCATCTGCTCCACTGCCGCGACCAACGCCTTCGTCATACGTTGGCAAGTCAACTGGAACTTGAGGCTGATTGATCGGCACGCCTGCGATGCGTGGCAAAAATGGCGCAGCAACTCCGCGACAATCACTGCGATATCGAAATGACTTTGATGATGGCAGTGACAAGACTCGATCAGTGCAACGCCAACCAGGGCACGCCGCAGTTGTGGGCGCTCGACCGATGATCGTTGCAAGTGCGTCACTCGCGCGTGCGATCTGCGCATCTAATTCTGCATCGCTGAGCGAATCGATTCCCATCTGCCACAGGTGATGATCCCACGCATGCACTCCCATTTCATGCCCTTCACGATCTGGCATTCGCAGTGTGTCCGCAAGTCGCGCACTGATGATCGGCCCAGGCCAAACCGTTCCGCGCAAAATGATGTCCCATCCATACAAATTTGGTGCGCTGGATCGAAGCATCTTGATCGCAAAACTGGGCCGCAACAAACGCAGAATATGACGGCCCATATTGTCAGGACCAAGCGAGACATACCACGTTGCACGAATACCGCGCCGCTTCAGAATGCCAAGCAATCGTGGCACTCCATCGCGCGTGCCGCGAAAGGTGTCCACATCAATACGCAGTCCAATGCTCACCGGTGCAAGCATCAGGCGCGAACAGTCTTG
>CAJCCX010000048.1 GCA_903961015.1 uncultured bacterium
AATCCAATTTCTGTGATGACCACGGCTCGCCGACTTGGCATTCCAATGTTGGGTGCACTTGCAGGATTATCGCGGCATGAACTTGCGCCAACAAAGCGAGGGATTTCCAGTGGTGATCAGACGACGCTTGCGATGTGGTGGTTTCGACTTGTGGGAGAGCGGCTTGGCGCTGATGGCAACCGCGAACTGTATTTGCTCTCAGGAAAAGGTTCTGGAGATGTTGCGACGGCTGCGACAAGTGTGGGCTTTGTCGAAATTGCGCCGAGCGATGCGACGACTGGGTTTCAAGATTTCTATGCTTGGTCGGACTAAAAACGGATCAAACATACTGACATAGATTGGATATGCAATGGCAACAAAGAAACGCTCCACCAAAAAAACCGCACAGACTGGAAAGGTCACTCCACGCTTGACGCATGTCGACGCGAGGGGTCGCGCCGCAATGGTCGATGTTGGCGCAAAGAAAATCACAGCGCGCCGCGCCGTTGCTGAAGCCCGAGTGAATGTTTCCGCAGAACTCGCAAATCGCATCGCACAGAATTCAATTTCCAAAGGCAACGTGCTTGATGTCGCACGACTTGCTGGCATTCAAGCTGCGAAGCGAACCGACGAGCTCATTCCACTCTGTCATTCATTGCCACTTGATTCGATCGATGTTCGCGTTGAACTTCGCCGCGACCATGTGTATGTCTGGGCCGAGGCGAAAGTGACCGCGAAAACTGGCGTCGAAATGGAAGCGTTGCTCGCTGTTGCAATTGCGGCGTTGACTGTGATTGATATGGGAAAATCTATTGATCGATCAATGACAATCGAAGGATTGCGCATGCTTGAAAAGGAAGGCGGGCGAAGCGGGCATTTCCGCGCAGCCACCGCCGCAAAGACTTCACAAAAGCGAGTGCGCGCATGACCGGCGCAATCCGTGCTGTCATCTTGACTGTCAGTGATCGCTGCTCTCGTGGTGATGCTGTCGACACATCGGGGCCAACGCTGGAATCACTTGCAAGCAAACACTTGCACGCCGAAATCGTTCACAGGGAATGCTTGCCTGACGATGCCTCTGCACTGTCAAAGTTTTTTGTCAATTGGTCACAACCTGCGCATTCAGTTGACCTGATACTGAGTACAGGTGGCACTGGTCTCGCGCCGCGTGACATCACTCCCGAAGCGCTGCGCGCAGTGATGCACCGCGAACATGCTGGCTTGATGGACCTTTCGCGACTGCGCTGCTTGCAGAAAACGCCTCGGACTTTTCTTTCACGTGGGATTGCTGCAACGATCCATCAAACTTTGATCATCACCCTGCCCGGCTCGCCGCGCGGGTGCACTGAAATGTTTGAGGCGATCGCAGACATTCTTCCACACGCGATCGAGACTCTACGTGGCGATGTCAAAGATGATGGCCGGCCAGAGTTAGATGCAACAGGGCAAGATGGATCAGGTTCAAGTTCGGGAGTGGGGCGAATCATCCATCACAAGGATTGATCGCGCCTGTTTCGGGCAAGATCCTCCTTTCTAAATCATTTCGCAGACACAAACTGAAATTGAATTTACTGCGACACGCACGTCTGCCACCAATGACTGAAAGTGCGCTGGCTTTTCGGCTGGCAATTCGACGATGCGCGCCGGTACTACGACGGGCAGTGGGTCGATATCACACGACGCTTTTCCTGATCACGTCGCGCTCTTGCAAGAGTTGTGCGGCGATACTGACTGCGATTTCTGGCGGGGAATTTGATCCAATTGGTAGACCGATCGGACAATGAATTCGCCCAACCATCGATTCATCAAATCCCTCTTTGAGAAGAGTGCTTCGCAGCGTTCGTGACTTTGGCTCGCTGCCGATGACTCCGATGAATGCGGCGTCACCTCGCCGGAGAATTTTGCGCACGATCGGCAAGTCGGTTGCATGGCCTTGCGACATACAAAGATAAAATGTTCCTGCAGGCAACTTCGAAACAAACTCCGCAGGTTCTGCGACAAGCATCTTGCACACATTGGGCCGCGAGGCAATTTTTGCGAGCCATTCATCGCGTGGATCAATGCAGGTCAAACTGCACTCGAATGTGCAAAGAAGCGAAAGTGTCGCTTGCGCAACATGCCCCGCACCGAAGAGTGCGATATTCCAATTCGGTAGCGCAGAGATTTCATAAAACAAAGTTGCAGCTCCCCCACAAACCATATTCAAGTCGCGCAGAAGTTCATATCGAACAATTTCTGATTGGACCGCTGCAGCAGGAATAACTCCCGCAAATTGGCGAGCGATCATCGCTTGAGCATGGGTGATTGCACGAGCTTCCAATCGACCGCCGCCGACAGTTCCCCATGCAAGTCCACTCGCCGTGACGATCGCCTTCGCACCAATATCTTGCGGAACGTGACCTTCAGGCTCAACAAGTGTGACCGTGACAAAGACTGCGCCTCGCTCGACGAGTGCGCTTGCATGTTGAAGATATTCACGCATCGAACAACTCATTGTGTGTCACCCATTTTCAATGGACACCACTTGCTTCTTGCGCATCCCAGATGGCGAATGACTCTGGTGAGAGTCCGCGCAAGACGCGTTCTGCTGTTGCTGGAATTGCCAGCGGGACAAGCTGCACTTCTTCTGTTGTTGAATGGGTGCGCGCCGACATGATTGCATCGCGGATTGCGGTCCACACTGAAAGCGACAAGAGCAATGGCGGCTCACCCGACGCTTTCGATCCTCGGATGTTCTGTGTATTGCCCTCGTTGAAAATCAAATCAGCGTTGAAAACGCGGGGAGTGTCTTGCACATTTGGGATCTTGTATGTGCTTGGCGAATGAGAAAGCAACTTGCCATTAATGTCATATACAAGATGTTCGGTTGTGACCCATCCCATCCCCTGAATAAATCCACCCATAACTTGCCCCATATCAAGCGCGTGGTTCACTGGCCTGCCCAAGTCCATCAATATGTCAACGCGCCGAACCTTCACTTCGCCAGTGTCTGGGTCAAGCTCCACTTCACTTGCTGCGACGCCTTGCGCGAAATACAAAAACGCATTGCCCTTGCCTTGCACTTTGTCAAAGCCAAGATTTGGAGTTGTGTAATAGCCATAGTCACTCAGGGAGATCCGGTTGCGATACGCATCGCGGATTAATTCTGCAAAGCCAATTGCAAATACTGCGCCAGATCGATCCGTCACGGTCACATGGCCACCAGTGAATTCCACGCGTTGATCATCCGTTCCATTTGGACCGACGCCATCGCCAACAATGATCTCTGGCATTGTGCCCAAACCCGCCGTCTTCGTTGCCCACAATTCTGCTGGAATTGATCGGAGTTGAATCGCTAATCCCGCAAGTCGACTGCATATCGATTCGCAGGCTTTCGCTGCCGCAGCGCCATTGATATCCGTTCCAGTCGAAGCAGCGGTCGGAGATGTATTGGCATTTTTTTCTGTCGATGTCGGCATCATGCGCACGCTCGACACTGGTAACCCAAACTGCTGCGCAACAATTGACGCAATGCGTGAATTCACACCTTGCCCCATCTCGACGGCACCCGTCGAAACTTGCACCGTCCCATCGCGGTGGACATTCACAAGGGCATTCCCTTGATTGAGAAAACGTGTGGTGAATGAAATGCCAAACTTGACCGCTGTCATCGAGAGACCGCGCACGGGCGCGTTGTTTTTATGCGATCGCTCCGCGTTCCAAACACGAATATCTTCACGCCTTTTTCGATACTCGCAGCGATTCTCGAGTGATGCAAAGAGCGCAGGCAGATGATTGTTCTGGACGCGCTGGCCATAATGAGTGATGTCCTGAGTCTGGTCATAGCAATTGAGAGTGCGAACATCCAGCGCATCGCGGCCGACAACACGAGCGATGTCTTCAATAATTGACTCGATCATGGCAACACCTTTTGGTCCGCCGAATCCGCGAAATGCTGTGTGTGGATGGAAATTCGTGCGACAAACTTGCCCGCGCACGCGCATGTTCGCAATTGAATACGCGTTATCGCAGTGCAAGAGAGCCCGCTCCATGATCGCAGTTGAAAGGTCGGCATACGCGCCGCCATCAGAGTGCAACATTGCATCGAGAGCAAGAATTTTTCCTTTATCATCAAAGCCGCAACGATATTCAATTTGAAATGGATTTCGCTTTCCAGTGATGATCATGTCATCATCTTTGGACAACACCAAACGCGCAGGTCGACCACTTCGCTGGGCAATGAGTGCGGCGTATGCAGCGATCGGAGCGGCTTGCGATTCTTTCCCGCCGAATGCGCCACCAAGACGCTTTGCGATGCAGACCACATCACTGAAGCGCAACCCGCACGCCTCCGCGACGACATGTTGGGTCTCAGTCGGATGCTGCGTCGAAGAATGCACTTCAAGTTGACCATCTTCCTTGGGATAGACAACAACTGCTTGGCTCTCAAGATAAAAGTGGTCCGCACCGCCGATTTCAAGCGTGCCAGCCACAGAGTGCGGCGCGCTGGTGAGAGCACCTTCTGCATCGCCAGTTGAAATCGTGCGCAGTGACCCAATAAAACTCTTTGCGGCAATTGCCTGCGAAATCGTGCGGATATCTGCAAGTTTTTCCCACTCGACAATAACAGCTGCGATGCCCTTTGCGAGGGCCTCCTTCGTCTCGGCGCCAACCACGGCAACGACCTCACCGACATAATGCGTCTCATCAGCCGCGATGATTGGCTGATCTTGAAAAATGCTCCCCCACATATTGTGCGAAACATCGCTTGCGGTGACGGTGCAAATCACGCCAGGAATTTTTAGCGCAGGCGCAGTGTCGAGGCGAACAACTCGAGCATGCGCATATGGGCTATAAACCAACCCGCAGTGAAGTTCGCCTTTGAGCATCGGTCGGTCGTCGACATACTCGGACTTGCCCGTGACATGCGTGATCGAAGAATCATGCGATGGCGAGCCCGAGTCGCTGATCAGCTTCACCGCAGCACCGAGTGCGCGTATCGGATCAGCCACGGAGCACCTCGTTGCCAAATCGGCGAAAAAGATTTGCGGCTGCCACTCTGCGATAGGACGCGCTGCCTCGTACATCTGAAATCGGCTTGATAGAACGAGCAATCAAATGCGCAGCGCTTTCAATTCGCTCAGTAGTCAACTCCCCTTGCAGCGCAAGCTCGACTTCTGGCATCCGCAGTGGTGTCGCAGCAACGCCGCCGTATGCGATTCGTGCACAGACAACATACGGCGTAGTTTTTCCATTGCGACTTGCTTTGAGAATCGATTTCAGCGTGAGCGAAAATGCGCCGCTCACGGCGCTTATATCTAGATCTTTGCGCTGCGTGACTTTGCAAAGACTCATCACTTCCTTTGCAGAAGTTCGATCGAAGCTGATATGGGTGATGATTTCCCCAATCTCGAGCGCAAGTTTTTTATAACCAACATATAACTCGGTCATCGGGATTTTTCGCTTGCGGACCACGCCCTTGGCACCAGGTCTACTTGCAACATGCACTTCACCGCCGGCGATAAGAAGAAATGGCAACGTATCGCCAATAGGAGATCCGTTGGCGATGTTGCCAACGAGCGTTGCCACATTCTTGATTTGCGGCGACGCGAAGAGATTCAGGAATCGCGCAAACTCTGGTGCGACATCTTGGCTGACTCGTCGCACTTCGGCAAGCGTGACACGCGATCCAAATGTCACTCGACTGCGCGTCAATTTTGTTTCGTAAAGTTCGGGGATCAAGTGAAGGCTTAAGAGTGAAGTCGGAAGAGGCTTTCCCTTGTTCACTTGCACGCCAAGATCAGTTGCAGCACCAAGCACACGCGTCCCAGGATGTGCCGCAGAAAATGTGACCGCCTCTCGCAGCGAAACGGGGGCGAAAAGTTTCGTGCCGTCATACTCGACCAACATCGATAACTTCGTGGAAGAAACTGACTCTGAAATTAAATGTGGATCCGAGTATCGACGCGCGACTGAATGCTTCTCGGTTGCTCGTACCGTGAGAGCAGCTTCAACAATCGGTGCATATCCAGTGCATCGGCAGAGATTTCCAGTGAGATAATTGGATGCAGTCCGCGCATCTGCTTGATCGTGCCGCTCCAACATTGCGCTGATCGCCATCACGAATCCTGGAGTGCAATAACCACACTGAGAAGCGTGACACTTGCGCATCGCTTCTTGTGCGGGCGACAAGTGATCGCCGCACTGCATCCCCTCTACGGTGACGATGTGCGTCCCATCCATTTGAGCAACTGTTGCGATGCAGGAATTCATCGCTTCGAAATTTAAATATTGGTCAGAGTGCGATCTCGCGCGGCAGGAAGCCCGAAGCACAGTGCATGCTCCGCAATCGCCTTCAGCACAAACAATTTTTGTTCCACTCAATCCCGCTTCTTTTCGCAACCATTCTGCAAGCATCATCAATGCTTCACGACCGCGAATCTCTCGGCGCACGCCATTCAGATGGATTAGTGCGAAATCACGCATCGTGGCGATCGTAGCACCGAGCCATTGCGGGGCGGCGAAAGGGTTACGCCGGGACTTCGAGCTCTGACGATACGTTTCTGCCCCGCTTTGATCTTTTCGAATACCCACGAAAATAGACCGTTTCGCCAACGCAGAATGTACTTTTGACTTGCAATATAAACACGATCCTAGTGCGTTGCGAATAACATTTATGCCCCATGCGATCGAACTTTTCTCCCACTTTCACATCCTTCGTCACCACATCTTTGATCTTCAGCGCATCGACAGTAGCCCATTGCGTGCCAACTGGTTTGATTTCAGATGCAAGCACTGCGTCCGACGATGTCAAACGAGTGCAACTCTTTGTTCGCGAAACTCCACTGACCGTCAACGGCAAGACCATCATGATGGGAAGTGTCGTGCAAGCTGATGGAACGCAGGGATATTCCCCCAATCAAGCCGACGGAATGCACGTTGACGTGACCAATCAACTGAATGTGCCGACAAGCATTCACTGGCATGGACTGTCGCTGCCAAACTCGATGGATGGCGTTGCATTTGTTACCCAAGAACCAATTGCGCCTGGCAAAACTTTTTCATACGACTTTCCTTTAAAGGAAACTGGAACATATTGGATGCACTCTCACTATGCACTCCAAGAGCAATACCTTGTCTCCGCCCCAATGATCGTTTGGAGCGATGCCGAGCGTGCGAAGGCTGACAAGCAATTCGTCATCACCCTTACAGATTTTTCTTTCACAACTCCGGAGGCGATTCTTCAAGGTCTTCGCAACGCGCCCGCGATGGATATGAAAACTGGATCGAAACCAATGCCGGGAATGCAAGAAATGCCTGGAATGCAAGCAATGCCAACTGCAAACCAGCCGCAAGTGATCGCTCAACAATGGGACGAAGCGAACAGTCGATTTGTTCGCGCCATGGTGAATGCTCCAATTGCAAACACTGATGTCAAATACGATGCACTGCTCGCAAATCGCCGCACAGTTGACGATCCCGATGTCATGAAAGTGAATCCTGGAGACACCGTCTTGCTACGCATCATTGCGGCATCGTGCGAAACCGATTTCTTTATCGATACAGGTTCCCTTGATGCGGAACTTCTTGCTGTTGACGGTCAGCCGATCCAACCTCTGCGCGGAAATTTTTTCCAGTTGGCGATTGCGCAGCGAATCGACCTGCGGGTGACCATACCCAGTGCGATTTCCAGCACGACATCCAGTGGAGCCGTCTTCCCAATCACAATGCAAGGAGAAGGCACAACGCTCACCTGCGGAGTTGTATTGACCACTGGATCAACAAGTGACAGCGCCGCAAAGTCTGCGCTTCCAAAAACAGCCTCGATGACCACCGCAGCACTCGACAACACGCAAGAAATGCGCCTCCGCGCCACCGCGCCGCTTGTCACGAAAAAGATCGATCGCACGCTGCCTGCGGTATTGACTGGAACCATGGATGGATATCAGTGGTTTATCAATGGAATCAAATACCCAACTCGAGATGTCCTCACCGTCAAACTTGGCGAGCGCGTCGAGATGGTGTTGACCAACAAGACTCCCATGGGTCATCCGATGCATCTGCATGATGGCGTATTTCAAGTTATTGAAATTGATGGCAAGTCAATCTCCGGCGCCCAGCGCGACACGATTGAGGTTCCGCCACATTCAATTATCAAGATCGCATTTGATGCCGACAATCCAGGTATCTGGCCATTTCACTGCCACATTCCATACCACGCGGATTCTGGAATGTGCACCATGCTGAAGTACGAAGGAGTCGAGACTCCGCATTGGCATCCTGAAGAAGTGCCATCGGAAAAATCAGGACTCTGATTGCATGCCGTTCTTTCTGTTCGGCCATGCTTGAACATCCCAACGCCCACAAATCAACCCAAAGAAAAACCCCTGCAATTTGCAGGGGTTTGAATGCATCACTTGTTGAGAAACACGTTCGAATCGCGCTCACTCCATCACGCGAAGCGAAAGTCCGTGCGTTGCGAGCTGAGCCTTGATTTCGTCGAGGCTTGTCGAACCGAAGTTCTTCATGCCCATCAATTCTGCCTCAGTGCGGCATGCAAGTTCGCCAAGCGTTCGCACTTCGAGCAACTGAACAGCCTTCTTCGCGCGGATCGTCAATTCGAGTGCGCTGATTGGTTGCTCCAACAACTCA
>CAJCCX010000049.1 GCA_903961015.1 uncultured bacterium
ACCCTTCAGTCAGGCAACCCATCGCTAGAAGGATCTCAACTTTGCCGCTGGCGAAATCTTGCAACTGTGTTGATCGATCAGTGTCGCCTGCAACAAGTTCAACGCTGACGCCGCTCTTGCGCAGCGCAAGCATGCACGCGTGCGCTTGCTGGCGGGTGTGCATAAAGATGACAGTTTTCCCAAATCTCTCGCGAGAACGCAGCCACGTTTTCGCGACTTCTTCTGGTGCCCAAGAATCAATACTGACATGCGCATAGGGAGCGAGATAACCGTCATCTTGCAAACTTTGAATCGAGCAGCGACGAATTACGTGGCTGTAACACAAACGCGCGCGGTCGCTCCGCCACGGCGTCGCCGTCAGTCCCATGATGTACGAAGGCTTCACATTTGCATGCAAAGTTGCTGCGCTCGCGCACGCATCGTGATGTGCTTCGTCCATGATCAGTACATCGCACTCAGGCGGATTGCGATCGAAGAGCGACATGAGTCGAAGATCAACGTTGAAGCCAAAGACCTTGTTTTCACGGTCGACTTGCCGAAGTAGGTCGCGTCGCGCCGAGCACCATCCAATCGTCAAGCCAGCACTCACCTGTAATGTTCGCGCTGTTGCAAGCGCGATATGCGTCTTCCCGCCCCCGGTTGGGACGACGACGAGTGCGCTGGAAATTGCGCGCATCGAGGTGGTGCTGGCCTGCCGATTCGATGGACGGCCGTCCGACAATGGATTCTCAAGCGCGGCGACGATGTCGCGCGAGAGAGCGTGTTGGTACGGACGGCCTTGATGCTCGGCACTGAATTGTGCGGCGCGTGATTGCAAAGAATCCTGCGCAGATCCGATGAGTTTGAATTGAAGTTGTGATGCGGTGGAGATCATGTGTTGGGAAAGTTTTACAATTGTGCGGGCACGCCACTCTTGCAAATACAAGAATGCACAGAAGAAATCCAAATGGAATCAGTGGAATCAGAACCCAATATCGATATGTTCACTCGAATTTTTCTTGAGCACTTTCGCAAGCTTTACGGTGAGGGCGGGTGGCAACAGTAAGTACGTCGCAACTGCTTGCAGGTCTTCTGTCTCCATATCAGCCATCGTTGATTTCACGCAGCGCGCGACAACGCCAATCGATTGAAATGACCACGCTGCTTGGACAACTTGTGCCGCCATTTCTGGAAGAAGGGCAATCGCACCCAATCTCATCAGATGACTGATGACAAGTGCAATCGTTTCCTCGGCGACGTCGGCATGGGCAACCATAAAATAGTCAACCAAGATCGAAACTGCCTTGGAATCTGCAGGAATCGCGTTGTATCGCAGCGCTCGTTCGGTAGCGATTGTCATGGCCTCTCGACTGCGTGTGAGCGTGAAGTGAATACAGTTATTCCCAAGTCGTTCATTGATCGCTTGGAAAGCATTGGTCGTGACAATCATGATGAATGGCTCAAATGCCAAGAACTTTTCGGTGGCGCTCGCCTGCGAGTCGTTCTCGAATGCAGCTGCGAATGGATTTGATCGCGTTGCTTTGGGCGCCTCTCGTCTGAGCGCTCGATCGATCATGACGCAGGCCGTATCGCTTTGCGCCTCGTCGCACCACTCGTCGATGTTGTGCATCACCAACGCATCGTCACGCCCGAGGTCGCTAAAAATGTCGACCATACCGGTGCGATTCGTGACGGAGCCTGGATCGAGTTCGACAACCTTTCCGCCGAACTCATTGCCGATTGCGCGTGCAAGCATTCGTTTGCCAGATCCAATCGGTCCATCGAGCAAGATGTGCTTGTGAGGAATTTTTCCAAGAATCATCGACTCGACCAACGAGTCCAGATGTAGAATCGATCCGTCAGAATCGCAAAAGTGCCGAATGCAGCTGATTTGGGGTACGAGTGCTTTTGTGGGCTTGCCTGACTTTGCTGAGGATTTGG
>CAJCCX010000050.1 GCA_903961015.1 uncultured bacterium
CGGCCAACTTAATGTTGCAATCGCCGTGCTCAATCAAACGAGTGATGATGCGCAGGATCGTGCAATCGCACTCTTTGCGCCGCTCTTGAAAAATCCGTTGGTTGGCACACATGCGAGTTACTGCACAGGGCTTGCGCAACTTTTTCTTGGTCGTCCAAATGAAGCGCTTTCACATTTTCGGGCGTGCGCCGAATCAAATCCCACGAATGCGCATGCGGCGTATTACACCGCGCAATGCCTCGAACTTCTTGGACAGGTTGAGCAAGCGCTTCCGTGGTACGAGCGATCGGAACAACTCGATCCATTTCTTCGCAGCGCGGTGCTTGGATTACAACGTGCCTCTGCGCGACTTGGACAAAGTGAAAAATCGGCAGAGATGCTCGCACTCTTTGACCGTCTTGCGAACAATCCGCGATCATCGCTTGCGGAATTCAAGTACACGCGGATGGGTGCGCTTGGCGAAGTCATGCTGCCGACTCCCGCAGTCAGTGTGACTTCGCACGATGGGCAAACGCTTCCATCGGGTCCGCTCTTCGCAACACCGACTTCGATGAAAATCTCCAATTGGGATGGACAGCGAAGGTCAAACGGTTTGCAGTCGACGGTGGATATCGACGGTGATGGTCAGACGGATCTGATGTGGTGGACTCGTGATGCGAACGATCGCAGATCGCTTATGCCGCTCATGACAGTCATGAAGACCAATTCATCCGAAGCATCAGAATCTTGGCGCGCAATTCCAGATCATCCTCTTGCGCGCATTCAAGGTGTTCAGCAATTGAAGTGGGGGGATCTCAACAATGATGGCCGCGTCGATGCGGTCGTGACGTCATCAATTGTCTTGAATAGTGATGAGCCAAAACGTACGTCGAAAACATCGTGGTACGAACAAGGCACCAACGATCAGTGGACAGATCGATCATTCGGCGAGTCGCTGCCGGAAGACGCCGCTGTGCTGACACTCGCAGATCTCGATCACGATGGAGATGTCGATCTGCTTGTGGCGGACACAACGCAAGACAAAACAAACCATCTGCGCATTCTGTACAACCGACTTGATGGCACGTGGCAGTCTGTCGAGTTGCCGCTTGATTCTCAAAACCCCGTAACAAACTCTGCAATCATCGACATCGACCGTGATGGAGATTTGGACATCATCGCATCGATGGCGCAATTCGCGGCTTCGAGTGCTGCGGTCTTTGTCAACGATCGTCTCTGGTCATGGACTCGCGACAACAAACGATACGGATCATTCGAATCCCACTCGATCATGGACGCAGTCGCCTATTCACGCAACGAAGACGGCACGCCCATGCTTGCAGCGATTGAATACAGCTCGTATCACGATGGAGGTCCAGCTGGCAACCTTGCAGTTTGGGCTTTCGAGCCGCAAGGTCCACGGCAGACTTCGAGTTCGTACTTTGGATTTGCAAATTGGCTCGCTGTCGTTGATGCTTCAGGAATGGGGCATCAAAACATAATGGTTGGCGGCACATTTCTGAATCGTTCGTTCAGCTTTCTTCGCAGTCCGATGGCATCGATCATTCTGTATGACGCAGCGGGGCAGCCAATCGAAGAACTGACGGAGCAAATGGGCAATCGATACGACCCGCCAAAACCAGCGATTCTCAGCGGAATCGGCGCAGTCTTGTTCGGCGATGAATTTGAGATGCGAGGTCCGGGCGAAGGTCGCGCACCAGTTGCAACGATTTCATTTCGCGGTCGCATCGATCCAGCGCAGCAGATGCGGACCAATGCAAGCGGCATCGGAACATCCGCTGTTGCCCGCATCGGCGGCGAGTGGGTAGCAGCGCGACAATTGCCTTGGAACTCATCGAGTGGACAGTCCACAGATCCGTGCGTGATCGGACTTGGACTTTCGCCAGAGATTGATTTTCTCTCTATTGATTGGCCCGACAATGTCACGCAAAGTGAAATGCAAATTCCAAAGGGAGCGCACACGATCGCCGAAACCCAGCGGCAAATTTCCAGTTGTCCTGTGGTCTTTGCGTGGAATGGAACCAAGATGGCATTCGTGACGGATTCGCTCGGTGTGGGTGGCGTTGGGTTTCTCGCTTCTGTGACGCAAGACGAAAACGGTGATCTCTCACCGATCTACGCACAGCCGCGGCCGTGGGAACGCATCGCAATTTCTTCTGCCGCCATTGCCCCACGAGATGGCAAATACGAAATCGCACTCAGCGAACCGATGGAAGAGTTCACGGCGATCGACAGTGCTGCACTCAAGGTGTATGACTTGCCGCCAGGATGGAATATGTCGTTCGACGAACGCATGGGAATCAGCGATCCTCAGCCAACGGGCGCGGCAATCTTCTGGCGCGAATCCATGTTGCCAGTGCGTGCAACAGTTGCACACGGTGCGCTCGCTGCGATCGACCAGACCGATGCGGTGCGCACGCAAGACTTTGTTGCGGTCGATCCTGGGGAAATCGATTCCAGATTCATCGGACGCACTTCGCAGATGTTTGCGATCTCGCTCGAATTTCCGCAAGAAATATCGGCGGGCGCGGGGGCCCCCGTTCTCTTGATGGATGGATGGATCGAATATCCGTATTGCTCTACGACTTTCGCAATGTGGCAGGCGCACGCTTCAACGTTGGCACCGACATTCGAAGCGCTCGATCCTGCGACGGGTTTGTGGATGACGCTCGTGAAGGAATATGGATATCCCGCTGGTATGCCTCGCGAGGCAGCGTTTCCAATCGCTCGAGATTCACTTCCTAAGAATTGCACCACGCTGCGCATCGTGACGAATCAAGAGTTGTATGTTGATCGATGTCGCATTGTTTGGTCGCAGTCCTGTCCGCAGGCGATCGAGCGCACGCTGCGGCTTCAGTCTGCAGTTGTGCGCGCGAGTGGATACGCACGGCGAATTCCCGCGCAGCAGCGCCGGCCGATTTATGACTATGAAGCGCGCGTGCCGCTGTGGGATTGTCGCAAGCAACCAGGTTGGTACACAGCAACGGGCGTGGATTGTTCTCCGCTCGTTACTGCGATCGATGATGCTGTTGCGATCTTCGCGGCGGGGGAGGAAGTGCGCATGACGTTTGACGCTGTTCAGCCGACGCTCGCCGCGAACTGGACACGCAAATTTGTTCTTGATCTCAACGGCTGGTGCAAGGACATGGATTTTCTTACGGGTGATGGAGCGACCGTCGCGCCACTTCCAGTGCGAAATGAATCAAGCGCACCTTCGCCCGATCGCGCCGCACTCCACGAACGATTCAACACGCGTTATGAAGCAGGGCGCTGACGGGGAGGACTCGCACATCCTGCGCGAGAAGGGCTGTTTTCTTATCACTTTCCTGCGTCTTTCACAGGCAGTGCATTGACTCGCGCCTGCAACATTTCAATCTTTGTATAAAAAGCATTCGACGAGTCAATGTCTAAGTCCTTCTTGATGAGCTGAAAAAACTGAAATATCTTTTCAGTTTTCTCTTTGAGGATCTTGTCGCTTTCAAGTTGCTCGAAGAACGATTTATCCTCAGTCATGATGCGCCCATAGATCGAAGCGCGATCTTCGGTGGCCACATTCATTCCATAGCGTTCAGCAAAGCCAGTCCGTTTAATGTTCTCTTTATAAAAAGCAGGTTGATCAAGTTCTTTCGGCTGTCCAAGTCTGTACGCAAATGATTGTTCATTCGAGCTATTCCAATTCGAACCAAAAATAGGACCTCCTTCCACGGAGAATTGTTTGTCTATCAAATGGAAGAGTTCATGGTGAATCGTTCTGAGGAAAAATTCTTTCGAACTTGGCGTCTTTGGATCGAAACTACTCAGCCCATAGCCGAATGAAATACGTGGGAGCCAACTGAACGCTTGTCCAGCAATCTTCGCACCGCGAAAAGTAAATGTGTCGAGGACGTAGATTTTTTCTACGCCCATTTTGGCGGCGATCTGCTCCGGGTATGAGCACAATTCCTCGCGGACGAGATGGATGAATTGTTTGAATTCGGATAGTTTTTTGTCTGTCATGTACGAGTATTCCAGTCGCACCTTGACAGGCATGGGCGGTGCGGCGGAACCTGGTTCCCAAATCACTTTCAGGCCCCATTTCTTTTCAATGAACCGAATGTCGTCTTGAATTTCAGCATCGCCTTTGATTTGGTCGGCACTATGCAGGTCGGCAAGATCGTTGAGGCAAATGGTGCGTTGAGATTCTGGAATCGTTGCAAGTGTTTGCCAAAATGCGTCGTCGAATTGCGGATCGAGCGAATGCAAAAATGATTGGACAACTTCGACTCGTTGCTTCAGTAGGGGATCACTCTTTGCCAGAGCATTGATCTGCGCAAAGTCAAAGGGTTCCCAAAATATTTTGAAGAGGCCGTCTCGTTGATTGCTCTGTTTGAAAACCCAATTGGAAGGTTCTTTTTCAGCAGCAGCTTCGTCAAACTGGATGGTTTTCCAATGTTCAAGTCCAATCAGCGAGTCTTTGGCAGGCAGGTCAGAAAGCAGATATGTAAAGAGTGTCTGGTGGAGAGCATTCCTTGCGAGAAATTCATTTGATGGAGTGATCGTGCTTGGCACGGTGACAAGAATCGAGTCGCTGCTTTTTTCGTAAAGGAAAGCAGGGGAGAAAGGCTTTTCTGCCGCTTTCGATGACTTGTAGATGTACTCGTTTGCCAAGACAAGCTTCTTCGGTCCATACTTCTTGATGAATCCTGCGGGATATCTCTTGAACTCAGCCTCGATCCAGCCAACAACTTGAATTGCATTTTCGATTTGTCCCGCCTCAAGCGGCTTCACGTCATAGTTTGCGGCGAGTTTGTCGTCGCCACTCTTCCATAATTGAATGGATCCCCCAAAGTCAGCATGAAATTTCTGATCAAGCGCTATGAACCTTTGATCTTCTTGAACGATATCTCCTGCAAATGCATGTTGCCCTAATGTGGCAGTGCAAACCAAAGCCATAAGCCAACACATAAGCGCACCCATTACCGATGCTTGTGTGGTTTTTCTTTTCATCAGGTGGATTTTCACATTCGTTTCAGCAACTCTGCCACCACTTTATTCCTCTGAGATGGAGAATCATTTACGCTGCTTCCAACTGGCACCACGACACGCGACGGTGGGTTGCCGCTAATAATGCGCGACCCTTTGCTGAAGGTGAGGTATGAAATTGCCCACGACATAAATACAAGAATGCGGTTGTTGAAGCCCACTAATAAAATTAAATGCACAAACAGCCATGCCAGCCACGCGAGTAGACCGGCAAATTTCAACCCTGCCACTTCCGCCACGGCCTGAGCGCGACCGATTGTTGCCATCGAACCCTTGTCAAAATATTGAAACGCTCCGCGCGCTGTCATTTTTGTTCCAGTCTTGACTTCGCGGGCAATAATTTTTGCTACAAATTGACCCATTTGCGTGGCTGCCGGTGCAACTCCAGGAACCATGTGCCCAGTTTTGGCGCACTGTATGGATGCCATGTCGCCAATCACAAATATATTTGATGCACCCTTGATGGAGCAATCTGGTTCCACCAACACGCGGCCGTTGCGATCAAGTTTTGCCCCAAGCGATGCGCCAAGCGGATTTGCCTTCACTCCTGCCGACCACACAACAGTATTCGCGTGAATGGTCTCGCCATTTACCACCACACCCGATTCATCGATATGTGTGACGGATTGACTCAGGCGAATTTCCACGCCAATTTTGCTCAGCGCTAAGAACGCGGCGTGTGACGAACGTTCGCTCATGCTTGGCAGAAGTCGATTGCCAGCCTCGATTAAAATGACGCGCGCACTTTTAGAATTGAAGCGTCGATAGTCCTTTGAAAGAGAATCAACGCCGAGTTCTTTTATGGCGCCAGCAAGCTCGACACCTGTCGGCCCACCGCCCACCACAATAAAAGTTAAATGTTCGCGCAATGCCACCTCGTCGGTCTCGGCCTCTGCGTCTTCAAATGCGCGAAGAATTTTGTTGCGAATAGTCAAAGCATCATCAAGCGTCTTCATGCCAGGTGCAAATTGCTCCCAGTGATCGTTTCCAAAATAACTCGAGCGAGCACCAGCAGCCAGGATGAGATAGTCGAAGTGCGCATTTCGATTGTTTGCAAATGTCAGCAGATGCGCAGCGCAATCAATGGACACAACTTCTTCATTGAACACATACGCGTTTTCTTGCTGGCGAAAAATTCGGCGAATGGGAAACGCAATATTGGAAGTGGGAAGAACCGAAGTTGCCACCTGATAAAGCAATGGTTGAAAAAGATGATGATTTGCTTTGTCTACTAAAACGACATTCACAGGGGCCTTGGCCAGTGCCTGCACTGCGGCAATGCCACCAAATCCGCCGCCAATGACAACAACAATCGGCGAATTTATATCTGGCTTCATAATCAGTAATTCTTTAAAAGTGTGGGTCTTTATCGATGATAAGTCTTGGATACTAGGCAGGATTGGTTGCTTGCCTTGCAGAACGTCAGTGCGGGTAACCGATGCGCGCCACCGCGCAGTGGCAAAACGACAAGACCCCACCTTGCGGCCGAGGTCCTGAATCAATCATGCAGGTTGTGCTGACTTATGAGCGACGACGGCGTCCACCGACCAAGCCCAGCGACTCCCAGGACAGCAAAGGTATCTGGGGCTGGAACGAGCGTTCCGTTCACATGCGGCTTGGCGAGGATCCAGCTTGATCGTCGAAGCCGTACCACGCCACGAACACACCGCTGCCAGCATTGTTGAATTGGAGCGTAACAATTGCGTTTGGGGGCGATCGGGGACAGGCACCCTACTCGTCCGAGGCAGAAAGATTCAACCACGTTGCATTGGTTTTTGAGGAGCGTTCGCGGGAATTGTGCCTGACCTAGATTGCGCTCCAGCCTGACGCACTACGCAAATAAAACAAGGGCGACCGTAGTGGTCGCCCCTGTTGTGTTTCAGTGAGTTAAGCAGTTCTTTTAGCTGCGGCGCTTGCGAGAACCACCAATGAGACCGGCGAGGCCGATGAGCGCTGCTGCGCCTGGTGCTGGCACTGCGAAGTAGAGGTTGTTAACTGTGGCGAAGTTGGTTCCAGCCGGTAAGTTGCCTACCACAGTGATTGAAATGGTGGAGATAGAAGCACCAGTTGAGTAGAACCCAACGAAGTCAGAGAGTGATGTTGCGTTGCCCACGTAGGCCGAACCGTCAGCAAGCTGCACGCCAATGATGGCTGGGATGATGTTGAAGTTGGCGTCGGTCGAGAAGAAGTTGCCACCAACTCCCTGCACGCTTGGCGACATGGTGAACGTGAGGAGCGCCTCAGGACTGTTGGTGGACATGAAGCCAGAACCTGCATAGAGCTCTCCCGGCGCAGAGGCTGTCCATTGGATCCCGCCCGCATTACCGGTGAGGCCGTTGAGGTAGAAGCCGTTGTAAGAGTCGAAAGTCTCGGTGGCGACCGCCGAGTTTCCTTGAGCTGCAGCGAAATTGGTCCACAAGGTGTTGTTGGTAAAGGTGACCATGGCAGCAGAGGCGGCCTGAGTCATAACTGCAGCCATTGCTACTACCGAGAAAGCGATTTTAATTGACATTCGGGAAGCTCCTAAAAAATATAAAAAAGGGAAAAGGGACAAATTTCAAAAAGTAAAACAAACTCTTAGCGATACGAATCCAACACCAACACTGACCATTTCCAAACCCGCCAAGAACTAGAAACCTACACCCGAAAAGTTAGTTGTCAAATTTTCCCATCAAAAATACATAAATTTTGCATTTTGTATCGAAACTCCACCGAACTTCCTGTGAATGTGGTTATTTGGAGCGTAAAAATTTAGTTTGGTTAAAGTGGGTTGAGCACGATTGAGGCGCAATTGTACGGGTATCGCTCTCTGAAAGCCCCATGTCCCACGCAACCTAGTCTATTGCAATGTGCAATTCATTCCAGATACTTCTCGAAGTCAAGGGGGAATGATCTTCGACTTGGAAAAGTGTTCTCTTCGCAGTTGTACTCGTGGCAGTCAGTTGTCCTTGGTCACGAGCAGATGTGGCGTTGCTTGCTGGAATTGCACTTGCACTTTGCGGACTTTCTGCATGTGCAAAGGGTAGAAAAACCGCGTCGAAACGTCTCATTCAAGCATGCGTGGTCGAGCTTGGTCTTCGAATTGATCTTTCAGTGGTTACGCATTCTGGGAACGTGGCAACTATGGCCCAGTCGCATTCGACACAGCGCCGCATCGGCCGCAAAGCCATCATTTCAATGGTTCATCTTCGCCGTTCTGGTTGCCAGCGGAGTGCGAACTTTTGTCCACAACTGAAATCAATCGAACTGGCTGCAATGCTCGCCTCTGGCCTTGGATTTCAACTTGCGCTTTTTCTCATCGGTTCTGGCCTCTCACGCGAATCAATTGAAAAAGTTGGATGGCGCGCATTTGTCCAAGCGACTGTGCTTTGGATCACTGTCGCAGCTGCCTTTAGGTGTTATTTATTGGGGAGTGGTCTAGTATCAATGCTCAGTGATTGAGCCTGATATCACCAAACAGCGGCCAGTGCTCACGCCAGCGCTGCGTTGGCTTGTACGAAGTTTGATGGTCGCCTTTGCACTTCTTGTTGTCAATTCTGTTTATTTGCTTTCTGTTTCGACTGCGGGATCGCTCACTGGTTCGAATCATCAAACTGTCTTTTCAGTTTGGATGTTTCTCATTCATATCGTCGTGGGATTGACCGTCTCGTTGCCATTTCTTTGGTTCGGTATCGCGCACTTTTCAATCGCAGCAACTCGGTCCAATCGTGCTGCGGTGCGCATGGGAATTGTCTCATTTATTGCGGGAGTCCTGACCATCATCTCTGGCGTGTTACTGATGCGAGTCGAATTTGGTTCGATTGCGTTGTCTGTGCGAGGACTTGCGACGAGAGAAACTCTTTGGTGGTTTCACTTGGGAGCCCCAGCACTTTTTGTTTGGATGTTTCTTCTGCACAGACTTGCAGGTCCACGCATTCGATGGAGAATGGGCGGACTGCTCGCTGCGGTTGCGATCGGCACTGGGGGACTTGGATTTGTGCTGCATGACACGCTCACGGGAAAGTCCAAAGAAGCGAAGCCGACAGCAGGGGATTCCTATTTTCAACCGTCGATGGCACGGACCGATACAGGATCATTCATCCCTGCATCGAGCCTGATGCAAAACGATGAGTGCTTGACTTGTCACGCAGATATCTATCACTCATGGTCACACTCGGTTCACGCGGCAAGTTCGTTCAACAACCCCATGTATGCATTCAGCGTTCGTGAAACTCGCCAGCGGGCATTCGCTCGCGAAGGCAGTGTGCAAGACGCGCGGTTCTGTGCCGGTTGCCACGATCCTGTTCCGTTTTTTTCTGGGGCATTTGAAGAATCACGCTGGGATGATCCAAATTATGATGCGGCGCACGATCCAGTTGGTGCGGCAAGCATCACATGCAATGCGTGTCACGCAATATGTGAAGTCGGCGAGCCAAATGGTTCGATGAGCGGCAATGCCGATTATGTCATCGCTCAACCTGCGGAATATCCCTTTGCACAAGCGGATAATTCGTTCTTGCGCTGGATCAATCACCAGCTCATTCGCGCTCGCCCAGAATTGCACAAGCGAACTTTTCTCAAGCCCGAAGTTCATCGCAGCACGGAGTTCTGTGGGACGTGCCATAAAGTTTTTCTTCCAGAAGATGTCAACGATTATCGCTGGCTTCGAGGTCAGAATCATTACGACTCATTTCGGTTGAGTGGTGTTTCTGGTTTCGGTGCGCAGAGTTGGTATTACCCACCGAAGGCTGAGACAAATTGCAACAGCTGCCACATGCATGCTGTGCCCAGTGATGATCCCGCAGCGAAGCCGAGAGGTCCGCTTGGACAACTGGCAGTTCTCGATCACGGATTTGTCAGTTCGAATACGGCAACTCCGATGTTGTCAGGTCTGCCTGATGCGTCGAAAGTTATGGCTGAGTGCGAAGCTTTCAACGAGAAGGTGATGCGCGTCGATCTGATCGGAATTCGAGAAGGTGGAGAAATTGACGGCGCGCTCACTGCGCCACTTGGCCCATCGATTCCAACTCTCGTTCGCGGGCAAAGATATTTATTCGAGACTGTGGTTCGTGCAGTCAAGATGGGGCACGAATTCACGCAAGGAACTGCCGATAGTAATGAAGTTTGGCTCGATGTTGATGCGCAGACAGCTGGGCGTTCGGTTGGTCGATCCGGCGGTCTCAACGCGGCGCGCGGTGTCGATCCGTGGAGCAAATTTATCAACGCGTATGTCATCGACCGCGACGGCAATCGAATTGAGCGCCGCAATCCGCAAGATATTTTTGTGACGCTCTATAACAATCAAGTCCCTCCTGGCTCCGCGGATTTGACGCACTTCGCATTCACAGTTCCGTTGGATGCTGGCGACGAACTCAAAGTCAAAGTTTCGCTGCGGTATCGAAAATTTGACTTGAAGTATTGGCGCGCAGTGATGGGCCCAGAAGCAATCAACGAACTTCCAGTGATGACGCTCGCTGAAGATGAAGTTGTCTTTCCAGTCGCGGCTGCTCGTGGCGAAGCGAAGTCAATTGCGCAAAGCGAGAATGAACCAGAGGCGTGGATGCGTTGGTATGACTATGGCATCGGACTTTTTCGCCAAGGTGAGCGAGGTGGTGGCAAAGGAGATTTGCGACAATCCGATCTCGCCTTCACGCAGGTGGAGCAACTTGGTCGAGCGGAAGGTTCGATTGGTCGCGCGCGCACGGCGTTGAAGGAAGGTCGTCTTGATGATGCATCGCAATACCTTCGCACTGCCGCTGCAAGCACGCCACCTGCATATCCGTGGAGTATTCGTTGGTTCAGCGCTCTGGTGAATCGGCAAAATGGCGCGCTTGAAGCCGCGGCTGCCGATCTCGAAGCATTGATTGCGTCAGAATTTCCAGAAGCGGTCAAGCGTGGGTTCGATTTTTCCAAAGACGACCGCGTCCTTGTGGAACTCGGCAATGTATTGCTCGAAATGGCGCGTGCTGCTGATAAAAATCCGGATCAAGCAAGTGCATCAAATGGCGATCTCAATTCTTCGTCAATGCGCAATCGTGCGAAAGATCTTGCAACGCGCGCGCTTGATATGGATCCAGAGAGTGTCGCCGCGTGGTATCTGCTTGCGCAGTCGCAGTCGGAACTTGGTGACGAGCCCGCAGCAGCGGCAGCACTTGCACAACACGCAAAATTCAAGCCTGATGAAAATGCACGCGACCGCGCAGTCAATCTTGCTCGCATTCGCGATGCTGCGGCTAATCATGCCAGTGAAGCGATCGTGATCTATGACCTCGATCGTCCAGAGCGATTTGAAGGGACAGTCAAGAAAGTTCTATCAAGTCCCACGGCAAGCATCACGAAATGATTAGTTCGATATGAAAAGCTCAGGTGAACAAAAAATCAATCGTGCGTTTAGGATGTCGGGCTCAGTGATCGTTTTTATGGTGGTCATTGGCGTAGGCGCAGTTTTGATCAGTCGTATTCCAAAGACACGTAAGGTCGATCTCACTCCAGCCCCCGGTGCCGCCGATATCAAAGATGCGCGCATCAGCAAAGCCGCTCAGCAATCGCCTGTTCCATTTGTCGATATCGCCAAAACAAGCGGACTTGTCTTTACCCATAAAAACGGTGCAAATGGCGGCAAATTATTGCCAGAAACAATGGTGGGCGGTGTCGCTGTTTTTGATGCTGATGGCGATGGTCGTCAAGACATTGCGTTTGCATGCGCAACTCCGTGGACGGGAGAGCCCTTCGCATCTCCACCAGAAGTAGGCACATCGAGCGTTCAACTTTTTCTCAATACCACTCCCAAGGTTCCCGGAGCCGCAATTTCGTTTGTGCAAATGTTGGACTGCGGATTGACGAGCACGATCTTTGCGATGGGAATTGCAACGGGGGATTATGACGGCGATGGTCGCGTTGATCTGTACGTCACCGGTGTTGGTGTGAATCAACTTTTCAGAAACGAGAGTTCTGTTAATGCGCCGAAGTTTGTCGATGTCACACAAGCAGCGGGGGCTGATCCAAAGTGGAAACATCCACGCTGGGGTACATCAACGGGATTCTTCGATGCCGACTCTGACGGCGACCTCGATCTCATTGCTGTCAACTATGTTCAGTGGTCTCCAGAGATCGACAAGCGCGTTGACTTTCGATTGGCGGGATTGGGTCGTGCATATGGTCCACCAACGGGATTTGAGGGCGACGACCTTCTCTATCTTCGCAATCTCGGCGACGGAACATTCGAAGACGCAACACAATCTGCGGGATTTGCAGTTCGGAATTCATTGGGCAATCCCATCGGAAAGGCTCTCGGCCTGATCTTCGTCGATCCAGATCAAGACGGGGACCTTGATGTGGTCATTGCAAACGACACCGTTGCAAATGGGTTTTTTGTCAACGATGGGAAGGGTCATTTCACAGAACGTGCAGCGGCCAGTGGGTTGGCGTTTGATCGCAACGGTGTTGCAACTGGTGCGATGGGAATCGACAGCGGATATCTGCGATCGATCAATCAATCGGGTGGAACGGATCTCGCAATTGCAATCGGCAACTTTGCCAATGAGCCAGATTCGCTTTATGTTTCGCGCGGCGCAACATGCAACTTTTCCGATGACGCAGTGGTCGAAGCGCTTGCAGCACCAACACGCGCGGTGCTGACATTCGGTTTGCTTCTGAGCGACATCGACCTTGATGGCGATCTTGATATTGCACAAGCAAACGGTCATATCGAAGACGCGATCAATCGAATTCAACCGTCACAAACTTATGCCCAGCGTGGTCAGTTGTTCATGAATTGCGGTCCTGCCGCTCCGTGTTTTATCGAATTGCCAGCAAGTGCAATTGGAGATCTTGCGACGCCGCGCGTTGGACGTGGACTCGCCGCTGGTGACTTTGATCTCGACGGAGATTGCGATCTCGTTTTAACGCAGGTCGGTGGTCCGGTTGCACTGCTTCGAAATGATCGGGTGAACCATAATCATTGGCTGCGAGTCGAATTGCCTCCGCACGCAATCGGCGCGCAAATTGAATTGGAATCTGGTGGGACTATTCAGCGCAGACTTGTTTCGCCAACGCGTGGATATCTCTCGCAAAGTGAACTGCCTGTCGTCTTTGGAATCGGTTCGGCGGAGAAGGTTGATCGACTGACCGTTCGCTGGCCAAGCGGGCAGAGTCAGAGTGTTCCAGTGGATGGAGTCGACCGCACGATCATTGTGACCGAGCCTCGCTCACAGCAGTAATTTTGCGCCGCGGATACAGCCGCGGGAATGCATAAGCGAGCAGCCGTGAAAAGTCCTCTCGGGGCTCAGACAGTCCTCGGCGACCGACACGATCTAGTTTGCGAAAATTTTATTGCAAGAGGCGTCGGCCGCCTGCGGAACTCGCCCGAGAGAACTTTCCAGCGGCTGGGCACGCACTTCGATTTGCGTGTGCGCCGTCGGGACCATGTCCTGCGCGAGTTTGCAAGCCGAGCCGGAGTCTGCGTAGGCGAGGCGCAGCATGTTTGAGCGCCAGGATATGCGTCCCGCGGCGCGCGCATAAACCATTCTGAATTTGTTTCAGTCCGGGTGCAAATCAGTCCGATGCCAAAATCTGCACGAAACACATTTGAGTCCATCCATGCGTCCCGCGGCGCTCGCATAAAACAATCCGTCTTCCCACGGCGTCCACAAAAACATTCCGTACTTGTTTGAGTTGACTTGGCGCGCGCCGGTTGGAAAGCGAATGTCACGTCCCGATAAAAAAACCGGCTAGAACTTTCTAGCCGGTTGAATTGAAGTCAAATTCAAATCGCAAATTCTTCAATCATTGAGTTGGGCATGCTCCCCATCCACTCAAGACAATGGTTAAGTCAGTTCCATCTGTAGAACCATCGCCATTCACATCGGAAGATCCGCTCGTTCCCCATCCCGAGAGAAGGCTCGCCAAATCAATACCGTCGGTTACACGATCTCCGGAAATATCTGCTGGGCATGGCGGCGCTCCAATGCATTCTGCGCGAGTAATTTTGAGATCGTCAATACCACCCTCGAGCGTGCTTGCTGTTCCGGTATCTGCGATCGAGAATCGGATTCTGAATGTTTGGCCAGGATTGGCAGCATCTGAAAGCTTTTTCGTCTTGAGCTGCCAAGCATTTGTATTGGCAACATCACGCTCGAGCATCACGTACGCACCACCGTCAATAGAAATTGAAGATTCGAATGGATCAAGTTGCGTCGTTGAGGAGCAGTAATACCACTTCCAATAGGAGATTTGGACATCAGCACCTGCGTTGGTGAACAAGGGTGATGTCAAGTAAGCAACGCCGCCATCGACATCGTGTGCGCTGGCAGCTTGTCCAGCCGTACTCAACTGCGTAACAAAGCATTTCACTCCAGGTGCAACCGTGTGATCATCAGTAGGTTCGGCTGGTGCGCCAGCAACCGAGGATCCAATTGGATCGCCGAGTTGCCATGCTCCACTTGTCAAAGCTGCGTCTGAGGTCGCAACCCATTCAGTTGCTGCGCCTTCGAATGTCTCATCGAGAACGACCACGGTGCCAGTCGTCGTGGCAGGTGAATAGAAAGAAATGGGAGCATTCGATGGAGATTTCACGGTTGGATTTCCCGCAGAGACGGATGTCGCCGAGAAGTAGTAATTCAATTGTTGACCACACGCCGTGGCTGGCAATTGAGCGACATAGGCCCCAGCAGTTCCACCTGTCAGCGGACTGGTCGTCCACGCGGAATTATTGATGCGATAATTAAGCAGTGCAGATCCAGGTTCGATTGTTCCATAGGCAGTTGAAATAGTCACAGGAACATTGACTGTTGATCCTGCAAGAATGGTCGCGGGATTTCCAGATGGGAAACTGAATGAAAGCGGAGTGGGCGGGTTGTTGATAAAAACTTTAAGCCCGGAGCATCCACCAGTGACCATGTCCAGCCAGCCGTCTCCATTGATATCAAAGACAGCGACATCGAAGAGGTTCGAAAGGTCTGCAGTCGATAGGACGGTTGTGTCTTCAGCCAACAAACCGCCAGTAATTCCAGTGTTTTTATAAATCTTGGTTCGACGGCCAGAACTTGGACAGAATGGCCCAAGATCCGAATCAACATCGGTGACGATTACGTCAGTCCTGCCGTCGTTATTCAAATCTCCAACCGAAATCGTATTTCCGAATTCGCTTGGGGAACCTGCGATGACAGTGAGGGCAAAGTTTGGTTGACCATCGGCAGCGTTTCCGGTGTTCAGTGCGTAACGATCCTGTCCGTCGTCCGCGATCACGAAGTCCAGCTTGCCGTCGCCGTTCAGATCAGCAACATTCTGTCCGTATGGAGCCAAGCCTGGATAGACCGACTTTAATGACCAAGTTTGTCCAGGTCCCGATGCACCTGTCTTGTTTGTGAGAACCGCAGAGTCTTGTCCGCCTGTCAGAGTGTTGACACGCAAGATGTCTTGCAGTCCATCACTATTAAAGTCTCCGGCATTGCACATATTTCCAAACGCAGAAGCCAGCTGGGTCGCGGTCATCTTGGTTGTCGTGGTGTCGTAGAAAAAACCTGGACCAGGACCACCCGCAGTGTTCCCCCAGTTGTAGAGAAGTTTATTGTCGTAATCATTGGTCGCAGTTTCGGCAGGAGATTGCTGGCACTCGCCTACATCTGTTGTGTCGCCGTCATTGTTCATGTCTATGCAGATTGTTCCGCTTGTTTCTGGCGTGTCGTAATCGACGTAGTACAGATCAACAAAACCATCTCCGTTGAAATCTGCAACGGCTAAGTCGCAGAGGCGCGGATTTGCGATAGAACCGTTCTTTGCGAAAAGCTCGGGTATGCGTGCATCCTCGAATCGAAATCCTTGCCATTGTCCAGAGGCGTTGTTGCCAAGATTGCGATAGACACGCGGCTGACCGAGCATTGCATTGACTGTGTCGGACATCGTGGTCGCGGTGATCAAATCGACCCAACCGTCGTTGTCCACATCGAAAGCTTCGACATCGCGGTCGTTGACTTCATCAAACATTCCAAGAGAACCTGCAACATCTGCAGCTTGGCCATAGATGCTCGTTCGGTCAGTCAATACTCCATTTTCATTCATCAACAATAAGTCACGAAAGAAACCGCATCCTGTGCAGGTCGACTGGATCGAGCCAGGAAACTTGCGCATGACGATGAGGTCGAGATCGCCGTCGCGGTCGAAATCGGCATATGCGAAGTCTTTTTCAATATTGTCCTGGCCGGTCATTGCAGCGCTTGCGACCAACCGAGTCGAACTTTGGTTGGTGAAAGAAACCCATTGCGCGTTCGCACTGGAAAGTGGGAGAGCGGCGAGTGAGAGGATGAAAATTGATTGTGAGATTCGCATAATTTTTTTCTAATTGTTTTCTTTATCTTTGTTTCTGCGTCTTCGATTGACTGTGTGAAATCAAATCAAGGACATACGCCCCAACCAGAAAGCACGATCGCAAGATCAATTCCATCCGTGACACCGCTGTGGTCTAGATCACTTTGACCTGGTCCAGCCCATCCGGAGAGGATGATTGCCAAGTCAACTCCATTGACCAAGCGGTCACCGCTGGGATCGGCTGGACAAGAGCCGCAATCATCTGGCACTCCGTCATTGTTGGCATCTTGGCTGACGCCCAGTGCGATGTCTCGAAGATCAGCGAAGCCATTGTTATTGCAATCCAATATTTCGCCATTGAAAGCTTGGACGAAGAGATCAACATCAATTGAGTTCACGACACCGTTTTGATCGATGTCAGCAATGGCACAATCATCATTTGGATTCGTCTTGCCTTGTGAGATGCATGTTCGAAGTGCGAAGAAATCCAAGATGTCGACGATGTTGTCTCCATCAAAATCGAATTCGGTACGACCGAGCGAATCAAGGAACTTGACGAGTTTGGTCTTTTCGACAGAAGAAAGAGCCGCGAAAGCAGCCGCACTGCCAGCACCTTCGCCGAATGGTCCGTGTGCTGCGATCGCAGCGGTCACACGAGCGGTGAAAGATCCGCCAGCTGCAGAACCATCGTGCAACATTGGATCGCGTCGTCTCACACCCCAAAGTGTGGGCGTTCGCATTTCTGCTTCGCCTGCATTGCCGTCGCTGATTCCGTCAGCAAGCAGGCCCATGTCGTGCAGAAGAAAGTCACAGTATGGCCGAATGGTCTTGCTGCGAATCGAATCTTCGAGCGTGGAAGCGCTCGATGTTGTGAATTGCGAAACGTGACATTTTGCACAGCCAACTTGAGCAAAGAGCAATTCACCATTCATTCCCGACTTTGGCGTCTGAGGTGGTGGTGCGAGGTAGCGCTGGAAATCGGTAACACGGTCGATGAAGCCAAAGCCATTGGAGTCCACAACATCTTCTGGATCTGCAACATCGTCGCAGATGGCTAGGCGTGCGCTGTCTCCGTTTGGCGCATTTTCTTCCGGCAATAAACGATTGGTGAATCCCATTTCATTTCGGGATGCGTCGGATGAGAAACTGAGCACGGTTGCAATCTGAGCTTTCCAGCCGAATCGACCTGCGCGAAGTGGGCTTCCAGGAGCAGCCTCGAGTGGAGTCACCCAGTGAACGCGGCCACTGACGCCGTCGCCATTTATGTCAAGAGGATCTTCGTTTGCTGCTATTTGATCATCGGGAATCGCTTCAACCAACCCGAAGGCCATTGAACTATTTGTCAATCGTGTACGAACAATCGTTGCATCAGCGGGAATAATCTCTGCGCAGAATGAACTGTTTGAAAGGGCTTGGGCAAGTGACTGTGTTTCACCTGGATAAAGTTCGAAGACACCTTTGTTTTCAATGCCGAAGCGAGTGACTGAAATCGCGCCCCAACCACCGAGTGGATTTGCATGGCACGAACCGCAATTACTCTTATTGATAATCGGACCAAGACCTTCTTCGATTGGAATTGGGAGACTATAAAGAACTTTTCCAGTTTCAAATCGATCAATTTGAGAAGTTGTCAAGCCATTTAACTTTGCACCCATCCGCGGTTGCAATGTGACAGACTGTTGGGCAAGAGCAGTTTGGCAGAGAGCGAAAAAAGCAACCGTGACGCCAAACGATTGAAAGGTGGGGTGTTTCATATTTTAGACTGGAGATTGCTGAGCAACTATTTGACTATGAACCAACAGAAATCTGATTTTCGAGTAGCCAAACAGGGAAAAAGAGAAATAAGAAACAGATTATAGGCACCATGTTTATGTTGATGTATGAAAATTTGAATCAAAAACTCTGTAACAACCACGAAGTATCACCACGAACAATGTAACCCCGAATTTGGCTGATGCCACTTTATATTCGCCGAATAGTATGGAACAGATGCACTTAGTTGAATTGAATAAAAAGTTTGGCTGCTGGGTCTGTGCAGTAGCGACTATTTCGGGCGTTTTCAGCTGTACTGATAATTCTCTTTCCGCATCGAAAATACAACCAAATCCCACTGAAAACGAACTCGTTCTTTCCGAAATTCCCCTTGTTCCACCTACGGAAGTGGCGAAAACGCGTCCCGCGGACATCGAACTTGCTCCGGCGGTCCTCCATCAGAATCTTTCGGTCGCTAACAAGCTTCTAAGCTCTGGCCAGTTTCTCGACGCAGAAATAGTGCTTCGGTCGATTTTAAAGGAGCAGCCAAATTGTGCGCGTGCAGAATTCCTTCTTGGGGTGACCCTCCTGAAGCAGAAGCAGTACGCCAAGGCTCGGCCGCTGCTTGAAGAAAGTCTGGCGCGCAAGCAAGATTTCTCGGGGCGTAAACAGGTCGATCATTTTCTTGGATGGACTTGTTTTTATCTTGGCGATCTTGAATCTGCCAAGCGGCACTTTCAAAGTCATGTTGGCGCAATGCCGACGGCTGATGATTCCTATTACGGACTCGCCGTGATCGCCATCGAAGAAGATCGAATGTCCGATGCGCAAGTCGCACTCGAGAGAGCAATGGAATTGATTGGTACTGCTCCCGATCGAAACAAAGATCGCGCTAAGGTCCTTGCAAGACTTGGAGATGTCGACCTTCGCAGAGAGAAAACTTCTGAAGCCCTCGAACTCTATGAAGAAGCTGCCACGCTTTGGCCAGATCACTATGAAATATGGGGAAAATTAGCGCGAGTGTATGACACGCTCAATCGACCAACGGATGCTCAGCAGTCGCGTGCGAAACAACAAGAGGCGATGAAACGCACAGGGCGAGGACCCATCGGAGAATCTGCGCCGTGATATTGATCGTTTTTCTTTCGAGTGCGCTTACGCAGGCAGCCGCTGCGCCTCTCATCGATGACACTGCTGAGCGTTCATCAATTCAGATGGAAGATGTCACCGCCGTATCAGGCATCGACTTTGTGACGACCTCTGGCGCTGCGCCAAGCACTCAAATCATAGAAGTCAAAGGAGGAGGCATCGCGATCATTGATATGGATAATGACGGGGATTTCGACTTGTTTTTTCCAAACGGATCGCTGCTCGGTCAACCATCGAATGGGCCTGGTGCGCGACTGTACGAAAACCTTGGGGGCATGCGCTTTCGAGATGTCACTGTTTCAAGTGGGATCGATCATCATGCGTGGAGTTTCGGCTGCGCAGTCGGTGATTATGACGCGGATGGTCTCGATGACATCTATGTTGCTTGCCTTGGATCCGATCATCTTCTGCGCAATCTTGGTGCAGGGCGATTTGCCGATGTGACGGAAGCGGCTGGATTGGGCAAGGAGAATCTTTGGGGGACTTCTGCTGCATTCGCAGATATTGATGGCGATGGAGATTTGGATTTGTATGTCACCAACTATGTCGAGTGCGATCCTGCAAAGCCAATCCCTCCCGCGCATTTTCGCGGACTCGAAGTTATCAATGGTCCTCGCGGATTGGGCGCGCAGTCAGATTTTCTGTTTGAAAATCTAGGCAATGGAACTTTCGTTGATCGCAGCGAAGCCTCTGGCATTCGAGCGGTCAGTGCAAGTTATGGTTTGAATGTTGCCATACTCGATCTGACACAGGATGGGCTGCCGGACATCTATGTGGGCAATGATTCGAAGAGCAACTTCCTTTTCAAGAACTTGGGCAAACTCCAGTTCGAAGATATTGGCACTCGATCAGGCACGGCGACCAACATCGAAGGTGCCGAACAAGCCACGATGGGCATGGCCATCGGTGATGTCAATGCAGACGCGCTGCCAGATATTTTGACGACGAATTTCAGTGATGATACAAACACGCTATTTGTCAGCAGAAAAGACGGCTTTTTCGATGATCGGACATCTCAGTATGGCATCGGGATGCCTTCGCGAACGCTCTGCGGATGGGCCGCTGCATTTGTCGATCTCGATAACGATTGTGACGAAGACATTTTTATCGTCAACGGTCATGTCTATCCCCAAGCGACACGAGCAAGTATGAACAGTGACTATGAGCAAACTCCGCTGGTGATGCGTCGTGATGGCGAACGATTTGTTGCAATCAAAGATTCTTCGCAAGGATGGTTGAACAATGCTCGGCGTGATCGATCAGCTGTCTTCGCAGACCTTGATGGAGATGGCGATCAAGATGTCATTGTGAGCGGATTGAATGAGCCTGTACAAGTGCTGAAAAACAATCATGATGGCAAGGATGATTGGGTGATCATCGCACTCGATGATCCATCTCACAAAGGCAATCGTCACGGAGTCGGTGCGCGAATAGAACTTTCGGTCGGCGATCAAAAGCAAACGCGCTGGATCATTGGCGGAGGACCATTCCAGTCCAACAACACTCCACAAGCGCACTTTGGGATTGGTGCTTTGCCTCAGGATTCAACCTCCGCAAGTCCTGTTGTGGTCACCGTCATTTGGCCAGACGGCGAAAGGTCGACATCGATAGTTGCTCGTGGGATGAGAACCGTTGTCTCCAAACCCGCGAAAGTTTCCAAATAGGTTTCAAATTGCGTGAAATTGCCTCAAATGAGCGGCGAAACCAACGCGGCGACATTCTGAGCGAGTCGTTGTCGAATGGATTGCGGCCCCCAAGAAGCGGTTGTGACATCAATGCTGTTCTCCATATAGGTTTGTTGGAGAGCACGAACCTCACGTGCAAATGAATCTGCATACATGATGGCGCTGACCTCGAAATTGATTTCGAAACTTCGACGATCAAGATTGCTTGATGTGATGATCGAAAAAAGACTATCAACCGTGACTGTCTTGGAATGCAAAAGTCCATTGGTGAATTCATGAATCTGGATTCCAGATGCGAGCATGGCCGAATATCGTCCCCGACTCGCAAGTGCCACAATGGGGCTGTTATTACGGCGCGGAACCACCAGATGGACAATCACGCCACGCTCTGCCGCAACACAGAGCGAGCTGAACATGTCAGAGTCAGGAACAAAGTATGGAGTGGTAAGAACGATTTCTTTTTTCGCAACTTGAATGGCGGCGATCAACAGCGAACGCACTGCATCATTGTCATAGTTTGGACCCGAAGCCATAATCTGAACTGGCAGGCCATCCGTATGAAAGGCAGGCATAAATTCTAAGAGTTTTTCGATTGTCTCGTTCGTGTCGAGATACCAATCTTCCGCAAAGATCAGTTGCAATTCGCGTACCACTGGACCTTCAATTCGAACCATGCAATCAACCCAAGGCGCAAATCGAGGTTGCACCGCGAATTCCGATGCAGCAATATTCATGCTGCCCATCCAACCAATTTCACCATCAATCACAATCATTTTTCGGTGATTCCGCACGTCAATGCGGTGAAAGAGCGCTCGCAAAAAATGAGTGGGCAGAGCTGCAACGACTTGCACGCCACGCTCTCGCATACTGCGGCAGAGCACACTCTTGAGAAATGCCCGAGATCCTTGTCCATCCACCAGAATTCGGCAGGTCACTCCGCGCGCGCACGCGGCAATCAGTGCGTTTCCGACCGCTTCGCCAACACGGTCGTCAAGCCAAATATACGTCGTGCTGTGAATGCTCTTTGTTGCCTTTTTGATATCCGTGATCAACTGATCAATGGCTTTTTGAGAGTCTCCAAAGAGCGTTGTCAGATTGCCAGAAGTCGCTGGGGAATGACTTGCCCGCATGGCGATATCCGCAATTTGCTGATCGATTGGATCGAGTGCAATCGCCACTGCACGAGGGTCATCATGTTTGTGGTATCGAGATTTGTTAAAGAGATCCAAGATGATCTTGTGCGACTTGCGCCTTCGGGTTCCAAGCCTCGATTCTCCGACGAGCAGATACGCAATAATTCCCAGAAGTGGAAACGCGATCACGATGAGCACCCATGCGGTGGCGACCGAAGGACGTGAGCCTTTGCGCAAGATGACAATGGCCGCAAGCGAGAGTCTAAAAATGAGTTCGGCTGCCAAGCCAACAAGTGCCCACTTCGTTCCCTCAAAAAAATAGTTTGGTAGCAAGAATTGCAGTGTTGTTGGAGGTGGCAGAAGTAGCAATACGTGCAGCATGAGCACGTGGAGTTCAGGTCAGAATTTCAACCACGGTCAACCTTCGTTCGCCGCGTGGAAGATTCACTCGAACGGTTTCGCCCACACGCACCTTCATCAGTGCTTCACCGATAGGGCTGGTTGTCGTGACTTCGCGATGTTCAGTTTCGACGCCTTCGCTTTTACTACTGACGATCTTATACGTCTCGATCCCGCCAGATTGTTCGTCACGAATGCGCACGATCGCTCCCAAGAAAACCATGTCGCTGGGCATTTCTCCCTCAAGAATGACTTGCACAGATTCAAGGCGCAGAGTCAATTCGCGAATGCGCAAATTGTTCATGGACTTGTCTTCGCGAGCAGCGTGATAATCAGAATTTTCTCGAAGATCGCCATGCCCGCGCGCTTCTGCAATTCGCACAATCAACTCCTTGTCGAGAGCGTGATATTCGCTCAGCAACTTTTCAAGTTTCTCTTTGTCAATTTTTGTGACGAATTCCATGGGAGTGTTTCCTAGGTTATCCCGCTCTTCGTCCACTCGCAACTTGATTCGCTTGCGCTGAGGGTTGAATCGCAGTCACTGCCCCGATCGCCAATCCCACCAAGCACAAAGCGCAGTTGAAAATTCCATACGCGGCAAGACTCTCCCATTCGGTCAATTCAGGCATAGAAGCAGTTGAATTCATACATGTGAGAAGACTTGGAATGCCCCCTTGAACAATGTTTGTAAGAAAGAGGTTTGAAATTCCGACCTGCGGGAACCCCGCGACTGCCAGTGGCAATTGAAGCCCAACCGTCAGCAGAATGCAGCAAATCATGGCAAATCCGCGCGCAAGAGAATTTTGCAAAGCCGATGCAGCAGCGATTATTCCCACGCTTCCTGTGAGAGAAATGATTCCCAAGAGATCGAGGAGTAGTGTTCGCTCGATGGGCCACGGTGTCCCAAGACGAAGTGGCCAGATGATCAATTGCCACAGAAAAGCAAGTGTCAGCGCATCAACAATTGTCCGCAAGATCATTCGGTCGCGCGATGTTTGGCTGAGCCTCACAAGTGGCCAAGCAATCATCATGCCTACGGCGCAGGTCAGCAAGAGCATTCGGATGGAAGGCGTCAGGCTTGAAGGTGACAAATGAAGCGGCAGTTGAAAACCAAATGATGCGATGGACGAAAAAATGATCCAGCCACCAGCGGCGATCACCAATCCGCGGGGCGGTTCAATGGCTTCCAACATAATCCACGGAGAGATCGACGGATTGTGGTCCAGCACCATCGATACGACCATACTGATTGGTCAGAAGATCGAGGTATCGCAACTTCTGCGCTGCGGGCACTTCTGCCGATGCTTCGCGTCCTGGAGCACGACCCCAAATCAATCTGCACTGCTTGGTCGTGAGCAATGAAAGAGTCTGATTTGTACGAAAAGCACTGACATCTACTGCGGAAACCTGCGCTCGCCATCGCTGTGTTGCGATCAACTTGGCCATCTCGACACCTGCAAGAAGGTCTGCTCCACCCCAAAGTTGCCCAGGTTTATTTGGGCGTGGAAGAGACGCCCCTAGAATTCTCGTCAGATTCGGGGCCGTCCCAGTTGCGTATGTTCGAGGAAGAAGGCGCGCACGAATATCTATCAAATGTTCTCCATCGGAATCCACGACGAGTGCAATCGGTTCGACGAAAGTTGCATCGACTTCGAGAGATGAAGATCCAATCCGGCGGACTTGCCGAACTTCATCAAACCAACCACAAGCGAGCAGCGCAACTTGCGCGCGTTCAAGTCCTTCTCTGCTGTACGCAGATGTTCCTGCTTCACGAGCTACAAGATCCTGGATTGGCGCAAGATCAGTTGGCGTCATCCAAGATGGTGTATCGAGAAAGGCAACTTCAATTCGTTCTCCCACAGCCGCCTGCGCATTTTTTCTCAGGCTTGGTACGGACCAACCAAAGGTCACTGTTGCCAAGATTGCGAGTGTTACACCAGCGCCGATCCACATCGCTGTATTTCTTGTGCCTTCAGTCATTCGTCTGATCCTGCGCGCCAGACTCGTCTTGCGTCATCGTTGCAGTTGTTGAATCCGCTACAACAGATGGACTTGCGGCTGCCGCATTTCTGGCCATCCGATGATTTCCTTTCATTCTTGCCTGGGATTTCTCCACCAAGCGTGCGCACATCTTGGGGAAGGTGATCCCAGCATGAGCCGCCGCCTTGGGCACAAGTGAATGATCTGTCATACCTGGCATCGAATTGATCTCCAAGAACCAAGCGCCCGCCTCGTCGACCATAAAATCGACGCGTGCGAGATCTCGACAACCAATTCGTTCATAAATCGTACGTGATGCGTATGCAATTTCCGCTTGAACTTCAGGTGGAAGCACGGGATCCAAGATGTATTGGGTGTCAGCTCGTTCGTACTTCGCGCTGAAGTCATAGAACTCTTGACTTGTCACAATTTCGATCATCGGCAGAAGATCTCTTTCAAGAATTCCCACAGTGATCTCGCGTCCGACGATCAGTTTCTCCACCATCAACCTCGAATGTTTGACTTCAAGTTCGGCGCGAGCGGCAGCAAATTGCGCAGCATCGAAGCATCGTCGAACTCCAACACTCGATCCATCATCAACAGGTTTGATGACCACAGGCATTTCTAAATCGCATGGTTCGCCTGCGACCAAGATGCGGGCAGGGGGAGTGCGAATGCCAGCTGTGCGAGCAAAGAGTTTGGAACTGATCTTGTCCATCGCAATGCGTGAAGCACGGGGACGACTGCCGACATACGGTCGACCATCTGCTTCCATAATTTCTTGCAGCGGTCCGCCTTCACCGAATGGTCCATGAAGAACGGGAAAAATCACATCTCCAGGGAGCGCACGAAGTTCTGTGCTTGTTGGCTTGTCGATGATCTGCTCATGCACGATGAAGCCACCTGCTTCGCGAAGCGCCGCCGCGATCATCGCACCAGATTTCAAACTGATTTCGCGTTCCGCATCCGGGCCACCCATCAGAACAAGCACATTGATTTCACTCATTTAAAAGCACCTCCTTGGGACCAAACGACAACCTCGCGTTCAAGCTGAATGCCCGAATGATCGAAGACCTGCTGTTGTACATCAAATGCAAGTGCGAGCACATCATTGGCGGATCCGCCATCGCGAATTCCGATGAAATTTCCGTGCTTTTCGCTGACAAATGCGCCGCCGCTGGTTTTGCCCTTCATTCCTGCCAAATCGATCAACTTTCCTGCACTTTCGCGTTTTCCTGTGGATGGATCGATTGGATTCTTGAACATGCAGCCTGCCGATCGGTCGCCCATTGGTTGGGTGTGTTTCTTGTATTCAAAGACTTCCTTGACATGCGCTCGAAGTGCGACGGGATCTGTAGAGCAGAGATTGCAGTGCGCAGCAATAACAATGCCAGCAGGCAATGCACAGTGTCGATACCCAAAGTCCAGTTCAGCAGCTGTCAGGGTGCAGAGTTTTCCGCACATTGTCAGCAGTTCTATCGAGTGAATGCTCTGCGCAACATCACCATACGCACCGCCTGCGTTCATGCAGATTGCACCGCCAATTGTGGCGGGAATTCCAGCAAGTTGTGAGAGGCCGGCAAATCCACGGCGAGCAGATTCCTGAACGATCCCCATCAGATCAACACCTGCGCTGATTCGCGTGGGATCGCCATTGCCAGAATCGTTCCAGAGTGTTTCTTGAAAAGTAGGTTGATTTAAGCGGATGACGACGCCATCAACGCCATCATCTGCGACAAGAAGATTTGCACCCGATCCCAGCACGCGCACCGGAATTCCACTTTCGTCACAGCGCTGACAGAGTAATTGAAGCGCCTTGACGCTCTTAGGAGAAATGAGGGCTTCAGCGCGACCGCCGGTTTCGTACCAAGTCAACGGACCAATCGGAGCATCGAGAGTTGCGTCAACATCAAGATCGCTCCAGAGTTTCTCCGTGACAGTGATCAGTGTGCTCATTCGTCGCTCACTCCTTGGGACTTGCTGCAGCACGCGGCGGCATCGAAGCTGCCCGATTTGTTTGCTGAGTCAGAGCCTTTACAAAGTCGTGGCCGATTTTCCAAACAGGACCCGCTCCCATCACGACGATCAAGTCGCCATCTCGCGCCTGACGATGTAAGAATTCGCCGATCTCTGCGAAGTCATCAATCGCCCGAGCATTTGTTCCCTTGGCATTCAGTCGGGCAACAAGATCCGCCGAAGAAACCAGCGTTCGTTCGATCTCGCTATCGCGTACAAAATATATTGGCGGCACAATCACCAAGTCAGCATGAGAAAAACTTTGCGCAAATTGTTCCAACAAGAAGCGCGTTCGACTGTGTTGATGAGGCTGAAAAACACAGATGATTCTCCCGGGATTCTCTGCGTTTCGCAGCGCAGTCAAAGTCCGTTCGCACTCGGTTGGGTGGTGGCCATAATCATCGAAGACTCGGACATTTGCGCCGGTATCTGTCACGCATGCACCCAAATATTGCATCCGTCGTTCGACACCAGCGAAACTTTCTAGTGCGTGCTTGATTGCCGAAGGCGTGGCCCCCAGCCAAGTCGCCAAAATCGCCGCGGCGGCGGAATTGAGCGCGTTGTGTTCTCCAGAAAGTCTCCCACGCCACGAAAGCATTTCTTCGTTTCGATAGCAAATGCTTGTCGCATTTGTTGATGGTTCATATTCCACCTTGTAATCCGCAGTTGGCGACCAACCGAATGTGCTGACAGCGCACTGCAGGCCGCTTGCAACAGCTCGCCGATGCGCCCCTTCGTGACCAATCAATAATCTGCCGCCCACTTCTTCTGCAGGAAGATTTCCAGCGAAGACACGAAAGGACTTCACGATCTCGTCGAGAGACCCATACACATCAAGATGATCCTCTTCGACATTATTGATCAGCGC
>CAJCCX010000051.1 GCA_903961015.1 uncultured bacterium
AGACCACTCTGATCCGTGGCCCCACTCTTGCCCGCCGCGTATGAATCGGCAGAGTATGAATCCCAACACCACTCCCAAACATTACCGAGCATGTCGTGGATGCCGAATGCATTGGCCACTTTCGTTGCGACAGGATGCGTGTGCTCTTGAGAGTTCGCGCCGCACCACGCAATTGTGTCGAGCGAGCCATATGTCACGGAATTCGTTCCAGCGCGACACGCATATTCCCATTGTGCTTCAGTTGGCAATTGCAAATGAGTTTTCTGCAGATACGACTGCAGTTGTTCTTGAGTCATCGATTCGACAGGCCAATTCGTCGTCGAAGCGAACTGCACTTGCAATGGTCCAAGTTTTTGCTCTGCTTCTTGACGAGTCAACCCTGTATTGGTGATTTCAACAATCTGTTTTTCGCGGGTCGCGGTCGCTGCAGCAAGAAACTCACTCGGCTGAAAGCGGCTTGGGTTGGCACCCATCATTTTTATCCACTGATCTTGAGTGACTTCCGTGCGACTGAGATAGAACGGTTTTGAAATCGTAACTTCGTGCACAGGTTGCTCAGCTGCAGTTGCGTCGGCATCGCCGACACTTGCGCCCATCATGAATTTCCCTGGCGGGATAAGCAGCATCTCGACTCCAGACTCAATGTCACGCACTCGCCACGGTGAACCTGTCGCCACGATTCGCTCGCGGATGCTGGAATCTGTGATCACTGCGGGATCGGGGGCGACATCCAAAACGACATTCCATGTCGATGCGGCTTGATCTGCGGGGCAATTCAAGCATGCCAAGAATGCGATTGCAATACCCACACCGGCGCAAGAGAATTTACTCATGTTGAAATAGTAATCGCTTCGCAGATTACTTGTTTCTAGAACGACGGCCTTCCTTCTATCTATATGCTGTTTGCGTGAGATTGCTTTCGACAGTTCGACTGCTTAGTGCGTGCATTGCTCTGTCTGCTTTCTGTGCGTGCGAATCTGACCGCAAAGATTCCGTCGTGCCAAGCGATCCGCCACCTGCGAATGCGTACACCAACGAAGAAGCAACCCGCGACGGAATTGGCCGCACATATTTCGGCCGCGAGATTGCGCAGGTGATGGGACACCCTGCGATTTATTGGCTCGAACGTGGCACGCGAGAATCAGAAGAACGAACTGATTTGTTGATGCAACTTCTTGGCGTGCGCAACGGCGATGATGTTGCGGACATTGGCGCAGGTAGTGGATATTTCACTTTGCCACTTGCGCGCGCAGTTGCGCCAAACGGAATCGTCTTCGCTGTAGACATCCAACCAGAGATGATTGATTTTCTTGCCGCTCGTGCACGAACCGAAAATGTCGACAACATCAAGCCAATCTTGGGAAAAATCGACGATGTCTGCCTTGCTCCCAATAGTGTCGATCTTGTACTTCTCGTCGACGCGTACCACGAATTCGATCATCCTTGGGAGATGATGCGATCAATCGCTCGCGCATTGCGGCCCGGAGGTCGAGTGGCGCTCGTTGAATATCGGGCAGAGGATCCTGATGTGCCGATCAAGCCGCTGCATAAAATGTCGCAAGCGCAAGCGCGCATCGAACTTGAAGCAGCGGGATTGACCTTTGAACGCAACGACTCGTCCCTTCCAATCCAACATCTCCTTTGGTTTCGAAAGCCCGCTCAATGAAAATTCCATCAACACGTTCACTCTACGTTTGCGCACTTTCCGCGGCAATTTTTTGCAGTTTCGCCGCATCGACGGATGAGGGCGTGATCAAGCCATTCGACGGCAAGACACTTGAAAGTTGGGAGGGCGACAAATCATATTGGAGCGTTCAAGATGGATGCATCGTCGGTCAATCGACAACAGAACATCCGCTGACTGCGAGCACGTATCTCGTATGGACTGGCGATATGCCGCAAGATTTCGACCTTCGATGCAAGATCAAATTGACAGGTGGCAATAGCGGGATTCATTATCGAAGTCGTCGGGTTACTGGACAGCACGACCTTGCAGGTTTTCAAGCGGACTTTGATGCGCAAAATAATTACTCCGGCGTGCTCTATGAAGGTCTCGGCCGAGAACTAATGAGTGCGCGCGGCGAGCAAGTGGAATTTTCTCCAGCGGGAAAACGCGTTGTCGCACAATTTGCGCCCGACGAAGTTCTTCGCAAGTCGATCCATACTGGCGAATGGAACGACTATCGCATCGAAGCTCGCGGAACGCGCGTGCGACATTGGCTGAACGATGTTTTGATGTCCGATGTCACAGATGGCGATGCATCGAGATTTCATCGTGACGGGTTGATGGGATTTCAGCTGCATCAAGGCGCGCCAATGGAAGTGCGATTTAAGGACCTCGAAGTTCGCGCCATTCAATCAGCGCCACCCGTATCAAGTCTGACGCTTCCGCTAGGATTTTCCGCTCAACTTCTTGCAAGCGCGCAGTCCGACCAAGGCAGTTGGGTTTCCATGACATTCGACGGCAAGGGCCGCGCATTGATTTCTCCGCAAGATGGCGCGCTCATGCTTGCATGGATTCCTGGAATCAGTCGCAACAATGATGGAACGCCGTGGGCAGGAAAAACCACAGAAATCCAGCCGTTTACTGCACCAATTCGCTCGTCGCAAGGCCTCTGCTTTCTCGGCGATGTGTTGTATGCCAACGGAGTCGGCGCAGAGGATCGCGCTGGTTTATGGAGGCTTCGCGATCTGGATAAGAATGGTTCTTATGAAGATGCGATATGCCTCATCCCATACGAAGGCGATGCGGGCGAACATGGTCCGCATGCTGTGGTGAAAGGCCCAGATGGCGCGATCTATGTTGCGCTGGGCAATCACACAAAAGTTCCATCATCCCTCGTGCAATATTCCACCGACGAAAAATCAGGGCGAGCGCCAAATTCGCCTTGCGATTTTTTTGGTGAAGATCGAATCGATGCGCGAATGTGGGATCCTCGCGGACATGCGGTGGGCGTGTATTCACCTGGCGGAATTGTTGTACGCGTCGATCCCGCCACAAACAACGCAACAATTTTCGCCGACGGATTTCGCAACGCATACGACCACTGCTTCAATGCCGATGGAGAACTCTTCACATACGACAGCGATATGGAATGGGACATTGATGCGCCGTGGTATCGCGCGCCAAGGATTGTTCATGTTGTGCAAGGTGGCGATTATGGTTGGCGAAGCGGAAGTGCTGCTATGCCTGCTTGGTATCCCGACCAGTTGCCGCCCGCAAGCGAAACGGATTCCGCATCTCCAACTGGAATGCTCGCTGGATGCGACGGAGGATTTCCTGCGCCGTGGAAGAACATGATTTTCTGCGCGGACTGGACATATGGCAGAATTCTCGCGGCGACGATCACTCCAGAAGGATCGACATATCTCGCGCCTTGGCAACCATTCATCTCAGGTCGTCCAATGCCCGTCGCGGATATGGCGTGGGGACCAGATGGCGCAATGTATTTCGTGACTGGTGGTCGAGGTACGCAAAGTGGTTTGTACTGTGTGAAGGCAGAAAAATCTGCGGAGATCACGGTTGCGGCTGCAACACCAGCAAGCGCATCGCACGATGCTGCGTGCAATCAACTTCGTCTTCTTCGCCGTTCATTTGAACGCGACCAATACGCACTGGGCGCAGCAGAACTGACAAAGCGAATGCCTGCGCTTCTTCTTGGACTCGATCACTCAGATCGATTTGTGCAAGATGCAGCGCGTGTTGCGCTTGAACATCAACCAATCGATTCTTGGCGCGGAGAAATTGTGAAGATCGATTCCATTCGCGCAAAACTCGCAGGCTCGCTCGCGCTCGTGCGTGTCGGCGGGATTGATGATGCGAAGTCCGGCTGCGATATCGCTGCGAATTGCATGGGAAAAATCCCCGCAGCAACAATCGGTGACAACGATGCGATTCTGGGAATTCGAATCGCAGAAATCGCAGTCGCAAGACATCGAGAACTTGCTTCGTTTCCAGGCGTTTTGCGCATCGCGAATCTCGGACTTGCGCGCGCATCGCAATCGACTTCGATCGATTCTCCAGCGCAGTGGATCGCACTCGAACTCGGCGGCGCACTGAATCTGCCAAACACAGTTCCGGTGGCGATGGCGGCTCTCGAACGCGCCCCCGATCGCAGTGCTGCGTTGCGATACGTCTCGCTCTTGCGAATGGTCAAAGATGGATGGACCGATGAACTGCGTGCGAGATATTGGCAGTGGTTGAATGCGGCGAATGATCAAGGTGGCGGATTCAGTCTTGCAGGATTCATCGAAAATATTCGCACCAATGCACGTGCGACGGTGGGCGAACCAACTTCCAACACAGCGACGCCAACAACACCAACCGCACCAATTGCGGCCCCCTTCTTAACAACCAATGCAACTCTTCATGACTGGAAAGTTTCGGAGTTCGAAGATCAGTTGAATGCAGTTGCAGATTCGCAATCACGAGACATCGCTCGTGGTGCGCGAATCTTTCGCGAGTCGACCTGCATTCTCTGTCACCGATTTGCCAACGAAGGGTCAAGCACTGGTCCAGATTTGACTGGTGCTGGCGGGCGATTCACCAACAGCGATCTGCTGATGGCGATACTTGATCCGTCCAAAATAGTTTCGGATCAATATAAAGACAGCATTGTTGAAACAAAGGATGGAACGATCGTCGTTGGGCGAATCGTCTCTGATTCCGTAGATGCAATAGAGGTTCGTCCCAACCCATTGACCCTCGACCGAGAACGCATTTCGAAGAGCGACATTCAAAGTGTTTCGCAAATTTCGACATCAAGTATGCCCACCGGACTGCTGAATGCCCGTTCTAAAGAGGAAATCCTCGATCTTCTTGCATATCTTCGCTCTGGGGTTCGATAGCAGCCTTAAAACCCCAAACGAAACCCATTTTGACAAAGTTAATTTGCTCGAGCAAAAAATGGGGATATTCTAACTTTGTATTCAAACCCCCAACATTGATTTCGACTCAGAAATTGAATTATTTAAAGAGACCCCACGGATGACCAATTTGAAATTCGTTCGCTTGCTTGCAGCCATAACTTGCTGCTTCTCCTCCTTTCACGCTGTCAACGCAGACGATGGACCAGATGGACACGGTCCGCTGCCAATCCCTGCTGTCGAGAAGCCTGCAGAGCCAACATTGACCGAACGATATGGCGTGTGGTTCGTTCCACCGCCTGAAATGATTCTTCCTGAAATGGAAACACAAAAATACATAAATGAAGATGGTCCTCTCGATCAAGGAAGTCCAGTTCGCTTTTCGATTGAACGCTCCGTCGATCTGACTCTTGCTGACGGACAATGGTTGGATGTTGCAGGCGGCCGACTCTGGCGCGTCGATATCACGATGACAGGCGCAGTCAATTCGCGACTGCATCTCAGTGGGCTTTCGTTAGCCGATGGGCAAGAGTTGGCTCTCGTTTCTCCCGACTTCGATCCAACAATGAGTGGCGTTCTGAGTGGGACCGGCGACTTTGACAACGGCGAAGCATTCGGCATCTGCGGTCCATCCCCACGAACTCGTATCGAGTGGTTCGTACCAACTGGTCAGTCTGCCAAACAATTGCCTTTTACGGAAATCATGGATGCGTATGGATATCGCGATGTTTTTCAACTGTCTCAATATGGTGGAACTTGCTCGTTGAATCCCGCGTGCTATGCCGCGTGGTTGAATGAATCCAACGCAACATGCAAGATGACCTTCACGGAGGGTGGTGCTGGATTCCTCTGCTCGGCGCAGTTGGTGGCGACAACCGCAGCAGATGAAACTCCATACGTAGCAACTGCGAATCACTGCATCAGCACTCAGGCAGTCGCGAACAGCGCGCAATTCATCTTCTTCTTTCGATCGGCTTGCACTGGTGGAAACTCTGCAGGAACAACCGTGTCTGGCGCGGACTTAACGCTGACACACCTTGCAAGCGATTCCACTTTACTCATGATCAGGGGCACGCTGCCTGCGAGCGTTTATTGGGTTGGCTGGTCAAATGCGAATCCCGCTGTGTCGACAGCTTCAACATGCCTCCATCACCCTAGTGGAACTGCGCAAGCGATTTCATTCGGCTCGAAGAATGCCGGGTCATTCAACTGCGGAGCTCCAGCTGGAAACTGGAATTCTGTTTCATGGACGAGTGGCATCACAGAAGGTGGATCTTCTGGTTCTGCGATCTATCAAGACAGCACTCACAAGTTGTATGGCGTTCTGACATGCGGTGCAAGCGCATGCTCGAACCCAGGTGGCGACGATGGCTATGGTCGCTGGGATCTTGCAGTAAATAGCGGTGGATTCGCAGCGAAACTTGCTGTGGGTGCAGATGACACACTTGAACAAAATGACACCTGCGCGACTGCATGGCCTCTCGCCGCGGGAACATATTCGGGACTCGTCGTGAAGCGCCTCGACGAAGATTGGTATGCGATCACTGTTGGATCTGGCTCAACGCTGTCAGGAACATTCACCTACACCCATGCCAACGGCGATATCGATCTCGAACTTTATAGTTCATGCGGAGGGACTCCGGTCTTGATTCGAAACGGCAATGTCAACAACGAGACTCTTTCGTATGTAAATCCTGGCGCCACCGCAGTCTTTTATCTGCGCGTCTTCTTGGCAACTGACACACGCAACGAATATTCCATGGTCATCAGCGTGCCAATCACTGGACCCGCCAATGACAACTGTGCGACTCCAACCGCCATTGGCAATGGTGGCATTGCATTCAACACTGCGACCGCTACGAATTCGACTCCATCTCTGCCAACGTCATGCGACGAAGGATTTGGAATCGCAATGAACAATGATCTTTGGTACGCATACACGGCAGTTTGCACGGGCACCGCTACCGCAAGCACTTGCGGCGCGGCAACATTCGACACGCGCATCGCTGTGTACAGCTCTTGCTCATCGGCAGTCATCGCATGTTCTGACAATGCATCCGGTTGCACAGGAAACACGAGCAAAGCTTCGTGGCCTGTCACTGCAGGCAGCGTCTCTTACGTACGAATTGGATCCGCGACCGCAGCGACAGGAACTGGAACGCTCACTCTCAGTTGCGCACTCGCTTGCGCAGCCGATCGCAATGGTGACCGCATTGTTGACGGCTTTGATCTTGCCGTATTAATTGCCGCATGGGCGACATCTGGCGCTGATCTCAATGGTGATTTCTATACTGACGGCGCAGACCTTAGCATTATGCTTAGTTCATTTGGTTCTTGTCCATAACTGAAAGTTGAAAACACATGGCGATCGCTCATAATTCCGTCGGCGCAATCATTCTTGGTTCTGCAGCGATTGCTCTTGGGATCTATGCGACATCGCTGGAAAATCCTGCGCAAGCTCGGCGCGGCGATGGAGGCGTTGCAAGTGGAGGACTTGATTGCCCGACTGCTCCAGCAGCGATCATCGGTAATAACACATTCGATACAACAGCGGCGACGGCATCACTCTCAGTCGGCATCGGCGGTGGATGCACCGCGCACACGATGCACAAGGTGAACTACTTCACCTTCACTCCGACCCAAACTGGTACGCACATTTTTACGACGTGCGGATTTGAAACATGGGATACGCGACTCGCAATTTTTACCGCATGCGGAGCTAATCTTATTCCTGTTGGGTGCAATGATGATTCGTGCAACTTTCAGTCGCAGATGAATGTCTCGCTGACATTGGGTGTGACATATCGCCTTGTGATCGGCGGATATGGTTCGGCGGACGGCGGAGCCGGCACAATTGCAATCAGCTTTGATACGGGCGGCGGCGGCGGCGGCGGCGGTGGCGGTGGCGGTGGCATTGGACAAGATGTCATCGTTGGTGCGATACCAGACATTGCGAAATATGGCAGCGCTGTTGTCAACGGTCAAACAATCATGGCGTATGCGATTGGGACGACGAGTTGCAATATCGGGGATGCACAACTGAGTTGGTTCTCTGGTCCATCAAGCAACCTTCATCCGTTCATCCCACAAAATGTCTACCGCGTGAAAACTGGCCGACTTGAACAAATCGGAATGGGATGGGGAAAGCACGGATTTACCGCATTGCAAGGAACACTTTGCGGAGCATGCACTGCATCTTCAAGCGGAACATGGCTTGGAGTTGGATGCTCCGATCCATACAGCGCAGGTCTCAACGGAAGTCAGAGTGGCCTTGGATGTCGATCCGAAGTGAACGCGGCAACTGGCGTTTTTCCTGCATCTCCAAATGCCGGCATGCCTGGCCCGGCGGCGACGATTGGCCGAAGAATTCAAGTGAATGGAAACGATTTGAATCCCGCTCTCAATGCAGGTGCTGTCTATTTCGTCGAAGCGCAATACGTTCATCCTGGTGATGCCGCCGCGGGCAATGACAACAACAACGCATCATGGAGAAGTTGCACCATTGGCACGCTCAGCAGTGGTGCATACGCAATGACTCCTACTGGATCGACCATGCAACAGAAGTCCGCGATGGATGCTTGGAAGACGCTTGTTCCTGCAGTCACGCTCGCCAACATCGATGTAGCCAGCGATGGCCGATTCACCGCTGGATGGAATGTCACCAACAACGGAAACGGAACGTGGCGTTATGAGTATGCGATTCAGAACATCAACAGTCACAGAAGCGCGCGGTCATTCAGCGTGCCAGTTCCCGCCGGAACGACTATTACAAATGTTGGTTTCAAGGACATCGATTATCACTCGGGCGATCCATACGCAGCAACTGACTGGACATCCACAACAACAGGCGGTGCGGTGACGTGGACTGGCGGCGATTATGCAGTCAGCGCAAACTCCAACGCACTTCGATTTGGAACGACATACAACTTTTGGTTCGATGCAACTCAACCGCCAACGAATGCGATTGGCACGATTGGACTCTTCCGACCAGGAACCGCGCCAACTGAGACACTTGCACTGCAAGGACCTG
>CAJCCX010000052.1 GCA_903961015.1 uncultured bacterium
TTGCCACACTGGCGCGGACCCACGATGACCGCCGCAGGCCAATGGGCGAGCGACCTTCGGAGCAGCGGCAAGGCGAGGCGCTTGATCATCCTTGCAATATACCATTTGAATTCTATTTTGCAAACATTTCATTCACTTCTTACAACTCTGCGAATTCACAAATCATGCGCCAGACCAGATCAGCTCACGCCGCGATCGCGAGGCCGTGGGCCGCTCGGCTTCGGCAGTTGATTGATATGCGTAAAGTGCACCAACCTTGATTCGGCGAGGTCGCCGTGCGCAATTGAGCGCAGGAACGCATAACAGACGAGCACATGAATCTTTGACTGCGTTGCCGCATAGACCCATTGCGAAAATAAGACTGCGACCTGCGGAAAGTAATTGGCGATCTCAACGTCAACATGAAGCATGCTCGAGCCAGGCTTCGCGCCAGGCTTGCGAGCAACATCGATCTCCAAGTATCCATCGCCGCCAACGCCAGGCGCTGCGACAAGCAATCCACGCTCAATCCGCCAGCGCACAATGCCTCGAACATCGTCCATCTGGTACTCCGGCTTGCGAAATGCAAGGAGCACGAATGGTCTGCAAATCAAGACGACAAAGCGCTCCTCTTCGGTGTATTCAATTTGAATCAAGCCAAGCGTGCAGCGCGTTAAAAATCGCCAATAGGTGCTCGCGAGTCGCTCAAGGTGCATCGGGGTCCATATTTCATCAAGCTTCTGCGATTTGATCTGCATGTCGGCAGATTGAACCGACCTCACTGCGCCACGCTGATCACTTTGTGTTGAGTCCACGAGCGCGCCAATTTCAACCTTGCCAATCTTGCTCGGGCGACTGATCAACTTTGTCCCCAGCGCGATGATCCCCAGCGCCAAAATGATCAAGGCAGCAATCACGACTAGTGCTTCGAGCACTATGAGTGTCTCGTTCATGAGCTGCTCTTTTCGCTTGCTTGCATCGCCCGCTCGACGGATTGATCAAATGACATCAGGTCATCAATCACGCCGACTGATGACTGGGCGAGGCGGACCATCTTCTTTTTTAGGCCGCTGAGTATCCGCCACGCCAGCGCGTTGAATACATCAAGAAAGTGATTTGTTATAGCCATGATTTACCAAGATAAATTTTTCTGTTGTTCATAAATATAACTCGAATGAGATTTCAAATTAGTGACAATCACTTTAGGCGCCTGCTCACTGCTTGAACTTCCATTCTGTGAACCGTATGGGCAAATCAAGTAGAAGCAACGGCGTGGGGGCTTAGACCGTTTCGATACGTTGCATATGAAACAATCTTCTTGCGAGCATTCGTGCTCACTCAGGTGTCCTGGGAATCGCAGGAGGATCGTTCGCATGATGCAAAGCCGTGTGGTATTGGCGATTATTCCACTCACCCCCATATAGAGTGCAACAGTTGCTTCTGCAAAAATCGTTTGGCATTCTTACGACCCGATTGCAAAATGCGCACTTTAAGCGATAGACTCCGCCTCCCATGAGCACGATTGGTTTCTATCTTCCTGTTGTCCTAGTCATCGCGATGGCAGCTGGCTTTGCGATTCTCAATATCGTGGTCAGTTCGCTGCTTGGGCCGAAAGTCGAAAGCGCCATCAAGGGACTTGCATACGAATCTGGAATGGATGCCATCGGCACCACCAAGAAGCGTTTCAATATCCGTTTCTATGTGATGGCGATGACATTTCTAGTCTTCGACGTTGAAATCGTCTTCCTCTATCCATGGGCAGTTTCGTTCGCTCAATTGCAACCGCGCAGTCCTGAAGCGCTTCTTTTCTTCGCGCGAATTGCATTCTTCGTCGGCACGAGTGTGATCGCATACATCTATGCGTGGCGCAAGGGTGTCTTCCGCTGGGATTGATTGCGCCGCATCGGCACTGAAATTCTGGCCCACTCACGCGCCACGAGTTGTTCGCAGCGAATCGGCTCAAGAATTTTCCAAGTACATCAATCTTATTCCTCACGTGTCTGCGCGCACTATTTCGCGCGATCGGTCCCCATTGTGAAAATGCAGACAATCCAACCATGCCTCGCATAAAACGAATAATCAAAACTCCTCACACGAAAATTGGGCTTTTCGCAGCTCTCGTACTCGTCGCATTCGCTGCGCCGATATCCGCGCACCCGCCAGGATCGGATGATGACCATCATCATGATGCTGTCACGCAAACTTGGCACGACCTTCGTAAAGGCGTGCAATACGAAGCATCGCTGATGACTGTGCGCGCTGATGGTGTGACGATTGAACTTGACGATGGAGCACTCGTCAGCATTCCAATGGCAGACCTGAGTCAAGACGACCGCGCCCAAGCAGAATCGAAACTCGTTGCGGTGCGTGCGATGAATGAATACTCATTTGCACCAGCAACACCAGCGGCAACAAAAACGCCGACCGATGTGGGGCCGTGGCAGGCAAGTTCTTTCGTGCCGTTCGCGCCATTCGTTCGCACGCGTTCAGATGCGCAGTGGCTCTATGTGGAATCAGATGGAATGCCGCATGCGCCAATTGATTTCACAATGATGGTTGGCATTCGCGCGTGGCAGCAACAAGTACCAATTCCGCAGGCATACACGGGAGCGAATGCGTGGCAGATACCGCTTCAGCCGACCCTGGCTGAAAATCCAGTCTCGGGCAAGACTGGATTACGCCGTGGCGCAATCGCACTCGCCGCAAACGGAATTCCGATTTTCAATGCGTACAACAATCGTGGCGAAGATTCATTTGCAATCGGCGAGTTGGATGAATTTGGCGGTCACTGCGGGCGCGGGGATGATTATCACTATCACGCCGCGCCGCTTGCGCTTCAGAAAGTTGTCGGCGCAAAGAATCCAATCGCATTTGCGCTAGATGGATTTGCGATTTATGGATTGTTCGATCCAAAGGCAAAGCCCAGTGCAGACAACGCCTGCCCGCTTGGCGCAACCGCCCCGCTCGATGAATGGAACGGACATGAATGCGCTGTTCCTGCTGGTCAAGGTATCGATGGCGGAACACGTTCATATCACTACCACGCAAGCGTGACCTATCCATACATCAACGGTGGAATGCGTGGCAACGTCACAGTGAATGGCGACGAAATCACACCGCAAGCTCACGCAA
>CAJCCX010000053.1 GCA_903961015.1 uncultured bacterium
GCGATCGTCGCCGAAGCTGTCGGCGTCGTCTTCAAGGAATATGTGGAAGAACATGGATTGCCTGCAATTGCGGATGCATTTGCCAAAGGTGTGCGCATCGAAGTCGGAGAACTCGTTCCAAGTTCGCAGTATGTGCAGCGGCTGAAGAGCGTTCCAGAAGCATGGGACAAAGCGTTCGAAGTGAATGCTGGTGGCGATGCTGGCGTGCGTGCTTCGTGTGCGGAATTTGTGCTCGCCGGATTATGGGCGACTGACCGAGTCAGCCGTACAACAAAGCATGGTCGGGTTGCATACGAGGTGAAATAAACACTGTGGAAGATTCGGACAACATCCCTTCGCTTCTGCCTCCGCAACCACTCGGTGGGGTTGTGCACACATATCTTGGCTATGACGCAGTCAAATTTGGAACGTCTCAACCTGCTGATGCCAGCGGCGCTGCGCGCGGTGCATTTGAACATTTGCTCGGTCATGGATCGATGCGGCACTTCACAGATGAAGAACTTGCCAATGCGATTCATATCGATCCCTCACAGATTCAAGGTCTTGGACCAAGTATCGACGCGCTCATCGAGTTGCTCGAACAACGCAAGGCGCGCATTTTGGAAACTTTTGACCCAGCCCCCGCCGTCAAAGCTGCGGCGCGAGCATTCTTCGATGCTGCTGCCGATGCTGTTCCGCGCGGAGAGCATGCTGAACTTGCCAAGCGAATAGCTCACGCCATCGCTGGAGAACAACTGCGCGACTTGGAGAGACTTTGGTATCGCCTTCCAGAAGGTTCGAAATCGCAGCGCGCATTGACGCATGCGCTTGAGAGGCTTGGAGAAAAATACGAGATAGACCAACTTGGATCACGGTGGACTTTCACTGGTCGAGAAGCGCTCGATGTTCCTCATGCAATGGAAGTCAAAGGAGAACTGGAAGAAATCGAAAGACTCCTCGGGCAACTTCGCGAAGCTCTCAAGAACGCGAAGCCTGCGATCATTGATATGGATGCGCTGCAACAATTCGCCCCACAAGAACAAGTGGATTCTCTGCGCGATGCGCAGAAGCGTGTGAACGAACTTCTGCAGCGGCTCGCAGAAGACGCCGGCCTTGCACGAACCCCAGAAGGTGGATGGCAAGTCACTCCAAAGGCAATGCGGTTGTATCAACGAACGCTTCTCTCGACAATTTTCGGAAGTCTGCAAGCATCTCGTAGCGGTCGACACGATGGTGTTGCGAACCCAGATGGTGCTGTCGAACTTCCATCGACGCGCTCATATGAATTCGGCGACAGTCCTGCGGCGATGGATATTCCACAAAGTATGGTCAACGCATTGTTGCGCGAATCTGCCGACGGACCACGCATTCCTGGAACGCCGGTTCGAATGCGCAATGACGACATCGTTGTCCACAAGACACGCCAACAACCCAAGTGTGCAACAGCTGTCATTATGGATATGTCAGGCTCGATGCGTTATGGCGGGCAATACGTTCAAGCAAAGCGAATGGCGCTCGCGCTCGACGGACTTATTCGCAGCGAATATCCAGGTGATTTTCTTCAGTTCATAGAGATGTACACGGTCGCAAAGTTGCGCGCGCCAGGAGAAATCCCAAACATCATGCCCAAACCCGTGACGATCAACGAACCTGTTGTTCGTTTGCGCGCGGACATGTCCGACCCCGATATTACCGAGATGGACTTGCCCCTTCACTTCACAAACATTCAGCGCGCACTGCAATTATCTAGGCAGTGGCTTGGTGGACGACCAACGCCAAATCGTCAAGTGATGCTGATCACTGATGGATTGCCGACGGCGCATTTCGAAGGCAGCGACCTATTCATGATGTATCCACCAGATCCTCGCACTGAACGCGAAACGATACGCGAAGCGATGCGCTGTAAAGATGCGGGCATCATCATCAATATCTTTTTACTGCCAAGTTGGAGCCAGACCGAGGACGATGTGCAGTTTGCTCACCGAATGGCAGAATCGACAGGCGGACGCGTCTTCTTTGTTGCAGGAAAAGAACTGGACCGATTTGTCGTGTGGGATTATGTCAAACGCCGCCGGTCGATTTTGGGATGAGCTCAAAAAATTTTCAATCTCACTGACTCTTTTTGTATTCTTGGCTTTGGGCGATATAATTTTTACGATGAATTTTTTCTCTATTTCAATTTTTGCAGCCCTTTCAATTACCTCTGTCATCTCGACTGTGTATGCAGAGGATGTTTTATTGATTCCAAATTCGCTTGGCGATAATGTCTGGGCCTTCAGCCCTTTAGACGGAAGTTTGATCAGCAATAACTTCATCCCAAGCGATGGGCATCTCAGCCAACCAATCGAGATTGTTGTCACCCCATTTGAGACTTTGCTCATTTCGGACGAAGTTGCCAATGCGATTTTCGAATACTCCAAAAGCGGAACTTATCTACGCACCATCGTTGGACCAGCTGATGGTGTCAGTCGTGCGTACGGATTGGAAATGGTCGGTGACTGGATTTACTTCAGCACATCTATAACCATTGGATCTAAAACAATTGGACAATTGAACCGTGTTCGTTATGACGGCACCGAATTTGGAATTTGGTGCGTTGCAAATTCCATCATTTCACCCAGAGATATCGTATATATCGGCAACGGAAATTTTTTAGTCAGCGATTCTGGGACTGCCATTTCTGGTGGAGAAGACATCGAGTTGGTGCACGATGACTGTGTTGTTCAATCACCAACTTGGCACGACAGCGATGGGATCAATGGAATTGACTTTCCTCAACATATTCATCTTCGAGGTGATGGAAGCGCTCTCGTTGCAGGCTTTTCTGATCCCAGTGGAATTTTTCAATATGACCTTGGTACGGGAATTGAACTCTCTCGATTCTCTGGACTTGTCACGATTCCGCGCGGTGTCTTTCAATTAGACAATGGGAATATTTTGTACGCTGGCGGTACACGCGTCATGGTGATCGACGTAACTCTTGGAACAGAGATAACGATCGTCAATCAACTGACCCCTGCCGCAAGTTTTCGTTGGCCCACGCGTGTCACTCTTCCACTTCCCTGCCTAGCAGACCTAAACGGAGATCGCTCGATCAATGGCACTGACCTGACTATCGTGCTTTCAGGTTGGGGAACTATGAGCGGCGATATAAATGGAGATGGAACAACCGATGGGGTTGACCTTGCTTCATTGTTGAGTAGGTGGGGCGCAATCTGTCCTTAACCAATGATTTGTAAAGCGAACGACTTGTTCGTTGCTTTCATCGATCATTTACTTTCAGTAGATATTTTGTCAAAACTAAAAAATAAAAAACCCCAACAATTGTCGGGGTCTTTTGATCCTGAGGTTGAGGAACCGAAGATCGCAGCGTCTCAGCGGCGACGACGACCAATCAAGCCCGCGAGACCGAGAAGTGCGATCGCTCCAGGGGCTGGAACAGGTGTTGAGTTGATGAATACGTTGTCGATGCGATTTGAACCAGTATTAGCGCCCGCAGCCGACAGCGAACGAAAGCGGAAGATCACGCTTGCCTGATTGTCGGCACCCGATGCTGCCTGAGTCAGACTGTAGATTGAGTTGTACGTGGTCGAACTCCAAGTTCCAGGAGCACCCCCGCCACCCGACTGCAAGACAGCGTATGAGGCCAAGAGCGTCGTGAAGTTCGCTCCACCATCTGTGCTCATCACGAGCTCGAAGGTTGCTGGGCCAGTGGAACTACGGCACTGATCCCAAGAGATCGAGATGTCCGAGTAGCCCAAAGTAGAAAGACTCGCTTGATAATAATCACCGATTGACCAGTTGTTGCTACTGAAGGCGTACTGGCTGCCGTTACCCGATGGCGATGTGTAGGTGGCGGCGGCAAGCGCGTGAACGCTGGTGAGACTGGTTTGAGCCACGAATTCGCCTTGATCTGCTGCACCAACACCATAGGTAACGCCCGTTGGAACATTGCCTGCGCCTGTTGGGAATGCGGTGGTGATTGTCCAGCCAGCGATTACGGCGGCAGATGCAGTCATTGAAATAAACGATGTAGCAACTGAAGCGAGTAAAATTGATTTGTTCTGCACGGGAGGTTTCCTCAAAAAAGATAGAATATTTTGACCAGTTCCACTGATCACCCGATTTCCTCGCCACCTGTTGAATCACAAATTACTCCATATTGGGCGGAAATACAAATTTTGATTACCAATTTGTCAAACGCCGCCGGTCGATTTTGGGATAGCGAACAACCCAGACAAAAAACAAAGACAAAAACCAAAGAACCCCGACAATTGTCGGGGTCTTTTGATCCTGAGGTTCGGGAACCGAAGGCCGCGGCGTCTCAGCGGCGACGACGACCAATCAAGCCCGCGAGACCGAGAAGTGCGATTGCGCCTGGAGCTGGAACAGTAGAAACAATGAAATTGTCAATACGATTCGATCCGGCAGCAGCAGTCGTGACAGCTGATCGAAGACGGAAGAGGACATTGGCCTGTCCGTCTGCAGCTGCGCCTGCGACGGCAGTCAGAGTAAATCCAGCCTGCGCAGTAACAGAATTCCAAGAGGTCGTATTAGTTCCTGCCAATCCAGCTTGTACGACTGAATAACCAGCCAAGATTGTCGTCCAGTTTGTACCGCCGTCAACGCTCATCACTGCATCAAAGGTCGATGGACCCGTGCCACTTCGGGTTTGATCCCAACTGATGGAGACGCCGGTGTATCCAATTGTCGACACACTCACTTGGTAGTAATCGCCGATCGTCCAGTTGTTCGAACTGAATGAGTAAGTCGAACCATTGCCAGCTGGAGTCGAATAGGTCGTCGCTGCAACAGCGTGTCCACTGGAAAGCATTGTTCCACTGGCCAAGTCGCCTGAATCCGCAGCTCCGTAGTTGTAACTCGTTCCAGTTGTTGCAGCTGGGATTGCAGTTGCCATAGACCACGACGCAATGACAGCGGCAGATGCGCTCATAGAGATGAGTGATGTGCCTGCAACAGCGAGGAGTAAAGTTGATTTGTTCTGCACGGGAGGCTCCCTGAATAAAAAGAGGATCACAATCTTCAATCAGTTCGACTGATCGCCCGTTTTCCTCGCCACCTATGATTGGAAGATAACCCACGGGGAGTGGAATGCAAATTTGACCTTCAAATTTTCAGATATTTTTGGTTTCTGAACAGATGCGTTCCGTCCTTTCGGTTATGCTCGAAATGCCTATTTTCGCCCGAATCGACCGCCACTCCGGATTCCAGATGTTCTGGGATCGCAGTGACTGACTCCTGACAGGGAAGATCTATGGAAGCAATCAAGGGTATTGGCGTCAGCTCTGGAATCGCCATTGGGAGGGCTTTAAAGCTTTCTGAGGTCGATGGACGTGTCCAATTTGGCACAGTAGAAGCCAAAAACGTCTCCTCTGAAATTGCGCGAATGGATCGATGCCTGCAAGAAGCCAAGGATCAAATTCTGCGAATGCGGAATAAAATCACCCTGCGTGGTGACGATTCTGCGGCTCGGATCTTTGACTTCCACCTCGAACTTCTTGGCGACTCGACCTTGATTCAGCCAATTCGGGATGACATTCAGCGCGAGTGCGTCATCGCAGAATATGCAGTTGCCGAGAACTTCAAAAAGTTCGCCGATCAACTGCGAAAAATGGGAAGCGAAATGTTCGTGCAAAAAGCGATCGACGTGATCGATCTCGAGCGTCGAGTGCTCTCTCATTTGGCAGGTCGAACAACTGATCGTTTGGCGGGAGTCAAAGGTCCCGTCGTCGTCATCGCGCACGAACTCACTCCAAGCCAGACTGTCGAATTGCATCGAGCGCACGTCGTTGCGTTTGCAACAGATGGTGGCGGATTGACTGGTCATACTTCGATCCTCGCACGAGCGCTTGGATTGCCTGCAGTGGTTGGCTGCACAAAGGTAACGATAGATGTTGAAGATGGAGACACGCTCATCGTTGATGGAGATGGCGGAGTTGTCATCGTGCGACCAGACGACGCGCTGCTCGCGCGATATCAACTGCTTGCGCGTGAAGGCCAACAACGACAACGCGCACTACGAATCGACGCGGGGCAACCATCGATTACGCGCGATGGCATGCCGATCACACTGCTTGGAAACATCGAATTTCCAGATGAAATTGATGCTGTTATGGAAAATGGCGGAGCAGGCGTTGGGCTGTACCGAACAGAATTTCTCTACCTCGCTAGCGAAGTCGCACCTACAGAAAATGATCACTATGAAAGTTATCGCCGAGCAATCGAACTTTCACATGGTCGACAACTCATTATTCGCACGCTTGATTTGGGCGCGGACAAATACACGCAAGTTCATCTTGCGGAAGCGGAACGAAATCCGTTTCTTGGACTGCGAAGCATCCGTTTCTGTTTGGCGAATCCAGAAATGTTCAAGACGCAACTTCGCGCGTTGTTGCGAGCGAGCGCACATGGTCCTATCAAGATCATGCTTCCGCTTGTGACTCATGTGATGGAACTTCGACAGACAAAAATGATTCTCAATGATCTCGGCGAAGAATTGGATGAGGAAAATATTCCATTCGACCGAAACATTCCCATCGGCATCATGGTTGAGACTCCAGCAGCGGCTTTGATGGCGCGAGTCTTCGCCAATGAGGCGAGATTTCTTTCCATCGGGACAAATGATCTTGTCCAGTACACCCTTGCGGTTGACCGCGGCAACGAACGCGTCGCGGGGCTATACAACGCTGCAAATCCAGCCGTTCTGATGCTCATAAAGAGCATCGTCCGCACCGCCCGCCATGTCGGAATCGACGTCAGCGTCTGCGGCGAGATCGCCGGCCAGCCACTTTTTATCCCGTTGCTCCTTGGCATGGGAGTCCGTACACTCTCTATGTCGCCTGGGCAGATCCCCGCAGTGAAGCGGGTGGTTCGGGGACTTGAGATCGAACAGTGTGAGTCACTCGCGAGGCGGGTTGGCTCGTTCGACTCAGATCGGCAGGTGCTTTCGTGCCTGCGCGACGAATTGAGACGAATCGACCCGGAGGCACTTGCAGGCTCAGAAGGCGGCTAGTGCCAGTCACAACGAACTACTGAACAGACACATGCTTGGATCAAGGTAGGACCCGCGAATCAGATCAGCGTCTATGTAAGAGACGCGCTTTTTCGGAACCGAGGACCCCAGTCGGGCATGTAGACGGAACAATCGCGATGCAGTTTGAACAACTTAGGCTTCACTCGACCTTGTCGGTCGATCAACACACGAATGAATGTCATTTGATATTCATCGTTGCAGAAGCTCATCGCAATGCGTTCCGTCATTTATCGCCGCAAGTATGCGGCAGAATGACAACGTGCCAAAAAATAAAGAAAATCTAGAAGAAAATTCCCCAGAGAACGACCCGACACAAATCTCCAATCCCGACGAAGTTGTCGGTGCAGAGAAAACGGATTCGACAGAATCCCATTCCGTAAATCCAGAAGATTACGCAGACGAAGCGAACGAGCGCGAGGCGAATCGCGAACTCGCCTCTGATCATGCTATTGATGAGGAAGAGGACGCTGAGACACAAGACGATCCCGCTCATGATGACGAAGCACTGGAAATCTCTGAAGCTGAAGATGCAGAAACTGAAGACGCTGAGGAACAAGACGCTGAGGAAGGAATTGACAGCGAAGTCACTGCTGAAGCGCAGGATGATGAATCCACTCCAGGAAGTGACGGGGATTCCGATCCTGATGCGCCAAACGCGCCAGATTCCCCTGCTTCTGTCGAGGAATCTGGCACTCCAGCTCCTGCAAGACCACGCGCGAAACCGCGCGCGCGTGTGGCAAAGTTGCCGACACGAACTGTCACCTTAGTGGTCAATGATGAACCAGGCGACGAATGTCGCATCGCAATCTTGGCGAATCAACGACTCGACTCGTACTTCTCCGAACGCGAAGCAACTGCGACCAATGTTGGCAGCATCTACAAAGGCAAAGTGATGAATGTCGAAGGGGCGATCCAAGCCGCATTCATCGATTTCGGTTCGGGACAGAACGGGTTTCTGCACATCAGCGATTTGCATCCAAAATATTTTCCTGGCGAGGAACGCACCGAACAAGTTGGCAAGAAGATTGGTCGAAGTGAACGACCGCTCATTCAACAAGCGCTGCGCAAAGGCCAAGAAATCTTGGTTCAAGTCATCAAGGAAGGTCTCGGATCGAAGGGACCAACTCTCACGAGTTATCTCAGTTTGCCAGGCCGATTGTTAGTGATGATGCCTGATATGGATCGCGTCGGAGTCTCACGACGAGTGGAAGACGAAGATCAACGGCGCGAGATGCGCAAGATTCTCGATTCACTTCAACTTCCAGAAGGCTTCGGATTCATTCTGCGCACCGCAGGCTTCGATAGCACGAAGACAGAATTGCAGCGCGATGCTGCATATCTGCAGCGACTCTGGGATGCGATGGAAAAACGAAGTTCCAAGACTGGCGATCCATGCGAGCTCTATACCGAAAGCGACGTGTTGGTACGCACGCTTCGAGATCACACCGATTCGACTGTCGAATCGATCATCGTCGACAGTCCTGGCGCTTTTGAGCGCGCCAAGATGTTCTTGGATGTGATCGCACCCAAGACTTCTGGAAAAGTGATGTATTACAACGGAAAAGCGCCAATTTTTGAGGCATATGGCATCGAGCGACAAATTGACGAGATCCATTCGCGAACCGTTGCGTTGCCTTCCGGCGGAGCACTTGTGTTCGATCAGACCGAGGCTCTGGTTGCGATCGACGTGAATAGCGGTCGCAGTCGAAGCGCGCGCGATTCCGAGACGAACGCGTATCAAACAAATTCCGAAGCGGTCGAAGAGGTCTGCAGACAATTGCGTCTGCGCGATCTCGGCGGATTGATTGTTGTGGATTGCATTGATATGCGACTGATCAAGCATCGCCGTGATATTGAAGAGCGACTGACGACTTTGCTAAAGATCGATCGTGCAAAGAGTTCTTTCGCGCCGATCAGTGAATTCGGCATCATCGAAATGACCCGACAACGCATGCGCCCAAGTTTGCGCAAGATGCACTACGCAGATTGCACACATTGCGGCGGAAGCGGAGAAATTCGCGTCCCCGCTGCTGTTGCTGCGGATGCAATGCGACGCGTTGCGCTGCTCTTCAGTCATGCGAAGATTCAGCGCGTTGAGATTGTGTGTTCGGTTCGCGTCGCGGCAGAGTTCATGTCAAACCGCCGAAGAGCGATGCATGAATTAGAAGACCGTTCATCCAAGCGCATCGATGTGCGAATCAGCGAAGCATTCGCTGCGGATCGCGTCGAGATGTATGCCTACGACGAGAATAATTCTGATATCGAATTGGATCGATTGCCACCACTCGGTGGACCACTCGCAGGCACGCTTCATGAAGAATTGCCTGAAGCAGAAGAAGTGGAATTGACTCCAAGTGAAGCGCTCGCGCGTCGAAGACGACGCAAGCGGCGCCCTGCTCCTGCTGATGCAACAGCGATTGCGCTTGCTGGGGGATTCGAAGATCTGCCAGAAGTTCTTGATGATGAAGTTTCTGTACGCGATTCAATGACCGATCGTGATGAACAATCTGGATCAAGTCGATCCAGTCGCTCGGGAGAGAGTCGGCAAGGAGATAGTCGGCAAGGTGCAGGCCGCGGCGGACGCGACACTCGTGGTGGCCGCGGCGGACGTAGCGGAAGAACAGACGATCAAAAATCTGCGCCATCTGGCGATCGAACTCCAAACGCAGGGAATAGATCGAATGCAAGTTCAGGATCAAACTCGAATCGAAATGAAAGTGGCGAAAGTCGCGGTCAACGATCGAATCGTCGACGACGTGGGCGCGGAAGACGCACAGTTGGATCGATCATGGATATGGTGCAAGAACGATCTGCATTCGAGACAAATCGAGTCGCTGGTGTTCTGGACACAACAGTCGAAGAATTGCTCACTCGACTTCGCGCAGATTGCGATGTCGAAACTGCGGCGCTTCTCACTCTCGAGACTTTCATGTTGCCTCCAGAACTGATCGCTCGCGCACAAACGCTCTATCCAGAAGTTGATCGTGGCAGTGATTCTGAATCTGAATCTGACGGCAATGCTGCTGGGAATGAAGATGCTCAGTCCGCAGATTCGCCGCAAGATGGCCTGCAACAAGATGGACAACATCAAGATGGCCAGCGAGATTCATCAACATCTGGAGGACGCGATGATCGCGGACCAAATCGCAACGACGGCGGCGGACGCTCTGGCCGAGGACGACGCGGCGGAAGTCGGCGCGGCGGCGGTGGAAACAGCGGCGGAAACAGCGGCGCAAATAGTGGCGGAGGCAATCGTGGTGGGCGCA
>CAJCCX010000054.1 GCA_903961015.1 uncultured bacterium
AAAAATTCGGGTTCGAGGTGCGCTCGATATCGATATGGTTGCACCAAACACATATGCAATTGCTGGAACATTTGGTCGGGCTCTTTATCGGCTCGAAGCCGATGAAAATGGATCTGGCGATGAATTCTTTGCGACAACGAGAGAAGCTGGCAGGCTTGAACGAATTCTTTCCGATGGTCGCCGAATCGTTGGCGGGAGCGCTGAAGGAAATTGGATTTACATCACTGGCGGAACATGCGAGCCAAGTAAAAATCCAATTCAAACCGTGAACCCACCCAGTGCCGTTGCATTTGGAGCATTCGGCAAAGCTTCAATCGAAGGTGCTGACAGCGATGTTTTCACCATCGAAAGTGGGCATCGTGTCGTTGTTGTTGGAAATGGAACGAGTCAAACTATTCAAATGCCTCAGGGCGCATATGCGAGAACACTTGCGACCGTTGGGTCTGATCTTTGGATTGGCCACGACGATGGAATCGATATTTGGCGTCTCGATGGTGCAAAGATGGACCGTGTCGGAAAGATTCGCCTTCAAGGACCTATCGTGAATCTTTTTCCTCGCAGAACAAATGATGGTGCAAGTTGGGTGAGTTTGTATGGCGGAATGGGGGTCGTGCTCTGGCGTCCAATCGAAGACGCGTCAGTCGCTTCTGTTTCGACAACTCCCGCAGCGAATTAGCGTTTAGATTTTGCTTCGCAGCAAAACTCTTTGCAAATCGAATCGTCAGCGCAAGAATTTCCGCGTGCTTTGCAAACAGCTCGGCCATGTGCAATCAGAAGGTGAGATAATTGGCACCAATTCTTGCGGGGAAAGAGCGCCATTAAATCTTGTTCGACTTTGACTGGATCCGATTCGCGTGAAAGTGCGAATCGCTTCGACAAACGCCCGACATGGGTGTCAACCACGACTCCTTCGTTCAAATCAAACGCATTTCCAAGTACGACATTTGCGGTCTTGCGTGCGACTCCACGAAGTTTCAGCAAGTCGTTCATCGTTGATGGAACTTTGCCACCATAAACATCTTGAATCATTTTCATCGATTCGACGACAGCCTTCGCCTTGTTGCGCCAGAAGTTGAGTGTCTTTACAAATGGCTCGATATCACTCGGCTCGCTTTTTGCGAATGCTTCGATTGATGGGAAAGCTTTGAAAAGCCCTGGCGTCGCCTTATTCACTCCCACGTCTGTTGACTGTGCGGAGAGAATCGTCGCAATCAAAAGCTCGTGCGGCTGCGACCAATTCAGTGCGCAGTGAGCCTCTGGATATCGCAGGGACAAAGCTTTCCATAAACGTTTTGCGCGGTCGATCTGTAATGGTGACTTTCGCTTCAGCGTTTGCGAGAGATTTGTAGACGAAGGTTTCAACCGCAAGACGATAACCTCCAATTGTGCTCAGCCAAATCGCCTCACAATTGCAGCCACTTGCGGGAACGATCGCGCCACTTGCTGGCGAAGCGACAGAGGCATTGCAAGCACTTTCGCAGATGGGATACAGAGCGGTGCAATTGTCCTCGACGCAAGTCGGAACTCGCCCACGCGATCTGGATGGGAGTGGTCGCAAAGACTTGATGGTTCAAATGCGCAAACTTGGTTTGGCCTGTGCAGGATTGGACCTTTGGATTCCATCTTCGCACTTTGTTGATTCCGTATTTATCGATCGCGCTTTAAATGCTGTCACGCAGTCGATCATCCTCGCTGCTTCACTTGGTCGATGTTCGGTCAGCATCGCGCTTCCTGAACAAACGGATCAGAACAAAGATCGACTTCGCAATGTGCGAGAGGCGATTCAAACTGCCGCACAACACGAAGGCATTTGGATCGCAGATCATGGGCTTGATGCAGCAACAGGGAAATGGTCTTGCGAATCATCGAGTTTTCTTGGCATCGGAATTGATCCACCTATGCTTCTGGCTGCTGGACATGATGTTTCTGACAGAGTCGCGCTTTTGGGCAGATCGATTGTGACAGCACGCATCGTTGATCTCCTGAGGTCGGGCATGCGTGGACCACCTGATGAACCTGGCAATTCTCGCCTTGATTTTCAGGCATATGCCGCAACACTTGCAAGTTTGCCACTTCGTACATCGCCTGTCGCAGATGCGCGCCAGTGGTCCGACCCGCGTGCGGGACTTCGTGCCACAATCGAAAGATGGACAGGAGATGTCACTCAATGAACGCGGTTGCACATGGAATAGATTTTGTGGACATCCAACGCATTCAGCAATTGCTGAGTGATCATGGCGATCGATTTCTTCAACGAGTTTTCACTGCAGCTGAACAGGATTACGCCAAGTCTGGAGGCGTGCGCTGCGCAGAACGACTGGCTGCACGCTTCGCTGCGAAAGAAGCAGTTCTCAAAGCAATCGGAACTGGCTTGAGAACAGGCATGACGTGGACAGACATCGAAGTTCGAGTCCTTCCTTCGGGATCGCCGACGATCGCCACGAGCGGCCGTGTTGCAGAAATTGCAGCGCAGCAAAGAATCGAAAGTTGGTTGATCTCAATTTCTCATTCGGGTGGGTTTGCAATTGCCAGCGTCATTGGAATTTCATCCAAACCCACAAGTGATACTCTGAACACACAATGACGAAGGGTGCAAAAACTTTATATGAAGCTCGTCGAGCAAAGAACGGTGTGAATGAAAATCTCATCACATCGGTTCCGCCGGCTCTACGACTCCCGATGGGAATCGCTGTTGTTGTCGCTGGAATCATCATTGCAATCGCGATTGGAATTTATTTCCTTGGATATCGCTCAGGATTCTCAGCGGCAGAAAGCGTTGGTTTTGAAGCTCGCCAAGGGCTTGCGCAAACGCGTGATCCGCTTTTGCTTGCGCCTGCAACTGCTTCAGGCTCAAGCGTTGCCGGAAGAACCGCTCGGGATCGGACTCCAGAAATTCAACAATCTCCCAATTCAGCAGCTTCTGGAGGGGCAATTACGGTCCTTTCACCTCTTGGACCGCCTCCAACAAGCGATCCAAGAGAGGTGGGGTTGAATTATTTCATCATTGCTGATGGAATCTCATCTGAACGAGCTGGAGAAATGATTGCATTTTGTCGTGGCTTAGGGCTTGATGCCGTGACAATTTCAAGTCATAATGCTCGGTCCCAAGTCATTGTCCTTCCCGGTTTCGGGTGGGATGACCGAGCTGGGGGACCAGTGAAGGCACTGGAAGCAAATATTCGTGCGGTCGGCGCAAAGTGGAAGGCGCTTGGTCGTGGTAATGGTGACTTCCGCGATTTTTATCCCAAACTCTTCAAAGGTTAGTCATGAGCATTCATCCAAGTCTGAAACAAAAGTCCGGCGCACTCAATCAACACCGCAATGTCTTATCGCGAGCTGAACGCATCGCAAAGTTGACGGAGCTCGATCTCTTCAACCCAGCCAAGAATACGGCACTCTCTTTGCCAAAGGTCCGCTCGATCAAGGCGGCAGTTGCAAAGAAGCCGAAGAAGGAAGCTGCAGCCGCAGCTGATGGTGCAGCACCAGCAGCAGGCAAGGCCGGCGCGAAGCCAGCAGCAGGCGCGAAGGCAGCAGCACCAGCCGCTAAGAAAAAGTGATATGACCTCCTCGCAGAATGCGGGAGAGCTGGATCTCGAAAGGCTTTTCACGGACCGTGTGCGGTCTATTGATGCCTCGGGTATTCGTCGTGCATTCGACCTTGGTGCATCAATCAAAGATCCGATCAATCTTTCAATTGGTCAGCCAGACTTTCCGGTTGATATGCGAATCAAGCGCGCTGCGATTCGGGCGATCGAAGAGGATCGCAACGGATATTCACTGACGCAAGGCCTGCCCGAATTGCGAACTGCAATTTGGTCACATCTTGAAAAAGATGTTGGATGGAAGGCGAGCGAAGTGAGCGATCTGATGGTGACTGTTGGAACAACCGGAGGTTTGGTTCTTGCGGTTCTGGCCCTCATCGAAAATGGCGATGAAGTCATCATTCCAGATCCGTATTTTGTCGCCTATCCGCAATTTGTAAAAATGGCGGGCGGGAAGTCAGTTCTCTGCGATACATATCCTGATTTTCGCATGACTGCGAAGCGTATTGCGCCGCTGATCACGCCTCGAACAAAGATGGTCATCATTGATAGTCCAAGCAATCCGTGTGGCGTGGTCTTGACTTCAGCAGAACTCTTGGAAATTGTCGAGCTTTGTCGTGATCGCGGCGTGCTGTTGGTTTCGGATGAAATCTATGACGCATTCACTTTCCCAGAAGCGCTCGATGATGGTCGCTGCCCAAGTCCAGCGCGTTTTTCGTCGTCGATGCTTCTGGTGCGTGGCTTTGGAAAAAGTTATGGATGTACTGGTTGGCGACTTGGATATGCCGCGGGGCCGAAGTCTCTGATTCAGCAGATGGCTAAGTTGCAGCAATATTTGTTTGTTTGTGCGCCGACACCTTTCCAAGCAGCTGCAGCCGAATGTTTCCATGTCGATCTCTCTCCGATCATCGAGCGATATGTCGCGCGGCGAGATATGGTTGTCAAGGCTCTTTCTGATGTAACCAATGTCACCCCATCGCAAGGTGCGTTCTATGCATTCATAGAAATTCCAAAGCGGATGGGAATGACTGGCGCGCAATTTGCCGAGCGTGCAGTCGCTGAGAAACTGATCGTGGTGCCAGGCGGAGTGTTTAGTTCTCACGACACCCACATCCGAATAAGTTTCGCAGCACCAGAACAAAAACTCGCCGAAGGACTGAGCGTCATTCGGCGAATGATGAGTTGATTGCCAGTTGACTCCCAGCTGTGAGAATCAACAATAATTCTGAAACGAGAACTTAGTTTTTCTTCTTCGTCGCTGGTGCCGTTCCTGGAGGAGCCACGTCACTGGAGGTCAAACCAATTGAACTCTTTGGACCGTCTGGAATCGGTGCAGCATTCATTGGCTTTGGCTTGGTCGCGGATGAATCAACTGAGGAATCGGAACCTCCACAACCCACAAGGAGAGCGAGTGCTGAGCAAACGAGAATTGCGTTAAATGTTTTCATATTTAAAATTTAGGTTGGATTGCTTGCAAAGTCAATGAGTTACAGTTTGGATCAGCAGGGATTTATCTCATCCATAAATTAAAAAACCCCGCCGACATATGAAACTAGGTCGGCGGGGCGGAGGGGAGAAAGATGCTTGTTTGTCAGGCTGACTCGGTCGCCAACTTGACCCACATTATTTCGGACATGACCGCTTCCTTTCGATAAAAAAAAACGTATTACTTATGAAGCCGTGTCGTCAGGCGAATAGCTTGGAGAGTGGTTGCAAAGCATCCCTTTGCAAAAGCGAACTCGTCAACAGTTCAGCCTTGAACAGCTCGAAGCGCAAGTAACTGGAATGACTGGACTTGTGAGTCATCGATTCGAGTCGGCTTGCGTGACTTGAGGTCCATGAACACCCAACGGCTCGAGGCTCGACAGACTGCGACATCTCTATCGCGATTCCAGATGAGTGTTTCGCGCTGAAGTGTTGTGCGCCCGAATCTTGAAAACCATGTCGCACAACCGAGGCGATCTCCCGCGAATGCCTCTGCGAGATAATCGATTTCGTGGCGGGAGACAAACCACATTCGATCTTGATCGAGAAGATGCTGGCGTGATTGTCCACAAGAATTTCCGTGCAAATCTGAGATGCGGTCAATCCAACGGAGATATTCAACATTACTTACATGCGCAATTGTCGAACCCAAGTTTTCTTGCGAGACAGTCAACGAGAGCGTGAATGGATTCTGAATTGCTCTCTCGATGGACTCCGGCATAGACAAATGCTCAACTGTAAATTCGCTGTGCGTTGAGTTTTTGATGGCAGTCATAGACAATTATTTTTCTGTAGTCGGATCAATCTCGTGGAGATATTTCCAAGAAAACAAACCAGTGTCATGTCCATCGTTAAAACGGATTCGCACTGCATAATTTCCAACCAGCTCAGCGGTCAATGCTTCCAAAGGAAGTTGACTGGGAGAACTTGTCAGCACGGTCAAAGGGTTGACTGCTAAAGATTCGCGAATTGCGCGAGCATCAGCCGATGGCGACATTCGTCGCAGAAATGCGATTGGGAAAAATGATTTTTTCCCACCACGCCAACGGACTTCAAGTCCTTCACTGCGTCGAAGTTCCAAATGTTCAGGTGATTCGTTGTTTTCCACGATGGAAGTGTATAGACGCCACGCGGCAATCTTGACGAGTGGTGTTTACATGCCGCGGGAAGCCGATAGGGACTGCGCAGAATCGATGATCTTTCGATATTGATTCGCAAAGAATGCATTGAATTTGCGGCGCATGATTGTGGGTGACTGCTCTCGTACTTCCCACAAACCACTTTGTGCAAATCCGCCCTTGATCCAACCAGTTCGAACCGCCGACAAAGATTGGGGGTCGTTCAAGTCAAAGGTAACTCCATGGGGGCCTTCAATTGTTGGCAGTGCATCGAAGGCTTCAATCCAACTCTTCAGAATCGGATCACTCACATCCTCTGCGCTGACAATTTCTTTGCCATGTGGATAAGCAGGATGTGTGAAGATCGCATGCCACGCAAGGCGAAGTGAATCTGTACTGGTGATCGCCATTGGAACGAAGATTGGAGAAACGAAATCGCGGAAATTTGGATCGCTCACCAAAACAGATTGGTCATCAAATGGATTGATCTGATCGACAAAGCATTTTTCGCAGCATTCATAAGCCGCGCGGAGAATCGGCATTCTGCGAAGGGAATAATTTTCAGGCCGCGGATATCCGCACATTTCGCCCTCGCCACTCGGCAACTGCCAAAGCATCTGCGCATCAATCGAGAGACAGAATTCGACAAAGTGTTGTGCAAGATCTGCATTCGGCGCACCACGCAGAATTGCGACAGGATCGGCATCGACGACGCTTTGACCCTTTGGGGTGCAAAATTGAAGGCGATCGATAGAGGAGATTCCAGTCTGAGTTGCTGAATCTGCAAGTGATTGAGCCTGATATCTGCCATAAAAATCTATGGCGATTCCAGTCCATGATTCGCCATTGCCCACTGTTGTTGGAATGGTGGAACCTGCGGCAACAATCTGATTTGTATTCGCAGCTGCACGCCGCATGATTTGCCAGCCTCGTTTCCATCCCAATCGTTGAAGAATGGTCTCGAAAGCAGTTGCGACCGAGCCACTTTGAGATGGATTGACCAAAGCGATAGTTTGAAAGAGCCGAGGATCAGCCAGATCCGCCCACACCTTTGGAATTTCAATTCCATGCGCCGTAAATTGCTGTGTATTCGACAAGATTCCAAATGTGCTCAGAGCAACACCGAACCAATGCAATTGTTCGTCATAAAGCTGATGCCCATCAATCTCATTCGGTCCATAGATCTCTTTCAGTTTCTCGGGTGTCATCCAATCGCAGGGTTGAAGAATGGTTGTCTCGCGAAAAGTGTCGCCAGAACCGATGGATATCGGTCGACTCATCGATTGATATTCATACGAACCTCCCCCGAAAACGATGTCTGCATCGCCGCCGACAGGTTGATTTGCACGCAGCGCTGCTTCATATTGCGCCACCAACATTCGTCGAATTTCCGTGGCGCCTCCAGGTGTATTCCAAACAACGCCTACTTGTTCGCCATATTTTTTCTTGTGCCAACGCATGAAACCAGTGGAGAATTCCTGACGCATCTGTTCACTATTTGGCGTGATGATGATCAGCGTTCGCTCAGATGTTTGCGTTGGTGCCCCGTGATAAAGCAACACTGGTGTGACAGTGAGAACCGCAACTGCAGCGAGAGCGAAAGAGAGTTGGATTCGACTCATCGTCGTTCAGTTGAAGTTGATTCAGTACGCGAGATTCCGACGCGAAGAATACCGGTGCGAATTTCATCTGCAAATGATTCCGCCGCACGCTGAATGGGTGAAATCCAATCCGCAGGATTGTCGCTCGTGGCGAAGATGACACTGCGACTCGCCGTCACGATTGCGCCGCGACCATCTTCATGAAAGCAGGGGCGTACATCTTCGACGGTTCCACCTTGCGCGCCAAATCCAGGTACAAGGAAAATTTGCTGAGGCATCAGTATGCGCAGTGATGCGGCTTCGCGAGCTTTCGTCGCTCCGACAACGGCGCCAAGAGAACTGAATCCCCGCACGCCAACGCTGACTTTTCCTGTTTCTGCGACCAATTTCGCTACGGTCTGCGCAATGGAAATCCCATGAACAGTTTGAATGGATTGCAATGCATCAGAGCCTGGATTCGATGTTCGAACGAGTGCAAACGCGCCGCCATGTGCCAAGAAAGGAGTCACGCCGTCCATTCCAAGATATGCATTGACAGTTGCCCAGTCTGCGCCATATTGGTCATACATCGTGGAGGAATAATGCTCTGCTGAAATTCCAATATCTCCGCGCTTTCCATCCAAAATGGTTACAAGTCCGGCTTCGGCTGCGGCGGTGATGGTTTCTGCAAGAACGCGCATTCCATCTGGACCAAATCTTTCATAGCAGGCGGATTGCAATTTGACACAAGGGACGATTCCCTTCAGAGCCTTTACAACTCCAACGCTGAACGCAGAAATTGCTGCAATTGGTGAAAGGGTTCGAAGTGAAAGTGGAAGTTTTTCAACGACCGGATCTAGACCAACACAAACTGGGGATCCAATCAAATCGATTGCATCCAGAAGTCGATCAGCGGGATGTATTTTTTCAGTTGTCACAACTGAGATTGTAACGCTTCGACGATACGCTCATGTCATGACGTTCCGTGCCGCCGTTCTTTCAATTGGAGACGAACTGACTCTTGGTCAGATTTCCGAGCGAAATGCTGCCTGGATTGCGCAAGAATTCCTTCGCCGTGGATTCTTGGTGATGGAACATCGGACTGTCAGTGATGATCGAGCAGCCATTTCTGCTGCAATTTCCCAACTTGTTCAAGATGCAGCGATTGTCGTCATCACAGGCGGACTTGGACCGACAGATGATGATCTGACCCGCGAGGCTTTGGCTGATGCGCTTGGTGGAGTCGCATTGGTCGAAGATGCAGATGCACGCGAGTCTTTGCGAAAACGATTTGAGGAGCGAGGGCGACAGATGCCTCCGATGAATGCGAAGCAAGCACTTTGTCCCGTTGGTGCCAAATGCATCGCAAATTCAAATGGAACTGCACCGGGATTGAGCGCGAGAATTGGTCAGGCGATCGTTTTTTGTTTGCCTGGCCCACCCAACGAAATGCAACCCATGTTGCGCGAGGCAATTCTTCCAGTTGTGGATTCGATGGTTGATCTTGCGGGTGGAGTCTCTGCCAATGTTTGCGCCATACATAGTTGCGGACTTCCAGAAAGCGTCGCAGCTGAACGCATTCGGCCAATGATGGATCGAAGTGCGAATCCATTAGCTGGAACAACTGCAAGCGGAGCAATCGTGACTGCAAGAATTCGTGCATTTGGTTCTACAGCGCGCGATGGTTCACTCGAACGCGCAGCACAAGAAGTTGAACACGCATGGGCTCCATATGTATTCGGTCGCGATGAGACCACGCTTGCCCACGCACTTGGCGAAATCTTGCTGCGAACAAATGATCAAATCGCTGTTGCAGAAAGTTGCACAGGTGGTGGAATCGGCGCATTCTTGACGAGTGCCGCAGGTTCGAGTTCTTGGTTTGGCGGGGGATGGATCACCTATTCCAATGAAATGAAAAGCCGTTTGCTTGGTGTTCCTCCAGAATTGTTTGAACTTGATGGTGCTGTTAGTGAATCAGTCGCATGCGCGATGGCGCTCGGTGCTGCAGAGCGTGCAAATGTTCGTTTCGCAGTGAGTGTCACAGGAATCGCAGGCCCCGATGGTGGAACAGAAACCAAGCCCGTCGGCACAGTTTGGATTGCTGTTGCAGATCGAAGAGAAACAAATCCATCCAAGCGTGTCAACGCGAGATCCTTTCTCTTTAATGGTGATCGGGCAACAATTCGCGATCGCACTGTCCGAGTCGCGGTGCAACTTGTCAGACTCGCAGCGATTGGTCAATCCGATGTTCCAGTTCTTTGGGAAGTGCCAAAACTTTCAGGACGCACGAAATGAGTGAACGTGTTTTTATTGGAATTGGATCAAACATTGGAGATCGTGCTGAAACAATTGATCGATCACTTGTACTCCTTGGACTTGTTCCACTCTGCAAGGTGATTCAGTGCAGTTCACTCTGGGAGACTGAACCAGTTGGTCCGCCTCAACCGAAATATCTCAACGCAGCTGCCGAGGTCATAACCGATTTGGAGCCCACTTTTTTTCTCAACGCACTTCTCGAAATTGAACGATCACTCGGTCGAGTTCGACGCGCACAAGAGCGAAATGCTCCCAGAACGATTGATCTCGACTTGCTGCTCTTTGGAAACAAAATCCTTATGGATTCGGATCTTGAAATCCCTCATCCAAGGCTTGGAATTAGACTTTTTGTGCTCATACCTTTGCTTGAATTGGATGCAACACTTCGACATCCTGGTACGGGTGATCTGCTAGTATCTTTCCTCCCTGCAGAACGAGGAAACGATGGTGTTGTCATGTGGCGCACCCGTACAAATCCCACCGTTGCATAGGAAATATTGGAAACGACATGAAAATTCTTCAAACAATTGTGACTGCTTCAACCCTTGTCATCGGATCATCTCTCTTTGCTCAAGATGCAAAGCCAGCGGCTGCGCCAGCAGCAGCACCAACTGCTGCGGGACAAGCGGCTCCTGCAGCGCCAGCTGAAGGTGATCCTGCGAATGCACCAATGGATGAAGCCCAGATGGCTGCAATGTTCCCCAAGTCGCCAATGAACGCTGAGTCTTTTGATGCAGCAGCAAAATCTCCAGAAGCAATTGCCAAGGGTGTTGCGATGCTTGATCAAGTGGCTGCTGCGTACAAGGCAGCTCCTGCAATGACTGATACGGTTGTTTACACAGTAAAGATTCCAGGTGGCGAGCAAAAAGAATCAATCGCCATTTCAATGGGCGCTGGTCAAGATATGCAGGTCAAAGTTGCGACAATGAATCTGACGTGTGTCAAGGGATCTGTCTACTTTGCTGATGAGTCCATGGCGGACAAGTTCGTTCAAGTTCCCCTTGATGGAACTCTTCTCAACACTCTCAAAGAGAAGTTTCAAGGAATGGAGTTTCCAGTGCCGCATCTCGCACTTCGCAGCGCTGCCCCAGGGAAGGCGGTTGATTCCTTCGGCTTCGGCGGTTCAAGCTTTGAGAAAGTTTCTGGATATCAAGAGAAAGACGGGTCCGCGCAGATTCTTCTTGATGGCGGCGAAAGCGACATGATGCTTACGGTGAATCCAACGACGAAGCTTCTTTCTGCGATGTCACTCGTCATGAGTCCTCCAGGAGCTCCTGCGGGGATCCGTTTCACCGTCAACTTCACACTCGACCCCAAGACAATGGATGTACTGACGCCAGCAATTTCATTTGATACTGCAGGGCGCAAGGCAGTTGCATCACAAGAAGAAATGGTTCCAACTCGACCTGAAGCAATCGCAGTCGGCGCAGTGGCCCCAGGATTCTCTTTGCAGGATCTCAGTGGAAAGACTGTCACGCTTGCTGATTTGCGTGGAAAAATTGTTGTCATTGATTTCTGGGCAACTTGGTGTGGACCATGCCGCAAGGGGCTGCCATCGATCAATGCGCTCGCTCAATGGGTTGCTGAAACGAAGCAGCCAGTTGTCGTCTTAGGAATCAATGTTTGGGAACGAGGAGACAACACCGTCGACAAATCCAAGGAGTTTTGGACCAAGCAAGCTTTCGTCTTTCCAACACTGCTCGATCATGCAGGCGATGTTGTGAAGCAGTATGGTTTCGACGGCATTCCTGCAACCGTCATCATTGGTATGGATGGAAAAGTTGTGAATGTCCATACAGGATTTGATCCAAAGAGCGATTTGGTAGGCGACTTGAAAGCCGAGATTCTCAAGGCAATCGGTACAAAAGGCTGATCCAGTTTCTGATTTACTTTCATTAAAAAGTTCTGCGCGTGTCCGACAACAATGATATTTTCTATGTTGTTGATGGGCACGCGCAGTTTTTTCGTGCCTATTACGCAATTCGCGGAGGAATGACCAGTCCGACAACGAATGAGCC
>CAJCCX010000055.1 GCA_903961015.1 uncultured bacterium
GAAGTATTCACGAAAGCATTTGTTCGTGGCGAGTCCGATACCGACGACACAACAACACTGCTTGAACATGTCGATCATGCAAAGGGTGTCATACTCTTGATCGACCCTAAAAACGCAGTTGATTCGAGAGATCCAACGAAACGCGCTGATGATGATTATGGAATGGCTGCGGTCGTTGACAGAATTCGTAAATTCCCAGGGGGAGAAAAGGTCCCGATTGCGATTGTGATGACGAAGTGCGACCTGCACGAAAGCATGATCATCCAACTCGGCGGGCTCAAGGTCTTTGCTGATGAATATTTGCATTGGATTATTCGCACAGCAGTCAATTCTTATAAAATATTTCCTTGTGCTGCGGTCCGATTAAGTCGAACGAGCCGTTCTGGAACTGGCGTGCCGGACCTCGCCAAACCGCCTGTCAACGTCATCGAGCCCCTAAAATGGATCCTTGAAAAGCTTGAGTTGCGCGCTGAAAAATCTCAACTCGCAACCGAGCGAGAGAAAAAAGATGAAATCCTTGTACAAGCGCTTGCTCAAGCGCGGTCGATCATCGCACAGGGCGCGACCAATGCGAATTGTGTGCAAGCACGAAGGATTCTTTCCGCCATACCAAATGAGCATCAGGGCGATCGGCGAGTAAGAGATTTGCGTGCAGAAATAGATGCAGCAGTCACTGACCACGAAGACCAGCATGAAAAGAAACAGACACGAAATTGGATTCTGTTTGGCGCTGCAATGTTTGTCTTGATTCCGACTGTCATTATTGTTTTGTACAAAGTCTTCAGTCAAGGCAAATAGCGCAGATGCCCCAAGTCGATACCCATCTGCTTGCCTCTCGAGATGGCTATACGACCTTTGCGAAATCAACTTCTGTCACACCGCCCGAACAGCGGGAACTTGAAGAGTTGGTTTATGGCCAACCAGACGACGCAATCGTCTATGCCGCCTTGACTGCGCAGGCCACCGCGATGCTGCGGAGATTGAGATCAACTGGACGGTATGCATTGTCCCGCATCATTCAAGGTGATCGCGACAGCGCTGGACGCGAAACAATTGCTGTCTGCACGATCATTCTTACTGCCGAACAATATCAAGCAATTGCTCGTGGAGATTTATGGCGATTGCTGCATTCTCCACAACTTTGGTCAGTGACTCTTTTTCGAAGCGGTCAACCACTCGCGCTTCCCGAGATGCTTCCTGTGCGTCGAGCGATTACCTCGAGCGATGTCACTCTCTTCGATGCGTGGATGGCGGCACGCAGTCGCCAAAATGCTGTCGCCATGATTGGTGCAAATCCTGCGTCCCATCAAGCAGTCATTGCGCTTCTGCAAGTACTTGCGGAGAAAGATCTCTTGGAATTGACCTGGGGATGCAGGCTATTTTCGCTGCCAAGCAGTATCAGCTTTGCATCAATAGCGCAGCGAGGGGTGGAACAAAATAGCCGACGCATTATTGTTACACCTGCGACATCACCGACAACGACATACGGACAGCGTTCATTGGCTCTCGTAGGAACGAACCGATATCTCACGTCGGTCATCGAACCAGTAACGATCGCTGCGAAAGCGCCACAATACTCTGCCGAACCAATTTCACTCGTAGATGATGTACCAAGCCGAGCACCGAAGAGGCAGCGTGGGAAACGGCCAACCAATAAGGCGGGAACTGGCGACGAATCAACACGCGCACAGTTTCAGGATCCGCTTGCCGACCTTACTCCAAGAAAAACGATTCTCTTTCTCTTTGCTGGGATACTCGCGCTTTGTGTTGTTGTCAGTGCTTTCTGGCTTGTTCCACAATTCCAATCTAGTCGAGAAGTCACTGCGCAGAAAATTATTGCGCAAATCGCTGCAAAGGATGCCAAGAGTAATAAAGAAAAAGCTGTAAGCGCCAAGACTCCAGAAGAGTCAAAGACCTTTGCTGCCGATTCCGAGAAATCGGCGGTTGGATCGAGAACTGCTGCTGATGCTGCAAAGAAAGCCAATGAAAATGCTGGCTTATTTGCTGTTACTGCGGACGCCACTGCGGCACAAGACGCTGCGAATTCTGCGCGAGCAGATGCGGACGCAGCCAAGAATGCGACGGATGAAATGATTGCGGCGAAGGCTGCGGCTGATTCCGCTGATGCGAAGGCTGCGGATGATGCGAAGGCTGCGGATGAGAAACCGACTGAAGTTCCAACTGACCCAGATCAAACACCAAAGAGCCCTTCTCCCACGGTCATGCCTAAAAGCACACCAGAGAAAGCGCCAACTCCTCCTGTAACGGACCCAACTTCACCCGCAGTGCCCAAGGTTGCACCAAAGTGGAACACAGAGCATTACATCGATCAACTTTCTGCTGGCCTTCGAGAGCTGGGCGAAAGTTCTGACGTGAAAATCACTCTTGAAAAATTGAAACTTGTCGCCATGGAGATCATTCAATTCGAACC
>CAJCCX010000056.1 GCA_903961015.1 uncultured bacterium
ATCCACCACCACATGCACCATGCTGCCACTTCCAGCGCGATCCATCATTTCAGAGATTCCGCCAGAAAAAATCAGTTTGCCTTGTTCGACAACCCCGACTGCAGTGCAAAGCTCTGCCAACTCAAACAAGATGTGCGATGAAATCAGAATTGTCTTCCCCATGCGCCGTAGTTCCTTCAGCAGTTCGCGCATTTCGATGCGTGCACGTGGGTCCAATCCGCTCGAAGGTTCGTCCATCAACAATACTTTCGGGTCGTGCAAGAGAACGCGTGCAACGGAGAGCCGCTGCTGCATTCCGCGTGACAAACCATTCACATCCGACTTGCGCTTCGAAACAAGATCCGTCAACTCCAGTACTTCACCCACGACCCGCATGCGCTTCTCGCCATGAATTCCATAACACGCAGCAAAGAATTCGAGATATTCGCTGACCAACATGTCGTCATATGCACCAAGAAAATCTGGGACATATCCAATGATTGGTCGAATCAGATGATTTTGATATCCGACAACATGACCATCAACGCGCGCTTCGCCCCAAGTTGGTTTCAGTAGCGTCGCAAGAATCTTGATTGTCGTTGTCTTGCCTGCTCCGTTGGGCCCTATGAATCCGAAGCATGTTCCTTCTTCAATCGTGAGATTGAGATTGTCGAGCGCTGTTAAATCGCCATACTTTCTAGTGAGATTGACTGTTTCGATCATCGGCATGGGATCACTCTAGTCTCTGTCGGGAGCAGCGAATCTTTCGTCAAGAGGCAGAGGAAAGACAACTCGTACCATCACAGTCCCTGAACTCGGGACTTTCTCGCCATTAATCACAATTGGAATCGGACATTCTGCCGCATCGAGATATCCCCAAATGATCAGGCAAGGTGTCGTAAACCATTGGGAAATATCGAGAGATCTTCCCAATATCCTCTCCGCGATGACCGCAGAAGTGTCCTTCGGTGGATTCGTGACATAGTCAGGTGGTTGAAGCATGTTGTACATGCCGAGCATGTCGAGGAAGACTTTTCGACGTTCTGAGGAAATGTTGCCAGAAAAGTTGTCATTGCCAAACTGATTTTGAATTCGAAGCATGTCCGCGACAAAAGGCTCTTGATATCGAGTTTGAATTGCATTGGCAAGATCTCCAATCGTCTCATCAACACCCATCGGACCACCTGGATACAGAACGTCTTTCAACTCGATTGGCAGATTGGGTTGCCATGTGGTCAGAATCGAAAAGCGTCCAATATTTGGAAGAGCGTCAGATGGCTGATTCACTCGTGCATTCAAAGGGTTTTCTTTCGGCGCACGATTTCGAATCGGAGTGATATGGATGATGCCGACATCATGAAGTGGACCTGGCAACGAATGTTCAATCAATCCAGTCAGCATCACACGCAAGGGGTCACCAGGGAAGACGGTCTGTTCAAGAGCACGCTTGGGATCAGGATGAAAAGGCGCTTTACCCCATCCGCTCGGAACCGCGCCCATCCACTGCGCTTGAAAACTTGCAGATGTGGCGCGCGCTGAAACTTGTACCGAACCAGGAGTTTCAATCGGTGCTGCCGAACGCGCAGGATTTGGAAACGGGCTGATCGTGCCGCCTGGTGCCGACCATCCTGTCAAAATATTTCTTCGATCGCTCTCTGGATCAATCGAAACATTTGTTTGTCCATATCCCGGCAGATATGCGCTGAACCAACTTGTTGCACGGGACATCGCCGTATCACGCGTTGGTTGGTTTTCAGATGATCTCCAAATCGAATCAAGCACAGTCAAGTGTTGAACGCGAACGCGACTTGAATAGATCGAGCCTCCGATGATCCAGACTCCTGTGCCAAAGAAGAGTGCAGTTGCGACAAAGAATGCCCACGAATGTCGCTCGCATTTCATCCATTTTAAAATCCCAAATCCACCAGGCCCAGCAATGATCCAGTAAATAATAAAGAGCAAAAATGCTCCCAATAATCCAACGGCCGCTTCCCCTCGCATCCCGATGAAGCCATCGATCAACCCTCCTCTGCCCATATCGACGAAGTTTGGGGACATCACCACCAATCGCTTCAATGTGCTCAGTTCCTGATACTCGCCACCTGAAGGCGTATCTGCACGCCGTGCAAGAATGCGATTCCAAAAAACATCTGCTTGCGGAAGTGCGTTGCTCTGCAGAGCTCGGCGCGAAAGTGCATCCACATCTAGACCGATCACTGTGATCCTTCCGTGTCCAAACGATCTGGTGATCGCAAGAATTTTTTCGTCAAGCGAATCTTTCCGTGGGCTTGAAAAACCTGTTCGAGTATCACGCGCAACGGGAAGTAGGACGAGCGGTTCATACGACCTGCTCTTGCCAGATTCAACGAAAAATGTCACAGGCATTGTCGCATTCGCATTGAGCAATTGATCCGATTGACTGATTGAGGGTAGGAGAGTGCCAATTGGAACTGCTTCGACCCGTTGCACCTTCCAGTCAGGCATCAGATCAGTCAAAGGATGTTTCGAAGGAGCAGCAAGCCCCCATGGATCTGCGATTTCTGGCAGAACAATTATGAAGAGTCCACCTCGACCAATCCATTCGCGCAGCGCGCGGGCCGAGTCTCCAGTCAGTGCCTGCGGATTTCCTTCTGTCCATATTAAAGCTGAGAATTGCGAGAGACCTTCCCATCGATCGGGCAAATCTTGTGGTCGAATTCCCCGAGCAATCTTGGTGATTTCGTTCATGGACGGGATGCGATCTTTCCCTGGCGCAGGAGTGGAATATGAATCCAATCCCATGCGACCACTGCCCACAACACCAAAGATGTCTTCTTTTAAGTCGACTGCAACAGTTGGATTCACACTCAAAGCAGGAGAAATCCGAGCTGAGCCAAGTTCGCGAGTGCGCCGACCATCGGTTTGAGCCCACACTCGAACTGTATAAATCTCGTCCATCGCATCAGCACTCATTTGCTTAGGAGGAATTCGCGCATACAACCACGTGCTGACCGGTTGACCAGGATCAAGCACAAGTCGCCGCGTGATCTGCGCAATGTCACCATTTCCGTCTGGAAGTTCCCACACAATTTCGATTGGAGTCGGCTGATCAATTTGCCCTTGCAAGAGAAAGCGCGCAGCGACAATATCACCAGTTCTGAAATGCCCGCCAACACCAAAGTGTTCAAGTGAAATCGTAACGGGACCATCGGCTCTGCTTGCTGTTGCAGAGATTCCAATCAAGAGCGCAATCGCATAGATCAGATGATGTGTCAGATGAAGCATCCGCACGTGTTGAAATTCCTACGCCCGCATTCTTCCGACTTCAAAGAGCAAAGCCGCATGGCTTTTTTGAGCACCCTCGAAACAACCGACTTCAAACTTTTCATTTGGCGAATGAACGCAATCATCATCAAGGCCAAAGCCCATCAATAATGCTGGCGCACCCAAGATTCGCTGAATTGCACCGACTGCAGGGATGCTGCCACCAGATCCGATCAAAACGGCAGGTCGTGTGTAGACCTGATTCAACGCACGCTCGGCTGCGGCGAGAAAGATGGATCCATCTGGCACGTGAAATGCACGATTCACGCCGAATTCTGTGAATTCCGCGCGACAGTCCTTGGGCAATCTTGCTAGAACGAATGCCCGAACGGAGTCGATGATTTTGCGCGGGTCTTGGTCTGCGACCAATCGGAAAGAAACTTTGGCAGTCGCATGAGCTGCGATGACAGTCTTCGCGCCCTTGCCCATATAGCCACCATAAATTCCATTGACATCGCAAGTCGGCCGGCTCCAAGTCCGTTCGATTGTTGAACGGTCCACTTCACCAAAAGATTCTGTCAATCCGACACTGCCTAAAAATTCGTTGTCATCGAATCCCATCTTCTGCCATTGTTGACGAACGCGTGGAGAAGTTTCTACAACATCATCATAAAAATTTGGAACCATGATTCGTCGCTGTGAATCGTGCAATGCAGCGATGATGGATGAAAGCACATTGATCGGATTTGGGACTGCACCTCCGAATAATCCTGAGTGCAGATCTTTGTTTGGTCCGTGAATGGTGATTTCTAAATACACCAATCCACGAAGGCTCGTCGTGATCGCGGGAGTTTCCATATCCCACATTCCGGTATCGGAAACAACGCACGCATCTGCCTTCAATTCAGCCTTGTTTTGCTCTAAAAATGGCTCAAGGCTTTCACTTCCCGATTCTTCTTCACCTTCAAGCAGAACGGTCACCGAGCATGGAAGCGTTCCATGAACCTTGATCCAGGCACGAAATGCTTCGATGAATGACATGACTTGTCCCTTGTCATCGCATGCGCCTCGAGCGACCACGCGCTTTCCTCGAGGACCGTCAACCAACACAGGCTCAAACGCGCCGCTCTTCCACAGATCAATTGGATCGGCTGGTTGTACGTCGTAGTGTCCGTAATACAAGAGGCGCGGGCCGTCATATCCGGGGGGACCCTCGTGTTTCGCAACGACCATCGGATGACCAGAGGTTGGTCGAACCGCTGCATTCAGTCCCGCAGAGCGCAATTGACCGCAGACCCACTCCGCAGCACGAGACACATCTCCTTTATATGCAGGATCTGCGCTAACGCTTGGAATTCGAAGGAAGTCGAAAAGTCGATCAAGAGATCCCGCGCTGTCTTTGGCGAGGCGATCAAGTACCGGAATGAGGTCATTATTCATAGAGCCGCGATTCTACCTTTCACATTCTTCGTCTGGGAATTTGCCAATCTCCAATTCGCGACTAGAATTCCTAGACCGGCGATCATGATCAAGCATTCTCAAACTTCTTGGATTCACCTTCCGCTCTGTGCCTCATGCGGGCGTCGTGGCGAAGAATTGGCAAACATCAAACGCTGCCCGGATTGCGATTGCGATTTCTCGTTGCGCATTCCTCGGTCGTATGCACAAATGGAGGGTCTTGATTCCGCACATGAAGTTGCTGTGGTTTCGACCTTTCTCAAAGTCAATCGTCGATGGTCTATGGAACAAAGATTGCTCGTGGGCTTTCTAACAATTCTGGCAGCGATAGGTCTTGCAGGCATGGTTGCCTCGTTTCTGTCATGATTCGCAGTAGATGACTTCTCGAATGCCAACAAATTCTTCCGTGCCTCCTATGCTGCCACACCAGCGCAAAGTTGACTCCATTGATTGGCCAAGCATTCTGCCTTTTCTCAAGATTTTCGGCGCAGTTTCGACTGGTCTTCGGCCAACTCGCATTGCACTTTCATTTGTTCTTCTGCTCACGGTCGTTGCTGCCGGCAGAGTGTGGGATGGAATCGCTCCTCCATCATCTTCACCTGAAGGACTTTTCGCTGGACCGATTCGCGAAAAGCAAATCAGTGATGCGCAAGAAGCCGTTCGATCCGTCGTCATTCCATCTCTGCTTCAAGAGCAGCATGTGAATGCTCAAACAGCATCACTCGATGAACTTGAAATTCTTTTGGCGGATGCGATTCGCGTCAACACCACAAATCCAATCGAGCCTTCTCGATATTCGTCTCTGATGCGAATGATCGATGCCGCACGGCCCCGACCATCTTTCGAAGCATTGCATGAAGCAGTTCGTACATCTTTCTATGCGTTGATCGCAAGTGTTGCTCGTGCGGATGTCCCTATGGCGATCGGTGCTGGGGAGGCACTTTTCGTCGGCATCCCTGTGGCATCTTGGGGTTCTGCGCCTTGTTTTACAGTGTTTTTTGTTTTTGTTTGCATTCTGACATTTGGGTGGGGGAGTGGTGTGCTTTGTCGTCTCAGCGCAGGGGACATGTCAATGCGAGGATGGTCATTCACTCAAGCAAGTGACTTCATTCGGCCAAGAATCTCCACGCTCATCTTCGCGCCGGTCTTCGCTGTGATGCTTGGATTCATCCTGTGGATACCTGCATGGTTGATTGGTCTTCTTGGAAATCTTCCAATCTTGGATGTTGTCGGTGGAGCGCTCTTTGGGATTGCGCTCATCTCCGCGGCGCTTTCTGCAATCGTCATCGTGGCCATTTTGATTGGTATGCCCCTGATTGCACCGGCTGTCGCATGCGACGGTTGCGATGCTGTCGAGAGCGTTCAACGAATTGGCGCATACATTTTCGCAAGACCTCTGCATCTCGTCTGGTATGGATTCATTTCACTTGTTGTCATTGCTCTTGGAACGCTCGTTACAGATTTCGCAGCGACCATCATGTGGTCATTCGCCATCAGAGCGTACGAATCAGCAAGTGGCGAAACTACGCTTTCTGCAGTCGGAAATCTTCGTTTCCTCCAGCCATACCAATCAGCTCCACCAGCATTTCTTGGATTCACTCAGTCCATTACCGCATCGTTGATTGATGTGTGGAGAACGATTCTCTGTCTCTTGATTGGTGCGTGCGCGCTATCAATCGGATTTTCTTGTGCAACTCGAACCTATCTGTTTGTTCGTTTCAACAGCGATGGCCAAGATGTCTGCGATCTGTGGGAAGATCAAACTGGGTCGAAGGCTTAAGAACCCCGATTCAGCTCAACCCACCCTTCAGATTCTTGTCAGTTCCGCCGAATCTAGAGAGCAATTTACGCATCGACGGGTCTGCCTCTCGCGGTTGAATCGCTTCGCCACGATCCCGACCTCCGCTTCGACCTCCATCTCGCCCGCCAGATTCTTGTCGAACTGGGGCATCTTTCAGCGCCTTGATCGACAGACTGATCCGACGCTTTGGCAGGTCGAGGGCCAAAATCTTTGCTTGCACTTCCTCGCCGATTTTCAGCGCCTTGTCGGTGCTGAAAACACGGTCGTGGGAGATTTCTGAGATGTGTACAAGCCCTTCAATTCCTGGTGCGATTTCAACAAATGCTCCAAACTCCATCAGTCGTCTCACGACTCCAGAAATCGTCGCTCCAACTTCGAGCCCGTTGACCAACTCTGCGACTGGATCAGCCATAAGTCTGCGTCGACTCAGCGTGATCCGTGGCGGCACACCTGTCAGATCAACACGAATGACTCTGACTTCAACCACATCGCCCACAGAGACTGCATCCGATGCTTGTTGCAGCATTCCGTGTGCAAGTTCTCCCATTGGGATCAGTCCATCAACACCACCGATATCTGCGAAGGCTCCAAACGGTTGAAGCGAAACAATTGTCGCAGTTCGTTGCGATCCCACTTCGATTTCCCCTAAAAGAACATTGCGCTTCTCGGTCCGTTCTTTTTCAAGAACGCGTCGGCGACTCAGCAGCATTCTCTCGCGATTTCGGCGCAATTCGATGATTTCGCATTCCATTTTTTGGCCAAGAAAAACAGAGATATCTTCGACGTGCCGCAGATCGACTTGCGCTGCTGGCATGAATGCGTGGTGATGAGCGACTTCCATATCAAGTCCGCCGACATTCATTCCAACGCACCGTGCCTCAACAACTTGTCCAACTTTTAAATCGCCCCACTGCGCTTTGGTGATCATTCCTTCGCGAGCGAGAATGAGTACGCCTTCAAATGGATCAAGTCGCTCAACAATAAATTCTAATTTCTCGCCAGCAGTGGGCGGAGTTTCAAAATGGGTGATTGGGCAGATTCCGTGACTCTTGGGACCGAATTCCACAAAGACATCTTTCCCGCGAACGTCCATCACTTGCCCAGTTCGCAGTTGTCGACCGCCCGATGTGCGACGAATCGGATTTGTCCCCGCTGTCCGAGCAGCTGGTCGCGGAGTATTTGTAGCATCCAGAATTTCCTGAGCATTCATTCCTCCAAGAGCCCTCTCAATCTCAGCATTCAGAGCGGCATTGATGTCAACGGGCGGGGTGGGAGTCGTTCGCCCGAGGGCGTCGCTGTCCGGTGGGGTGGAATCGGGATGCATATCGATACAGCCTATCGCATCCACACTCCTTCGGAGGCGTATAAGATGTTGGAACGTTCATTTCGTGTTGGTCTCAATCCTGCAATCTGTGTTTAAGATCTGTTAACGAGGAGTCAATTGAATGGAACCGAGCAAAGTCGCATGGGGAATTGAAGTTGGTGAATTTGCCCTCAAGGCTATTCGCCTTGCCATGGTTGGCAGCGAGATTCATGTCACCGACTTTGCTGTCATTCCTCATCAAAAAGTGCTCTCAGACCCAAGTGTGTCCGACCGCGAAGGAATGATCCGAGTCACTCTGGGAGCATTCGTACAAGCTCATGCAGAGCAAATAGCGTCCGAGCCAATTATTATGAGCCTTCCGGGCAACGTTGGATTTGCTCGATTTGCGACAATTCCAGCCGTTGATGCCAAAACGCTGCGAAGCATGATTGAGTACGAAGCCAAGCAGCAAATTCCATTTCCAATCGAGGAAGTCGAATGGGACAGCCATGTTCTGCCAGCAGACGACAGCGGACAACTCGCAATTGGAATTTTTGCAGTCACAAAGGAACGCCTTCATGAACTTCTCAAACTCTATGCGGAGTGCGGAATCGAGCCTGATGTCCTAACACTCAGTTCAGTCGCTGTTTACAACGCTCTTCACTTTGACCTTGAATTGGAAAACAAGCCCGAGCCCATTTCTTGCATAGATATTGGGACAAATTCATCGGATCTAATCGTCATCGCAAATGGCAAATTCTGGATTCGAACCTTCCCAATTGGAGGATCGCAATTCACATCCGCGATTGCCGATGCGTTCGCAAGTCAGAATGTGAATTACTCACGAGCAGAGAAAATTAAACTAGATCGTGCACCAACCGAAAAAATCCTGCGCGCGCGGACCATGGCGATGCGGAGAGTGACTGGGCAATTGGTCGACGAAATCGGTCGATCCCGGGAGTTTTATCACTCCGCGAATGAAGGCGTAGATCTCAATCGAGCCTTCGGCGTGGGCTCAACTCTTAAAATTTCTGGCCTTCGTACCAAGATTGCCGGCGACCTTCAAATGACTGTCGATCGACTTGAAGAGTTCAAGCGTATTCATCTCAATGGCCCAGATGCTGCTGATTTTGCAGCTCATTCCATCAATCTCTTGACCGCTTTGGGACTTGGTCTTCAGGGACTCGGGCTCGCCAAGGTCGAACTGAATCTTTCTCCAATGGCGCAGATCAGGCAGAAAATTTGGAAATCGAAAACACCCTGGTTTGTTGCTGCTGCCGCACTATTCGTGGCAACGTCAGTCGCATTTTTTCTACGTTATGCGCTCGATCAAATTGAACTTTCAAAGATGTCGACGACTGTGGCACGTGCAGAAAACACCATAAAACAGGGCAAAAGTTTGGTCGAACAATTGAACCAATCTCAACAGAGTTCAGGCCAAATGAATGTTGAAAGCAATAATTTGATGAACATCTTGAAAGATCGGAACGTCTGGTCTTTTCTTGTCAGTGACACGTATCAAGCCCTTGCTTCATCGAATCCAGACAAGTCAGAACTCGGAAGTAGTCCTGAAAAGATTTTGCAAATTCCAGCTGGAGATCGTCGTCTTGTCCAGCTTGAAGAATTTTCTGGATCCCCTTCGATTGATGCTGCCACTGGATTGCACAAAATTAGTGTTTCAGTCAGAGTGATCTTGACAAATAAAGATCCGACGCGTTTCATTAATGATGCGAATGGTGTGTTGGATTGGCTCAGAACACACAGCGATCGGCCTGAAGCTCCCTACACCATCGACGCCAAGAATCTCAATATTCCTAAGTGGGTTACGGTTCTCGATGGGAAGCGGTCAGAGTCTTTAGCCAGTTCTGAATCAACAACGAGTGTTTCTGAAAATATGAGTGAATCCCCCGCAGAATCTGCTCCAAAAGGAAGTGGAGGGAGTGCGCTTCGCAAGAAGGATACAGGTGGACCAATTCAGGATTCTGGCGGAGGTTTTCGCGGTGGTTTAGTTTCTGGAGATGACACTTCCAGTTCGTCGCAGAACGCTGATGGAACTGACGGAGGTGTTGAAGGTGGCAAGGCTTCGAATGCACGATCCAAATCGAAAATCAAGGCTCGGCCTGATGAAAAATTGATTGCGATCGACTTGAATAAGGAGGCTCCATTACCCTCAGCTCCTAATCTGATCCTTCCCGGCGAGAAACAGTTTGAAGGAATTCTGACTTTCACAGTCACGCTGAAGTCTCCAATCCCCGTGGTTGAACCAGCGAGTGAATCGCAATGAAAATTTTGTCCCTCTACCTTTTACAGAATTTAAGCTCCATATGAATCTCAAGTTTGATATCAAGAATTTGTTCAAATCCAAGAAGGCCCCTGAGATTGAAGGTCTCGAAATCTCCGCCGGCCCGCAATCCAATCAAGGGAAAAAAGTTGCAATTTGGATAAAGTCAAATGTCTTTGTCATCTCTCTGGCACTTTTTTCCATTTCGTCTTTGTCAGTGGCGTACTGGGTCAGTTCAGACTTGCATGAAGGCGACCAAAAGTCAGCCCAAACCATCGGTAAAAAAGTTGAAGAATTGTCGAGCCTTGAGCGCACGCCAGTCTCAATCACAATTCTTGGCAATGAAGCGGTGACTGGGAATGTGGCGGTCAACAAGAAATTGGTGGAAGATGTCAAGGCTCGAATGTCTGAAGGTGAACTGAGTACGAGTTCAGGCTTGCCTTTCGCAATCGAGCACAATAAAGGGACGCATGTTCCGATCATGTCTCTGAGACTTCGAAGCGATGACACAAAGCGTAAACAAGCCCATCTCGATTTGCACGATCGGTTGATTGTGAAGTACGACGAACTTCTCAAATCATGTCGTGCAACCCTGCCGCCATCTGAAGAGGATGTTCAGTTGGAACTTCAGCGGGCAAAGGAAAGATTTCTGCAACTCAAAACTCCAAAAAATTCTGCGGCGACAACTTCAGCTGCTGGAAGTGCGCAAGGCAATAAAGGAATTCAGCCAGAATTGACCGAAGATCTAACCAATCGAAGGATCGCGGCATATCAGAAAGTTGCAAGTGAATTTGGTTTATATCTCGCAGCAGAAAACATCGGTGCTCCAAAATCAGCGCTTTCAGAGCCAAATATGGTGGCACTGTGGTTCCTCCAATGGAAGTATTGGATTGCCGAAGACGTTGTATCTGCATGCGCAAAAATGAATCAGGGCAAATCGATTTTGAATGGTCCTGTGAAAAGGATTCTTTCAATGAAGTTCTTGGGGCGTTTAAAATCCGTTGGTGCACCCGAAAGCACTGGCGAAGAGCCTCCGCCAGCACTGGACGGTGGAGCAGTCCAGCCGACTATAGGGGTACCGATCGACCCGAATGCCATCGTCTCGATGTCGAACTATGGAGTTTCACCTCGCGGTTGGGCGAGTAATCAATTTTATGATGTGTACAGAACACAAGTAGAAATCGTCGTAGAGACAGCCCAAATTCCGCTGCTTGCAAATACATTTTCGAAGCAGAATTTTATAGTCATCACCGATTTGCGCATTTCGCAGGTTGATTCCTTCAATGCGCTCAAAACAGGCTATTTTTATGGCGAAAGCCCTGTTTCCAAAGTTGTAATGATGCTCGAATCCGTGTGGTTTCGGCAGTGGACAGGTCCACTTATGCCCGATGAAGTTCGAGCTGAGTTTGGGACAACGGGGCAAGTACAAAGTGCCATCTCAAATCAAGAAGGCGAAGCAACAACTCCAGGTCAAGATTCTCCAAAGGAGCAATAAATGTCAGTCAAGCGACCAAATACTCTCGAAATGCATTGTGAGAAAATCCTTGTGGTATTCGCAGGGATTTTGTGTGTTGGGGTCCTCGTTTGGCAATTTCTTTTTAACGAGATCGAGGTCAAAGTTGGAAACGCAACAGTTTCATTGACTCAATTGCACGAGAAATTGTTAAAGGCAGATTCTTCCGTCACTGCAAAGCTTGATCCTTCAGGCAATTCACCACTCGAGATTCCGACCCAGAAAAGAGTTGGAAATGATTCTGATATTTTTCGAGAAAAATTGTCTTCTGATGTGACTCCGAGTCTTCCATTACCTGCGAATGAACCTAGTTTTGGAAGCTTGCTGCTTGGGAAAGCGATTGAAAACGAACAGGTATTTTACAGTCCTGTGTTCGTCGCGGCTCAAATGAAAGAAGCGATTTTGTCAATCGACGCACTGGATTTAAGCGCAATTGACAAGGAATTGGAAAGTGAAAATGTAGAGTTTTTCAGCAAATACAAAGCGCCAGCAACGTCTGACATCATTTGGGTAAGCCCGTGCGCAGAAATCAATCTCGCTGCGCTGCGACTCGAATTGGAGCGCAACGATCTGAAGCAAACTCCACCAATTGAATCGATCCCAACTCAATGGTTTGATCCAGCTCCATTTATCCTCGATGTAGTTTTTGAGCGCCAGCAGAAACAAGCAGGGAACACTTGGGGGCCCGTGACAATTGTGAAGCCGGTTCCTGGACAAGGTGCCTGGCGAGAGATGATTGAAACAGGAAAGGGCGGTCAAGGGATACGCGACACAGTGTTTTCAGAACTGGCAAGTTATGCCGCACAAATGAGTGTGCTTCAACCTGAAATGCTTCCAACAAAGAACCAAAGTTTTCCACCAGAATCATTTTCCGATTCAACCGAAAAAGACTCCGACTTCACGAAAGCGGATCAAGAAAAAAAGGCAGCGGAAAAGAAATTGAATTCCGTTGTTTTGCAGTTGGAACGGATTGAAGCAAATCTAAAAAAAGCGGGCGGTCCTCTCTATCCACAGAAAGGCTCCGGTGGCGGATCAGATGCAGCTGACTCAGACGGGAAGAAAGAAAAGGGAGGGGGAGGCAATGGATTTGATATGGGTGGTGGTGGAAGTGTGAAAAAGGGCGCTCCAACTGGAGCCGATACGCAGGCATCAAAAGACACTCGAATTTCGCTCACGAAAAAACGTGATCAAAAGAAGAAGGAATTTGACAAGCTCAAGTCAGAGTTTGAAGTTCAGTTTCCAGATTCGATTCAAGATTCGAAGAATCCAGCTCAGCAAGATCCAAAACTGCAATTGGCGGATCTTTCAGTCGTCAATGTTTGGGCTCATGACTTAGAAGCTGTCGCAGGAAATACCTACCGATATAGAGCCACAGTCAAAATTTATAATCCGTTCTTCACTCGGGAAAATCTTCTTGTCTCAGCACAAACAAAATTGTCGAAAGGCTTGGTTACAAGCTCTGCCACGTCACAATGGGGTAACGAAGTCACTCTCCCTTCAGCAACATCCTTCTGTTTTACGAGAGGTTCTGCTCGTGATGGAATCGGTGGACGACGCATTTCAATTGCTCTCTTTCGAAATTCCAGCGGAGTGCAAAATTTAAGTTCTGAAGATCTCAAGCTTGGAGATCCTGTTGGAGGAGTGCATGGAGAAAAAGAATCGACCGTTGACTTTTCTACAAACTGGTATTTAGTAGATATTTTCGATGACGCAGGAAGTGACTCGAACGGCGGGATTATTGCTGTTTTTCAACAGCGGACGAGTTCTGGAGAAGTTCTCCAAGAGTTGAGATCGATTGAAGGTGATTCAGAAAACTTCCTTAAATTCAAGGCACAATTGCCCGCGATTCAGCCGAAAAAAGTTGCAGCAAAAACTCCGAAGGCATAACTGAACAAATTACTCACAAATTAGTGGGTGGCCGATTGCCGATTCTGTCCCGGTTGCAAATGGACTACGGGCAGCACTTTAAGAACGTAAAACACTGTCAGGACGCGACTTGCAGATAGGTGCCAGCTTGTTTTGCAAAGCCATTTTCTGGCTCTTTGACCCCGCTCACAATTCTCATCATTCAACCCACTTGACAACATCCGTGGGAGGAGTACACTTGCTGTTCTACCCAGTCATTGACTGAGTAGCGGGTTTCGGCCCGTTCTTTGACAATTGAGGATCAGATGTCGCATGCTGAAATGACTAGTTTTCTAGTGGTTTCAGCAAGCAAGTGAAGTAACTAAAATGAATTGAGTCAAGAATCATCTCGAGTGTTTAAAGTTTTTTGTTTCAAAGTTTGTTAAGTTTGAAATGAGCAGCCTGAGGGCTGGTCGCGTTCTTCCGTTTCGGTGAAAGCCGGAATCCGGTAGGCGTGGCCAAGCTCGGAAGGGCACACGGTGGATGCCTTGGCGTCGAGAGGCGATGAAGGACGTAGGAACCTGCGATAAGCCTAGGGGAGCTGGTAACCAAGCACCGATCCTAGGATCTCCGAATGGGACAACCCAACCCGCAAGGGTTATCTGCACCTGAATGTATAGGGTGTAGAAGCGAACGCAGTGAACTGAAACATCTCAGTAGCTGTAGGAAAGGAAAGCAATTGCGACTCCGCAAGTAGCGCCGAGCGAACGCGGATCTAAGCAGAAGTGTGATGAAATGTCTGGAAAGACACACCAAAGAAGGTGATAGTCCTGTATTCACATGACTGCCTAATGGCCTAGAGTAAGGTGAGACTCGTGAAATCTCGCCTGAACATGGGGGGACCACCCTCCAAGCCTGAGTACTCCTCGACGACCGATAGTGAACCAGTAAGGCGACTGAACGGTGAAAAGAACCCCGATAAGGGGAGTTAAAAGCACCTGAAACCGTGTGCTTACACAGCGGTCACGGCCCGCAAGGGTTGTGGCGTGCCTTTTGCATAATGAGCTGGCGAGTTACTCTATACGGCAAGGCTAAGCGGTACCACCGCGAAGCCGAAGGGAAACCGAGTCTGACAAGGGCGTCAAGTCGTATGGGGTAGGCGCGAAACCGGTTGATCTACCCATGGGCAGGTTGAAGGAGGGGTAATACCCTCTGGAGGACCGAAGCCGTGAACGTTGAAAAGTTCTGGCATGACCTGTGGGGAGGGCTTACAGTGCAATCATAACCGGAGATATCTCGTTCTCCCCGAAATAGTTTTGGGACTAGCCTCGAGGGCCACCACATGGGGGTAGAGCTACTGAATGGACTTTGGGGGCCTACCCGGCTACCCGGTCCAATCAAACTCCGAATACCATGTGCTTTTGCCTCGGGAGTAAGTCCGCGAGCGATAATGTTCGCGGTCAAAAGGGAAACAACCCAGACCATCGGATAAGGTCCCTAATCAAATCTAAGTTCTTAAGGTAGTCAGATTGCTGTGACAGCTAGGATGTTGGCTTAGAAGCAGCCACCATTTAAAAAGTGCGTAACAGCTTACTAGTCGAGGAATCTGGCGCCGATAATTATCGGGAATCAAGATTTGTACCGAATCCATGGCAATGCGGCATTTATGCCGTATTGGGTAGGGGAGCGTCGCTATTTAGCTGTGAAGCTGTTCCGCGAGGGACGGTGGAGCAATAGCAAGTGAATATGCCAGATTGAGTAACGATAAAGGGAGTGAGAATCTCCCTCGCCGAAAATCCAAGGTTTCCCGGGGTAGGTAATTCCGCCCGGGGTTAGGCGACACCTAAGGCGAGGCTGAAAAGCGTAGTCGATGGACAGCAGGTCAATATTCCTGCCCTTGTATGTAAGGTTCGAATCTGACGTGACGGATCTTGAAGCTCACACGGCACTGTGAAGTGTGCAGGCCCTTGTGGCTGAAGTGGGGTGGATAGGTTCCAAGAAAAAACGCACAGATACAAACATATGAGTCGTACCAAAACTGACACAGGTGGATGTGGCGAATAGCCTCAGGCGCTCGAGAAAACGGTCGTGAAGGAACTAGGCAAATTGACCCCGTAAGTTCGCGATAAGGGGGCCCTCCTCGCAAGAGAGGGCGCAGAGAAAAGGCTCTGGGAACTGTTTATCAAAAACACAGCACTGTGCGAACTCGCAAGAGGACGTATACAGTGTGACGCTTGCCCGGTGCCGGAACGTCAAAGGAGCTGGTTAGCAGTAATGCGAAGCTAGCGACTGAAGCGCCGGTAAACGGCGGCCGTAACTATGACGGTCCTAAGGTAGCGAAGTTCCTTGTCGGGTAAGTTCCGACGCGCATGAATAGCGTAATCACTGGAGCACTGTCTCCACGACCGACTCGGTGAAATAGTAGTGGCGGTGAAGATGCCGCCTACCTGCAGCAAGACGGAAAGACCCCGTGGACCTTTACTGTACGCTTGCAGTGGTCATGGATTTGTTCTGCGTAGAATAGGTGGGAGCCTTTGAAGCTAAGCTTTCGGGTTTGGCTGAGGCATTAGTGAAATACCACTCTGAATGAATTCGTGGCCTAACCCCGACTCCCGTGAATCCGGGCGGGGAACACTGCATGCCGGGCAGTTTGACTGGGGCGGTCTCCTCCAAAAGTGTAACGGAGGAGTGCAAAGGTTGGCTCAGCGCGGTTGGCAACCGCGCCTAGAGTGCAAAGGCACAAGCCAGCTTTAGTGCGAGCGAAACAGCGCAAGCACTCACGAAAGTGGGCCTTAGTGATCCGGCGATTCCGTGTGGAAGGGTCGTCGCTCAACGGATAAAAGGTACCCCGGGGATAACAGGCTGATCGCTCCCGAGCGTCCATAGCGGCGGAGCGGTTTGGCACCTCGATGTCGGCTCTTCGCATCCTGGGGCTGAAGGCG
>CAJCCX010000057.1 GCA_903961015.1 uncultured bacterium
CAGCCGTGAAAAGATCCCGCCGGGCTCAGACAGTCCTCGGCGACCGACACGATCTGATTGTTCGATGTTCGATCGCAAGTTCAGTCGGCCGCCTGCGGAACTCGCCCGGCAGAATTTTTCAACGGCTGGATCCGCAAGCGGATTCGCGCAAGCACTGCAGCGTCGAGCTTATGAAATGGGCAACCCGTGTCGTATTTCGACACTGGTTGCCCATTTCAAGCAGTAGAGAGTGCAAACAACGGCTGGATACGCAAACAGATGTCCGACTGATCTGAAAAACGTTCGAGCGAGAATTTGATTCGCCAACGTGGGCAGCGGAATGATTTGAACTCCGGCGAGTTTGCAAGCCGAGACGGAGTCCGCGTAGTTGTCTTGGCGCGCGCCGAAGGGCGCGCTGGATTTCAGCGCGCAGCATGTTTGAGCCCGGAGGCAAATCAGTCGCTGCCAAATTCTGTACGAACCACTTTTGAGTCCATGCATGTTTGAGCCCTTAGGGCAAATCAGTCTGCTGCCAAATTCTGCACGAACCACTTTTGAGGCTGCATCACATCACAGCATCTCAAGCATGGATTTCGCAAGACAAATTATTTGCGAGAAGGGGCAACCGTCAATTCAATTTTGCCTGGCCGCACAGTGGAAAATGCGGGCACGCTTTCTTGCAGCAACACACCTGCGGCAATGACTGATCCCTTGCCGATGATGGTCGCACCACCCAATATTGTCGCATTGGCATAGACCGTGACATTATCTCTGAGTGTTGGGTGCCGCTTCGATCCTCGTCGTATCGAACCATTCGCTTCACGATCGAAACGACGCGCGCCAAGTGTCACTCCCTGATACAGCGTGCAATTTCGGCCGATGACAGCAGTTTCTCCAATCACAACACTCGTGCCGTGGTCGATGAAAAACCCTGCTCCGATTTTGGCGCCGGGATGAATATCAATTCCAGTGGAATCATGCGCTGATTCTGCAAGCATTCGAGGAATAAGCGGCACATTCAAGAGATTCAGTTCATGCGCAATTCTGTGAATGCACAGGGCGCGAATCCCGGGATAGCACAGAATAATTTCCGTCAGGTTTTTCGCAGCAGGATCGCGCTCGAATGCTCCATTCAAATCGGTCAGCAAGACGCGCTGAATCTTTGGCAACGCACGCACGAGCGCAAGCAAGCAGCGATTGGCATGAGATCGAGCCGAGCGTTCGCTCTGGCCAGTTCCTTGAAACGCAGAAACAATTTCAGGATGAAGAAGGTCGGCGGCATCGTCGAGAATTTCTGCAGCCGATTCTCCAAGCGAGCCACGGACGGCAAAGATCACATGATGCAGTCGGTGCGCAGCCCAAGCAACCGCGTCCGAATCAGGAAGAATCTTTCGTGATTTCGTTTCTCGCGGAGCGCCCTTCGACAATGCTTTCGCAGCAATTTGCAAAGCTTTGCCATTCTTGGATTGTCCCTTTGGATTCGCAGTCATTCAGTTTGCAATCGTAGTTGCGAAGCGGACTTTCCGTCCCGAGGTACTCATCGCGAACCACTCACTTGCCGCTTTGAGAATCTGGTGGTTGGGTTGATTCGCTGTCTCGAAGCGCAATTCCGCGTGTCCGAGCGGTGTCATAAATTGTTGCAAAGAGTCCGACGAGTGGGAATCTCCCCCCAAGCGGACTAGCTCCAAGCCTCCGCAAGAGAGCATGTGGCGTATGAGTTGCAATCGCACGAGTCTCCAAATCATGCAATCGACGACCTGGTCGCCAGAAATCGTGGAGCAAATTTTCGATTGGCGTCACGAGTGCCTGATCACTTGCCGCAGGTGGAACTGGGTGCGCTTGATTTTCCCCGCGCGTTGAAAGCGTGCGCTTTTCGTGAATACGTTCGAGC
>CAJCCX010000058.1 GCA_903961015.1 uncultured bacterium
AAAATACAAGGCATGAAATAGCAAACGTGATTTTGGTGTTCATAAGGCTCCTGAAAATGGAAATTTAGCGACCGTCGAGGCGATAGAACCCGCGGGGGTTAATCATGAAATAGCAGTCATATGGCTCGAGCGGTGGCAACGAAACATATGGCTTGCCCTGTTCATCAGACTTTTCTGCGGACATCCACCAACTGCCTGATCCTGAAGGAGCTGGCTTGCTGCGCACGCCCTCTTCACGAATTTCATTCACGATGTGATCAATCCACTTGAGTTCGAGCGCTTTATCTGCAAATTCATCCCAGTCACCACTCTTCTTTGCCGCATACATCTTCGCCTTGAATTGCTCGAGAGTGATTCCCATCTTCTTTGCAATCGGTACAGCAAGGCGGCGTTCCCACTCCTGCATCGTCGCAATTTCTTGTTCCATATTGGTCATGTTTCCACTTGCGCCACCCGACATTTGATGGTGAAGAATGATTGCGTTGGGATAGGCATAACTATGTGGAGCAAGTGTTGCGATAGTCGCTGCCATCGATGCCGCAAAACTCTTGACAACAACATGGACAGGAGCGTCACTCGTCTCGATCGCCTTGAGAATGCGGTATCCAGCCATCACACTGCCACCTGGTGAATTGTTGATCACCACAAAGATTGGCATTGCTTGATTTTGGTTATTGAAGTAATCAATCTGAGCACAGACGAAATCGGCGGTGCCAGAGACGATTGGGCCATTCATTTCAATCCTGCGATCACTCACCGTCAAGACTCCATCCTTAAATGGCTCCATTGTGTACGTCACAGGCTTGTTGACTTCGTCGCGCCACTTATCTTCCAAGTCGCGATTCTGAATCTGTGCGCCCAAAGTTGCCGCTGCAGCGGTTGCACGCAATTGTTCATCAACCAACTTGGACTGCTCCGATTTACGCTTTTCCGCTGCGAGCGCGTTTTCAGCAGAAAGCTGCTCGATTTGACGCTTTAACGCACCGACCGAAGTCTTTGTCTTCATATCAAGCATCGCCTCTGCAACGGCGGATCTTTCCAATTCAATTTTGCTCTTTGATAACTCCACTTGCAATTTGGTGGCTTCGACATCAAGTCCCTGTTTCATTCGAATCTGTTCCGCAGACAAGCCAGAGAGTTCGTCACCGAGTTGAGCATCGCGCAACTTCTGCGCGCGTTGCAGCGTCTCGATCTTGGATCGATCTGGTGCAGAGGCACTCGTCTCCTTGGCATTCATGAGCGCAAGTTCTGCCTCCAACTTTCCTTTTTCTAGCGTCACTTGTTGAAGCGCTTGCGCTTGCTTCTGCTCGGCAAGTTGACCTTCCGTCCGCAGTCGATCAATTTCCGCTTTTAAGGATGCGAGTTCCGCCGCCAACTTTTCATTTCGGATCTCAGCCTCTGTTCGAAGTTCTTTCAATTCTGTCTTTTGTTCGCTCGCCTGAGCAGCAGCGCCGGCTTGAGCTGGAGCTTGAGCTGGGACTTCAGCAGTCGCACCAGTTGCGCAAAGAAATGCGCTCACCAAAGAGAGCGTGGAAATGAATGAGAGTTTCTTGATTTGCATAGAGTTCGTTTTCTTTCAATAAAAGTTGATGAATCGCCGTCAAAAAGAAGTCGACGAAGTTTACACATGAAATGGTGACAGCAAAAAGCACATTTTTGACGTGCTTTTCATTCAAATTTCTCTCAGTCCTTATCTCAGTCCCTTATCTCAGTCCTTAGACGCCTGAACACAATCTGAACTAAATACAACGCTCACACTCGAAGGCGTTGCGTTCGATACGCTTGGAGTTCAATGCAAACCAACTCACGACTGGGAATTTTTGCGTCTCTCGTTCTTCTGCAACTGTGCGCTTTGCCAGGATGCAAGAAAGCAGAAAAGATTGCCCCGACCGAGACCATCGCCCCTGTCGCGACAGTCCAACCAACAGTCGCACCCGTCGTTGACAACTCAATGACACCTGAAGCGTTCCTGCAATCAACCGCAAGAAGTGATCTCTTTGAAATCAAGATGGGCAAACTTGCAATGCAAATTGCCGAAGCGCAAAGCGTGAAAGACTTTGGCCAGCGTATGGCGGCAAACCATACTGCGATTCAAGTCATCATTTCCAAGATCGCCAAAGAACAATCTTTCACTTTGCCCACAAGTATGACTGCAGATGACTCGGCGACTGTCGAACGATTCTCGGCGATGCAAGGAGTAGCGTTTGATAAGGCGTACATGACTCTGATGGCAGAGATTCATCCAAAGGCTCTCGCTTTGTTTCGATGGCAATATGAAAACTGCACAGATATTGCAGTGAAGCCATTTGCAGTTCAGACCATGCCAATTATCGGGACTCATGTGCGAGTTTCAGAGCAACTCAACGCGGAAGTGAACAAAGAAGAATTGCGAATTGCCGCAGAATTGAAAGCCGCAGAATTGAAAGCCGCGGAACAGCGCAAAGCGGATGCGGCTGCGGCGATTACAGCAGCGAATGCTGCGACCATGGCGAAGAATGCAGGGTCGAAGAAATCGAAGAAAGCAACTCCGCCTGTCCCGCCAACTCAGTAATGTTTCATACGCCTCAGCGCCTCCGCGCTTCAGCTCTTTATCGAAAATGCAGAATGAAAAACCCCTGCCTTTTTAAAGACAGGGGTTTGAATTGTTTTCTAACAAACTCGCTCTAGCGAAATAATCCGTTCATCACGGCGTGCCTGTTGGCAATGGCTTTGCTTCGATTGCGCACTCGGATGCTGTGTTGAAATATCCGGCGGTATACGTTGTCAACGGAATGCAATTCGCATATGTCGAACCACTATCGGTACTGAGTTCGAACAGAATGTTCGATGCAACGAATGCTTGATAGGTGCTTGCATATGTTGTTGAAACACTCATGCCATTGCTAGTACCAGCGATATAACCATTATTCACGCCCAAGACAGCACTGAAATACTTGTACTTTGTCCAGTCCTTCACGCCACCGCTTGGTGTGTATGTGAGGACTGAGGTGACTGAACCTTGCGTCGCAGTCATCTGGATTTGAGTACTCGAAATCACATACGTCAGAGTAAACGGCAAAGCAATGTTCATACCCAAATAGGTGTTGCCACTTGGGTACGAAACAGACGATGTCTGGCTCGAGGTGATATTTTGACTTGCAATGGCATAGTTCGAACCACCA
>CAJCCX010000059.1 GCA_903961015.1 uncultured bacterium
CCGAGACTCGATCGCATTGGCGCGAATGCGAATTCGGATGGGTTGTCGACAACTTGGATTTCGAATTACCTCTCGACATCACCGCATGTTGGTTCCACTGGAATGCGGATGCCAAATGTCTTGCATGGACTTTCGACTGAAGAGAATGCGAAGAACATTCGACAATTGACCGCATATCTTTCTTCGCTTCGTGCAGGAATAACTCCAGCCCATTTCACAACAACTCGTCCTTCGCAAATGATCGTCGGAGAAAAACTTTGGCGAACTGTCGGATGTACTGCGTGTCATCCAGCAATTCCCACCGAAGAATGGTTAGCAACAAAATGGAGCGCATCTGAACTTGCAGCATTCTTAAAAGATCCATCATCTGTATGGCCATCAGGACAAATGCCAAAGACGAATCTTTCTGACGAAGAAACTCTTGCGCTGACATCTTGGCTGTTGCGCGGTCAAGCTCGCCACGCAGATGGTTCGATTGCGCTCACGAAAGAGCCTGGCGTTGCTGTCGATTATTTTGAGGGCCCATTTCAAGGTATTGGACCAAGCGCAATTGATGTTCCAACGCGTTCGGGGGTCATCGAGCAAATCGGACTTCTGCCATTTGCGCGTGCTGATGTTTGGGGAGCGAGATACAAAGCAACCCTGACAATTCCAACTGAAGGTTCGTGGACTCTCTGGCTTGGAAGCGATGATGGATCTTCACTTTCGATTGATGGCAATGTGCTCATTGAAAGTCCGGGAGTCCACGGCACTGACTGGAAAAAATCGACGCTAATGCTGACAGCTGGTCCTCACGAAATTCTCGTCACCTATTTCGAAGGAGCCGGTAACTCCGACCTCCGAGTTGATTGGAAGGGACCTGCGCAAGATCGACAGGAAATTCCTGCGAGTGCGTATACGCGCGAAGCAATCGAACTGCGCCCGCCTGTTGCCGATCGCGCAGAATTTACGAAAGCTGATATCGCGCAAGGCCGCGAACTCTTTGTGCAAGTTGGATGTGTGCAGTGCCATGGTTCTCCCGAAAATGTGAAGCCAGCGGAAACTACCACTACAAAAACTTATACGGCACTTGCAAATTTGAATCCTTCGCTTGGTTGCTTGGCGAACGATCCTCCACTTGCTGCGCCGGATTATAAATTCACACCAAGCGAACGTGATGCACTTCGGGCGCTCGTCGCAAATGCCAAGTCGCTTCTCGCCCCGCTTCCTCCAGAAGAATCTCTTGCGCTTCATTTGCTTGCACTCAATTGCACTGGATGTCACTCTCGCCAAGATGTTGGACAGCCGACAATAGAATCGATGGCGCTCTTTGCGGGAACTGCGGACCTCGGCGAACAAGGGCGCGTGCCGCCGACTCTCAATCATGCAGGTGCGAAGTTGCGAACGAGCGCAATCACCGAGATTCTTGCAGGAAATGGGCGCGTCAGACCATATGTTCTCACTCGGATGCCACTCTTCGGAACTGCCTCAAGTCAGCCTCTTCCCGCTCTACTCGCCGCCGCCGATCATGCGCCGCGAGACGAAACTGATTCTGTCATGACCGATGAAATTGTCGCTGCGGGAACTCGCCTTGCAGGACTTGATGGTCTTGCATGCATAACTTGCCACGGAATTTCTGGTTATCCATCCTTGGGCGTGCCTGCTATTGATCTCTCATACACCTATGCACGACTGCGTCATTCATGGTTCGAGAAATACATGCGCAATCCCGCTGCGATTTATCCTGGCACGCGCATGCCAACATTCTGGCAGGCGGGGCAACGCATTCAACCTGAAGTGTGCGCTGGTGATCCAACCAAGCAAATCGATGCGATCTGGACTTATTTGTCGCTGGGATCTTCGATGCCATTGCCAAAGGGGATGATCGCAGGCAACGAATATGACTTGATGCCGCAAGGACGACCGATTGTTCTTGGGACTTTTATGGATGGACTCTCTGCGCGCTGCTTCGCCGTTGGATTTCCAGAGCAAGTTCACTTTGTCTATGACGGCGATCATCGTCGCACCGCCAAAGCGTGGCGCGGAAAGTTCATGGACGCTGCAGGAACTTGGTTTGGTCGCGCAGGACTCTTGTGCGAACCTGCGGGCATCGATGTGATTGACTTTGCACTGGGAGATGCGGTTGCAATCATGCCAAACTCGCAAGCAAATTGGCCCGAAAAATCGGGGCGCGAAGCAGGCTGGCGTTTCTTGGGAAGTGACCGAGATTCGGCTGGCGTTCCAACCTTTCGCACTGCGAACGACACTCTATATATAGAAGAGCGCATCGCCCCCGTTGCCGCTGTCGGCGGGGCGCATCTTGTTCGTGAGTTCATAATCCGCGCAAAGAGTGAACCCATTGGGGTAACGGTTCGAGCTTGGACTGCGCCTGGAATTGTGGCGAGTACTGGTGTGGATGGTTCTGGTGAAAGAAACACCGCCACGCCGAATATCGTCGGATGGAAGGCAGAGAACGGCCCAACGATTTTCGTGACGGGTGGCCCTGCCTTCGTACGGAAAAGTGATGCGAACAATCCAACAAGTCCTCGTGAATTACTTGTGCCTGTTGGATTTCGAACTGGTTCAGATCCCGAGCGTCCATATGAGGCGCGCATTCGGTTGGAGTATGCATGGTGAAAAAAATTCAAACGCTCATTTTGTTTTCTTCCGCTCTAGTGATTTTCTTGGTCACACCAACATTGCGCGCGCAAGATGAACCAAAGACGCCAGAAAAAATGGTGAGTGTTGTGCCAGCGAGATTCCCAAAGCGTGAAGCGCAATATTGGAAAATCGAAACTATTCCAGTTCCCAAAGGAATCGTCGCTGAAGTCACTGGCATTCTTCCGATGGACGGCGATCAAATCATGGTCAGTACACGCCACGGCGAAGTATGGATGATCGCAGGCGCATCGACTGCGGATCCAAAGTGGTCTCTCTTTGTCGATGGCTTGCAAGAACCACTTGGTCTTGCACAGAAATTTACTGACAAGAATCAGAGTGTCAGCGACGGTTGGATTTATATCACGCAGCGCGGAGAACTTTCACGCATGCGAGATGCGGACAAGAACGGTCGCGCTGATCGGATTGAAACAATCTCGGATGCATGGAGCATCTCTGGCAACTATCACGAATATTGTTTCGGTCCGGTTTTTGATGGTGATGGAAATGCGTGGGTCACTCTCAACCGCGCGTTTGGATCGCAACCTTTTGGTGCACCTGCGTGGCGCGGATGGGCGCTCAAGATTGCACCTGATGGTTCGATCACTCCGATTGCTGCGGGATTACGTTCACCGTGTGGGATCGCGCGCAGTCCAAGCGGCGAATTTTTCTACAGCGATAATCAAGGAGAGTGGTGTCCGACGAATAAACTTTCAGTGCTCAAAGAAGGAAGTTGGCACGGACATCCATTTGGAATTCTGGATACGTTCAATCCAAAATCGAAAGTTGCATATCCCGTCCCAACGGCAGATGGATCTCCCGACACGCTTGGTGCAAAGCGACCGATGAAAGGCGAAGAAGCGCCTGCGGATTATCCAGATGGAAAGCGCATCATCGAAGCGCAGAAACAAATGCCAACGCTTGTCTTGCCTGCGGTGTGGTTTCCATATGACAAAATGGGCAGAAGTGCAGGGCAATTCGTGTGGGACACAACCAACGGAAAGTTCGGACCGTTTGCGGATCAAATCATCATCTGTGATCAATATTCTGCGTGCCTTATGCGGGTCGATCTGGAAAAAGTCGGCGGTCAATGGCAAGGCGCATGCTTTCCATTTCGTAGTGGGTTTGATTGCGGAATCATTCGACTTGCCTGGGACAAAGATGGATCGCTGCTCTGCGGCGAAACGAATCGTGGATGGGCTTCGCTTGGCGAATCAACGCAAGGACTTCAGCGCATGCGTTGGAGTGGAGAAACTCCATTCGAGATCTTGCGAATGCGTGCGCGCTCCGCGGGCTTTCAATTGGAATTCACAGAGTCAGTCGATCGCGCGACAGCGATGAATCCAGATTCATATCGAATGAGTTCGTACACATATCTGCTGCATGCGCCATACGGAAGTCCAGAAGTTGACACAGAAAAACTTGTCATACGCCCACTCTCTATCAGCGATGATGGACGAACTGTGGAACTCGTCGTCGATGGAATGCGCGATGGTTTCGTTCACGAACTTCACGCAGATGGAATTCGTAGTGCAAAGGCAGAGATGCTGCTTCATGCTGATGCGTATTACACACTCAACGCGCGACCGGTGGAATAAAAACTATTTTGTTATGGAAGCTGGTGTGGGGACTGGCACGGGTGTTGGAACTGACGAAGGCGCATGAGAATGATTGCCCTCTTGCAAATGAGCGCGCAAAATATTTGTAGCAAAATCGTTTGCTGGATCACGCCAAATTGTGTGGACATGATCCGCAGTTCCACTTGTGCAATCAAATTCGATAATCGTTGTTGGCCCTTGAAGTCGGTAATAGTGCGGCTTCGTTTCATCGTCAGCGCCAATCCAAGCAAAATGCATCTGTGCGATGCCAGCGTCAGTGATGCGTTTCATTTCTGCATCGGCGAAATCGCCACGGAGTCGATCAGCGAATACTCGAAGTAATGCCGACCCACGCTTCTGTTGATCGACAGTCATGTCGGCAAGTGTGATTCCCATCGGTGAATCCATTTTCGCAGTTGCTGGATTTGCGATGATGTCCGCTGGAACATTCGTCCCAAGAATCGCCTTTCCTTTTTGCTCAGGCGTAAGCGAACGCAACAGAGCAAATGCAAGATCTCGCTCCTCTGCGAGTGGTCGATCCCCTGCTCGCGCTCCACTGGGAACTTGAAATGGCGCAGAGCCCATAAACATTGGCGTCACGACGAATGCATTTGTTGGCGCCGTAAAATTCAGAGAAAGGTGGTGACCTTCCAAACGAAATCCCCACGAATTTGGCCCACTTGGCGTTCCAAAAATAGCCAGCTTGCACGCACCTTCGTTATATCGCTCAGGCTGGCTCTTGCCCAAGAACGCTTCGAGTGCACAGATGCCCTCGACCTTTGCGATTCCCTTCGTGGAAAGCACCGAACGTAGCAGCGCATCCAAATCCAACCGCGAACCTTCATCAAGCTCGTCCAGTCTCACCCCAAATCGCTCGCCTGGAAGATAATTCCACGCAGTCCGCCGAGGATCGTCGAATTCTGTACACCCGCTTTGCCGCTCGGCTTGAGAGAAACCGTCGACCAACTTTACCGCTGCATTCTGTGTGACTGCAGCAGCCCCAGCAGGCGCCGCGGATTGCAGCATGAGGACGATTCCCAAAGCAAGCATCCTTCGATCATAATGTGCCTATGACGAATCCAATCATTGGCTTGACTGCAAATCTTGTACGTGACGACAAGGGTCGACTTCGACATGAGGTCAAGGGAACGTATATCGATGCTGTCTTACGCGTGGGAGGTACGCCAATCATGCTGCCGGCAATCGCCAGTTTGCGCGCTACGATGATTGATGTTGTTGATGGCATCATCATGACTGGTGGCGATGACATCGACACTCGGCCATTTGGTGTTGCAATGCACCCAAAGTCAGAAATCATGGAAAGCGATCGACAAGCTGCAGAATTTGCGCTGCTTGATGCTTTGAAGATGCGGCCAGAGAAGCCAGTCCTAGGCATTTGTCTCGGTATGCAGATGATGGGAGTTCATGCAGGATGCCCAATCATCCAACATCTTCATGATCTGAAACCTGATGCAGATCGACACAAATTTGATAATCCACACTTGGTCGAAAGCGAAATCGGTTGCGGTCCCGTTGCAAGTTGGCATCATCAGGCACTCGAAGATTGTGGACCATTCGAGGCAATCGGATGGAGTGACGATGGCGTACTCGAAGCGATTCGAGATTCGAGCAAACCTTTTTATCTTGGTGTGCAGTGGCACCCAGAAAGAACGAAGGACCCAATTATGGGAGATGCGATCATCGCGCGATTGATCGAAGCAGCCCGCGCACATAAGTTGACGACGCTTATCCGATGAATCCATTTGTTCTTGGTTACTGCACAAATGTGCACAGCGGCACCACGCTTGCCACAACGCTCGAAGCACTCGATCGTCATGCAACGGCTGTTCGACAATTCGTAAAACCAGTTGGACTGATGCCGATTGGATTGTGGCTCAGCGCGCGCGCTGCGCAAGAAGTTGTCGATGATCCTGATGGAATTGCACGATTGCGAGATTGGCTTTTCAATCGCGGGCTTGTTGTCTTCACGATGAATGGATTTCCTTACGGCGATTTTCACGCCGGCAGAGGAAAGAAAGCCGTCTATGAACCGCACTGGGCCGATGTGCGCCGCGCGCTATACACCATCTCACTCGCAGACATTCTTGCAGGACTTCTGCCTGATGTGACAATCGCTCCAGACATCGCAGGTGAAGGCTCGATCTCGACATTGCCACTTGGATGGAGATCGACATTCACACAAGAAGGATGCGGCGCGAGTGTCGGCTTGGCATCTGCGCAATTGGAACAAGTAGCGCGGCACTTAAAGAGGATTGAAGATTCAACTGGCGTGTGCATCCATCTCGACCTCGAACCGGAACCAGGATGCGTGATCGACCGTGCGAAACAGATGGTCGATTTCTTTGATCAGTGCATTCGTCCAAGTGCTGCTCTCCAAGATCCTCGCAGATACCTGCGCGTCTGCCATGACATCTGCCACAGTGCTGTGATGTTTGAGCCGCAGGTAGAGGCGCTTGAAACATATCGACGTGGTGGAGTGCGAATCGGCAAAGTGCAGGTTTCGAGTGCGATCACATGTGACGGATCAGAGCGCGCCTTCCGAGCACTTCGCGCCTTCGACGAACCAAAGTTTCTGCATCAAACGTGTGTCCTCGATGGAGCAGGCGAAGTGCATTTCTTTGATGATCTTGAACGTGCCTTTGATGAAGCGCCAAATGGCGTCTGGCGGGTTCACTTTCATGTTCCAGTCGATACAGAATTTCTCGGGCCACTCGGCACAACGCGCCGTGAAATTGCTGAGTTCCTCGCTGCGGTCAAGCCCGAAGATGGCATCCGACATTACGAGGTCGAAACATACGCATGGAATGTTCTTCCAATGAACCTTCGCCGCGACAGTTTGGCGCGTGGTATTGCCGATGAACTGATCTGGACACGCGCTCAGATGGCTGTTCACGGAATGCACAAATGACCATTCTCCAAAAAAACTCTGCAGTTCGTGACTGGCTCGACCTTGCACGCATCTCCAACTTGCCAACGATCGTGACTGATTCGCTGGTTGGAATTGCGATTGGTCTCTCAATGGAAGCTGCCGCAGCGACGGGATTCACCTTTCAGGGCGCCACCATCGCGGTGATTTTTGGCATGTGTGCTTTTTATACCGCAGGCATGGTTCTCAACGGCATCGTCGATCGCGATGTTGACGCAATCGAGCGCCCGAATCGCCCGATCGCTGCCGGCCGAATTCGTTTGCCATGGGCGTGGACTGCGTTCATTGTTCTCATGCTGCTCGGATTTTTCTTACGGCCAACGTCTGCATCAACTCCGATCCCCGTCGCGGTCGCAGCGCTCATCGGGATCTGGCTCCTGGCCTATGCCCATTCAACGCGATCGTTCATGCTGCAAAGGCTGGCCAAAATTTGGTGTGTCATTTCAGTCATCGCGGCACTTTGGTGGGCTGTCGACATGATGATCAAGGATCCATTCGACCTGACTGCTTCTGGATTCGATCCCAGTACCAAGGAGTCCATTCGGATCGGACACTTTGCGCTGAATGCGCCTGTTCTTCTTATCGCGCTTTCACTCATTGCATACAACCTGCTTCACAAACGCACTGCCTTTGCGATTGGCTTTCTTGCGCTCTGTCGATTTCTTGTTCCGATCGCGGTTGCGATGTCGATCTTGGTACCAAGTGGAACAGTGGGAATGATTTGGACAAGCAGTCGCTTTGTACCAATACTCATTGGGAGTTCGCTCATGCTGTTCCTCCCTCCACTCATGATTGCGATTCACACAATCATGCTTTCGATCGTTGCTCGCCAAGAGATGTCAAGCGAAGGAGCTGAATATCGCTGCAGTCGTTGTGCGTATCCGCTGAAAACGATCGCCCCAAAAGTTTGCCCTGAATGCGGATGCAGCCTGACTCAAGTACCACCTATTGGCGATCGCCCTCTCTCGAAACGCATGCGTCGTGCTTCGCCATTTCTTGCTGCGATAGCGATCACGCCAGCATTGCTGATGCTCATTCAACAAATTTACGCCATCAGTTTCTTGAAGTCATTTTCGATTTCTAGTGTGTCCGTACTTTCTGGGTACATGACATTGCCATATTGGGTTGTGACATCAGTCAATCTATTTCTTGCAATACTTTTTTCAATCTGGTTCATCATTGCGGCGACGCGCGCGTTTCGTGCTGCTGTGTCGCATCCATCTCGCCGACCAGCTGGAATCGCCGCTCTTATTGCCGCACTCGCACTGCTTGACGCCGTAAGCGCCGCAATGTTGCAAGCGACGTTCATAAGTATTGCATGCATTTTTCTTTGGTTCTTCACGCGCTGGCTTCAGCGTCGCATTGCTGGAAGCTGAATAACCCGCGCCCGTCAGTCTGCTTTGAACATAAACTTCTCAAGTGCCACAACGTCTTGCACTACTCAATATCGTCGGGCTGACGCCAAATCTATTGGGAGATGCGACGCCAAATCTTGTTGATTTCGCGAGACGATGTGGCGGCATTCGATCGCTCATTCCAGATCTGCCTGCGGTGACATGCACGGTGCAATCGAGCATCTTGACTGGAACGACCCCTGCGCATCACGGCATCGTTGGCAATGGATGGTTCGATCGCACGCAGAATGAAGTGCAATTCTGGAAGCAGTCGAGTGCGCTCGTGGGCGGCGAACGCATTTGGGATCTCGCACGCAAGCGGGATCCATCGGTGACAACTGCGAATCTTTTTTGGTGGAATGCGATGTACTCAACCGCAGACATCACAGTCACGCCGAGACCGATCTACTGCGCCGACGGTCGCAAACTTCCCGATGTCTGGACAAACCCATCCAATTGGCGCGACGAACTTCGCAGCGAGATCGGCGAATTTCCGCTCTTTCATTTCTGGGGACCCGCCGCAGATATTCGATCGACTGATTGGATCGCACGCGCCACAATGATGACTGTTGCGAAGTTCGATCCGACACTCACGCTTATCTATCTGCCTCACCTGGATTATGCCCTCCAAAAATTTGGTCCGGCTGACCCGCGCATTCGCAGTGAATTGCGCGAGATTGATGGAGTTTTCGCGGCGCTCTTGAAATTCTTCGATGACCGTGGCATTCGTGTGAGTGTGATCAGTGAATACGGTATTTCTCCCGTTGCAGGTGCGGTGTATCTCAACCGAGTGCTGCGCGATGCTGGATTCTTGACTCTGCGCGATGAACTCGGCCGCGAGATGCTCGATGCTGGTGCGTCGCGCGCATTTGCTGTGTGCGATCATCAAGTTGCGCACATCTATGTTGCGCACGAACGCGACCGCAGCGAAGTTCAACGCATTCTTCAAGCGACTGCTGGAGTCGAAATGGTTCTCGACGCGCAAGGCAAACACGCTGCGGGTCTTGATCATCCACGCGCTGGAGATCTTGTTGCAATCAGCACAGCGGATCGCTGGTTTGCATATCCATGGTGGAATGACGATGCGCGTGCGCCAGACTTTGCGCGCACCGTCGACATTCACCGCAAGCCTGGATACGACCCATGTGAACTTTTTCTTGATCCGAAAATTCGATTTGCCAAAGGTCGTATTGCATGGCGACTTTTTCAGCGCAAGCTTGGTATGCGCGTGCTCCTTGATGTCATTCCACTCGACGCATCACTTGTGCGTGGATCGCACGGTCGAGTCGAAATGGCTCATGCGCGCAGACCACTGATGATGGTGGATGATGGCGACAATGATGATCTAGAAGTCCGCGCCTGCGATGTCATGCCGTTTCTGATGCGTCAGATCTTTGGTCGAGATGGGTGAACGCTTCACAACGCAACGCGTGTGCAGACTCATCAATTGCGGGCGCAGCGGGACTTTGGCTTGCGCAATGATCTTCCTGAATTCTTCGCTGGTCTGCGCCCAAATGCCAAGCGTCGATTCCGTGCGTTTCATGTCACACCGCGATCCTGCTGCCCGACCACATCCGTACTCACGCTGTCGTTTTATTTCTTCTCGAAGGTGTACTCGTGCACGAGCAGAGGTTCGTTCACGAGCAAACATGCTGGTACATCAGCAACGGGAACCGGATCTTCGCCCCACGCCTTGAGCACGCATGCGAGATCACTGCCATCAACGATGCCATCTTGCGTGGCATCCCAGAAGCCCATCGAGCCCCACTCACTGAACACACCCGCAAGATCGGCGCCATCAACTAAGCCATCAAGATTTCCATCCGACAACGAATTCGGTTGCGAAAGAATCTTGTTGACAAGTTCGAGTTTCAGCAAGTCATACTCAGCTTGTGCTTCAGTCGGCATCGCATCGGCGAGCGGATCCCACACGCCCTCAGTGCCATCAGCACCTTCAATGCCAGGCTGATACGGCGAGACTTGCGGCTTGAGTTGATACAAGCGCAGATTGCAATCGTTGGGCTCCAAGCATTTGGGATATTGCTGCACGACGAGTTTCCACAGACCGTGACGCACGGCGTAAGACACGAGTGATGGCGGCGAAACCCAAGTGCTGCCTTCAGGGCATTGGTCTTGCATATTCGGCGGAAGCATGCAGTAGTTTGTTCCACCGCAGGGATAGATTGCGTTGCTTGGATCGGTGGTGGCGATGTCGCAGTAATTCGTGTTCGGATATGGCGTGCGATCCGATCCACCTGCCCAACAACCACCGTTCGCTTCACAAAGCGAAGGGCTCGTGATGAGTCCATCAATCATCGTTGTGCCGAGAATGCAAGGGCCGACGCTGCCGACGACAAATGATCCTTGCTTGTACATGGCAAAGTCGAACTGGCGAATCGGGCCTTGCTTCGCGTTCGTGAGATACGGCATCATCGGTTTACAGTCGAGGCGCCGCGTTGGCGTTTCTACTGCGGTCCAATCGACGCCCGCGGTTTCGCAGAACAGACCGAAGAGATCTGTGATCGACACAATCTCATCGACAGTGCGACCTGGATCAACGACTTGCGCGCCCGCAATCATGCACGCGCTTCGCACACCCGTTTCATAGACCGTTTGTTTCGCGCGGTTTGCATCAAAGGGAGGCAAAACGTTAAATCCGTAGGTTCCGTTGTCATTAACAACGACCAGCATGGTGTTAGCAGCAGCGAGGTCGCCCAACTTAAACACACCATTTACGCGGCTTGCAAGGTTGAGTCCGATCAGCATCTCACCGATCGATCTGTCAAGCGACTCAACCATGAGTTTGAATTGCTGACGGGATCCAGCAGTCGCAAGCGAACACGACACGTCGGTCACCGCGGGACCTGTCAGTCCTGGCGGCGGCGTTTGAATCGGAGTGTGCGCCGATGAATGCGTGGAGAACGCGATCCAAGGCTTGCCCGTCGCGCGCGCGTTGTCGATCCACTCGACAGTGCGACGACTGATAAAGCTCGTGAGATATTCGCGCTGCGGCAACTCTGGTCGCGTCACCGCGCCAAGCGCGCAGAGCGTGCGCTGCCACACGTAATACGCATTGAGCTCCTCGAAATTGATATCGCCACAAACGCCTTCCGCGCATGTTGCTGCAAGCGTGCCATCGCGCTTCAACAGCGGCGTTGCGCCCATCGCCATCGCCTCAAATGGATTCACATTCGCAATGCATCGACCATCAGGAAAGCACGCAGCTCCACGCACAGTGAAGCCGCCGATGCCGCCGCAGTCGTAGGTTCCAGTTGCAGTTTGTCCACCAATTGTCGAATCAACCGACGGTGGCAGATCCCAATATCCATCGTAGAAATCTAAGCCGAGCGTAGTAAACGGCGCTTCGAATCCGTAGCCAGGCGGCGTGTTCTCTGCGCCGCCACCCATGTGATACTTCCCGAGCATGCCCGAAATGTAGCCAGCCTCGCGCAGCAGTTTCGCAACGGTGACTTCACTCGGATGCAGTTGCGAGATCGGCAACATCGGATCAACGATGGCAGTGACGACGCCTGTGCGGAAACTTTGGCGGCCCGTAAGCATCGCCGCGCGCGAAGGCGAACACTCTGGCGTCGCCCAGAAATTACGAAAGCTCACGCTCTTTGTTGCGATCTCTGCAAGCACAGGCATCGATGGCGCTTCAGGCATCGCGTTCCAACCAAACGGCGGAAAAGCCATTTGATCCATGCCAATGTCGTCAAGTACGACAACAAGAATGTTCGGCGGAGTTCCTATCGCAGACTTTGATCGAGGCGCATCGGCGTGCAGCGGAGTCACGACAAGCGACGACATCGCCGCACAAAACGCGATGGGCAGAGAAGACGCAATCGCGCCACGAAAAAACTTCGTCGTCGAACTATGCATAGTGAGACTCGAGAACCTATTGAAAGGACTTCCCTTTTCCAGTGTCGCGGGCGGGCGCCCGACAAATCCACTGCAAAGCGGCGGTTCAGTGCGTTGAATGTATCACCGCGGTGCTGAAATCCAAATGATGCCTGCGTGCGGTCGACCTGAGACATGCACAAAACCATTGCGAAAAATGATTGCGAAAAATGGACTTTCACGCAATGCCACGGCTGCGCAACGATCGCTTCACGAGGGAAGGCGCACGCGGCGATACGCTTGTCTCAATGATGCCAGCGAGCACGCTCGTCAACGATGTCCATTCAGGATTGAACGCGACGAATGTGTGTGGCATCCACCAACCCATTTCGATTGATGCGCTACGTGAAGTGATCATGCTCGCCGCGTCGCGTGGTGAATCTGTGGCGGTGTGTGGATCGCGTCATGCGATGGGTGGACAGCAATTCTTGAGCAACGCACAACTGATCGATATGCGAAGTCTTTCGCGTGTGATTGCTCTCGACATGGAGCATGGTTTGCTGACGGTTGAAGCAGGGATCCAATGGCCTGCGTTGATCGAAGGTGCGCACGCGTTGCAGCGCGCGCGTGCTCCAACGCAAGAGCCTCACTGGGGAATCGCGCAGAAACAAACGGGTGCAGATGCACTCACGCTTGGAGGCGCGTTGAGCGCCAACGCGCACGGTCGCGGGCTGACGATGCCGCCGATCGTGCATGACGTGGAATCGTTCACGCTCATTGATGCGCGCGGCGCATCGGTGCTGTGCAGTCGCAGTGACAATGCGGAACTCTTCTCGCTCGCCATCGGTGGATACGGACTCTTCGGCGTGATCGTGACGATCACGTTGCGCTTGTGCCCTCGCGTTGCCGTGCGCCGCGTGGTTCGCATGATTGATATCGATGACGCTGCCAACGCCGCGCGTCGTCGCGTCGAGGCTGGCTTTCTGTACGGCGACTTCCAGTTCGACATCGATCCGAACTCGCCCGAGTTTCTCACGAAAGGCGTCTTCAGTTGCTATCAGCCTGTGGTTGGCGCGACGGTGCCTGACGCGGCGCACGAACTGGCTCCCGATGATTGGGAGCGTCTTTTGCTGCTCGCGCACATCGACAAAAATGAGGCTTTTCGCCGCTATGCACAGCATTATGTCGCCACTGATGGACAACTCTACTGGTCCGACACGCATCAACTCGGAGTCTATCTCGATGGCTATCACGAGCGCCTCGATGCGATCATGCATGCGCCGTGCAAAGCGAGTGAAATGATCACGGAAATTTATGTTCCGCACGAACGGCTCATCGACTTGCTCCACGCCGCCGCGCAGATGCTCACCCAACGCGGCGCCGAAGTAATCTACGGAACGATTCGACTCATCAAGGCCGATTGCGAGAGCTTCTTGCCTTGGGCAAAAGCTGATTACGCGTGCGTGATCTTCAATCTCCATGTCCATCACAGCCCCGCGGGTTTGACGCACGCGGCCGACAGTTTTCGTGCGCTCATTGACCTTGCGCTCGTTCGCGGTGGAAGTTTCTTTCTCACATATCACCGCTACGCAACACGCGCGCAACTCCTCACTGCCTATCCAATGTTGCCTGCATTCCTTGCAAAAAAGGATGCATACGACCCAGCGCATGTGTTCTCAAGTGATTGGCATCGCGCCTTGCGCGCAACACTCTGCGAAGACGCATGATTCAGAAGGATCCACGGAATATTTGCGTTAAACAAATATTCTCACCCCTTGCAAGGATTATATTTTTACCCCCCTGGCTCGCCAGATATTCCTTGGTGAGAGAATCCGCATCGAACACACGTACGAAGCGATACCCCATGGCAGAGAGAAAATCCGGCAGGTCCTCCGTTGCGATGCCCCATTTGAATACTTCATTTTTTAGCCAAAGCCACCACTCCACCCATTTTGTAGCCGATTCAAACTGGATAGAGCCTGACGACTGCTTGTTCATATAGGTAAATAGGAAATAGCAATTATCCGCCACCGTACAGGATTGGATATGCCCAAAAAACCGCCTTATCTCTTGTTCATCCAGATACATGGTGATGCCCTCTGCAATAAAGAGTGTGGGCTTCTCCGGTGAAAATGCCGTGCCGTGCAACACGTCAAAAACGGATTGATTTGTAAGGTCTATCGGAAGCAGCGTGAGATTATTTATGCTCTGCAACACCGCTCTCTTAGCCTGTTGGGTAGCCGGGTGATCTAATTCAAAAAATTGAACGTTTTTAAAGTGCTCGCAGAGCATGGCTAAGAGCGGATCAAATCCACTCGCGATCCCCACCACCTGCTGTATCTGCGCAGTCTCTAAAAATTCTCTGGTGACCTGCTCAATGCAGCGTTTTCGCAGGGCATAATGCAAATACAAACCGGGAAGGCTTATACACTGAATAAATTTGAGCCAATATCGATTTACAAGAGTGAGATGCCAAGGCGTACCAATCGCCGCTTCCACAAAGCGGCGATAGAAATTTGCGCGTGTTCTATCGACTATTCCTGCAAACAAGGCGTCGTCTGCCAATAGAAGCTGAGATTTTGCAATCAATAAGGCCGTGGCGCTTGGTGTATTTTGCTTCACACGTAATACCTTTTCCCTTACAGACGCTGGCGTGCCCGAGTGGACGAAGGATAGTGAACCTCCCCACTTTCGGTGGACAACCCAGACGAGGGGCACTTTGCGAAGTGATGCTGGAAATTATTACTCGGAAAATCTCGCAACCCATCTCTCGCAAGTGGAGGCGAGGGTTTCTTTCCAAGGCATTTAGGAAATGCTTCCAAATGCCACGATGTGCCACCTTTGTGACCGGTATGGACCGTGCTCGGCAATGCCTTGAAGTGGTGCCAAGACTGGTACGGTCCAAGAACAGAATCAGCATCTCCCATTTGGCTGAATTTTTGTTGTACATACAATATATGTATGCCAAGAATCGAATTCGAATGGGAACCGCGCAAAGCTGCTTCCAATCGAACCAAGCATAAAGTTTCCTTTGAAGAGGCGGCGACCGCCTTTGAAGATGAGCGAGCTCTGGTGATTGACGATCCTGAGCATTCGAAGTCCAAAGATCGATTCGTTTTGCTTGGAATGAGTCGCTTGCCCCGCGTCTTAGTTGTAGTGCACTGTTTTCGAGAATTGCATCAGAAGATCTGAATCATCTCGGCGAGAAAGGCCACTCGCCATGAACAATCTCAATATTCCAAGAAGGCCTAAGAAAGGATCATTATGAAAAGCGAATACAACTTTTCGAAATCAAAACCAAATCCGTACGCGCGTAAATTGAAAAAGCCCGTGACCATTCGACTTGACGAATCCACCGTACGGTATTTCAAGAAATTGGGGAAAGAGCTGGATATGCCGTACCAGAGCCTGATCAATCTCTATTTGCGGGATTGCGCTTCGAGCGGGCGTTCACTTTCTTTGAAGTGGCGACCTAAGAGCGGCCGCGCGGCTTGAGGTCATTTATTTTTTGGTTTCAACACGCTCACCGCGAAGCGCAATCAGTCCGGTGTAAATTTGCAGGGGCGTTGCATGATCTTGCGCGAGATACCTAAAATCTGTCACCCATGTGCCAGAACACATAAAACAATCTCGGGATCCGAAAATTCATCTGAAAGGAACAGTGCTTTGATCAAAATGAATCCTCGAGTGCGTTTTGTAACTTGTGCGATTGGCGCGGGAGTGCTTTCATTGAACTCAAGTCGTGCGTGCGCTTCGCCACCGCCTGCACCACTGCCCGCACCCACGACGGTGACTCCGCTCGCTCATGTGGAGGAGCGTGGCACCGGACCGATCACGATGATTCTGATTCCGGGACTTTCATGCGACTGGCGCATCTACGACGCATTCATGACTCGCAACGCTTCGAAGTACCGCATGCTGGCGGTGACTCTTCCGGGATTTGGCGGGAGCACTGCTCCACCAATCGCGGCCGACGCGTCGCCGATGGACGGGAAGTGGTTGCTCAACGCGCAGACTGCGATACTGAAATTGATTCAGGAACGCAAACTAGACAAGCCAGTGATCGTGGGACATTCGCTTGGCGGGCACTTGGCGATTCAACTTGCAGCAGGGCATGGAGAGCACTTCAAGAGTGCAATCTCGATCGATGGGCTGCCGCTCTTTCCTCCACCACCACCGGGACAACCCGATACGGCAGAGGCGCGTGCCGCAATGGTGAAACAGTTTGGAATCATGATGAACTCGATGCCCGTGGAATCCTGGGCAGACGGGCAAAAGAGATCGGTGGCGATGCTGGTGACAGACCCGGCGCGCGCGAAAGCATTGGGAGAAATCTGCGCCGAAGTGCCGAAATCAAACACAGTGGAATACATGTTGGAGATGATCGGTTCAGATCTGCGCCCACAGATGGGAAAGATTCAGATTCCACTGCTGACCATCAGCGCTGTTTCAAACGATGCGGGGCCAGAGATGGCCGCGAATATTCGAGCGGTGGTGCGCGATGAGTTCAAGGGAGCATCGCCAAGTGTGAAGCTTGTGACATTCGAGGACTCGCGTCACTTTATAATGGACGATCGCCCCGCTGATCTCGATCAAGCGATCGCGACGTTTCTTGCAGGTGGAAAAGTTGATGATGTTGTGACAAAGAAGGCTGCGCCTGCGCAAGTCGCTCCTTGAACCTCCCCACTTTCAGTGGACACCAAATCGTGCACCAGGGCAGGTGTGCGCTCGCTCTCAATTCATTTCGTGTTTGTTGCGCTGAGACGCGAAGAACGCGCCTCTGAAATTTCA
>CAJCCX010000060.1 GCA_903961015.1 uncultured bacterium
GAGTGTGCGCCAGCGGATTGATCAACGGCGTCGGCGCATTCCCACCAGACCAGCTGCCGCAAGTAGCGCCACTGCACCAGGTGCAGGAACGATGGAGATCGAACCAACTTGATAGGAGCCAGCAACTGCGGGAATACCAGCTCCGAATGCGTTGCACTGATATGCGAAGTTCATTGAGAATGACGTGACTTGTGTCAGGTCAATCGAATCCCCAAGATTGAAAGGGACAAACTCCGCGAAATTTGCGAGTAGGCCACCATTCAGGCCACCGAAGCCGCCAGCGGCATAGCCGAAGAAGGTGTAGTTCGCCTGCACTCCGAGTGCATCTGTCAACACCAGATCGAGCGTCAGGCCTTGAAGGAAGGGATTGGTGATACCAGTCGATCCAACAAGAGACCCGTTGATCCCAATGCCATGGCCTTGGGAGGCAAAGTCCATTGAGGTGCCGACCACAGCGTTGTAGGCAAGGCTTCCAGTTGCTTCGCCGAGCCTGCCGCCGAAGTTGAAGTTGGCAGTGCCAGAAGCTGTATCAATCGTGGTCGAGGAGAATCGATTTAATTTTTCTGCCGTTGAGTAGCTGCTGTCACCCAAAGAAGCCCAGCTCGCACGAGCCACACGATTGTTGCGCGAGTTGGCGATGGGTGCGATTGCAGCGTTCACTGCCGATACAGATGCGCCAGAAAGGACGGCGCTCGAAGTGGTCGAGCCCCCGGCGAGGGCCATGTGGCTAGACGCATCAAAGCTGTCGATGATGAGCCCCGCCTGGGCAGAGGCGGTGAGTAGGAACAAGGATGTGGTAAGGACAAACGTGGGGTGAGTGAAATGAGAGGTCTGCATCTGAAACTCCTTTATGCTTGACACCGTTGGAATGACCCCCAATTACTTGGGGTAGGGGATCGCCGATTCCGTCGGCGCGCGAAAGTAATCCATCAAACAATATTGTTATCAATTTTGAATGTAGTGGATGTGGACATAGAAACTGCTTAGTTCCTTTTATCCCGACCTCCCAGAACACATCTAACCTACTGCCAAATAGGGGCTTGTCAAATTATGCGATCGAAAAATTTACCAGGAATGGACCGCAGGGCCGCTATATGTCGCCAAAGGTCTGATAATGCGATTGTTTTGGTGCTGTTCCATGATATGGGCGCACCAACCAGTGATTCGCGAAGCCACAAAGATCGGGGTGTACTGCGGAACTGGGATACCCAGGACGAAATAAGTCAAGCCGCAAGGGAAATCGACATTTGGATGGATCGCTTTGTCACGGAGCATGATCGCCTGGACTTGGTCCCCTAAGTCAAACCATTTCTGGGCATTTGGCCCAATGTTCTTCGCCAATTTCAATCCCCAAGAACGCAGAATTGGAGCCCGGTGATCGCCGTTCTTATAGACTCGGTGACCAAAGCCCATCAATTTGCGTTTTTCGACAAAAGCTCGCTTCATCCAATCTTCAACGGTCATCTTTCCTCCAGCGCAGTCACGGTCGATGTCCTTGAGCATTTCCATCGCCATTTCGTTTGCGCCACCATGCAACGGCCCCTTCAGGGCGCCAATTCCACCGCACACAGCGCTGTGCATGTCGGACTCGGTGCTTGCGATCACGCGCGAAGCGAAAGTGCTGGCGTTGAAATCATGTTCGGCATAGAGCACAAGGCTGACATCCATGATCCGTGCTGCGGTCGCATCTGGCTTCTTGCCCGTAATGCACCAGAGGAGATTCGCCGCATGATCGAGCGATGCATCTGGGGCGACTGGATCCTTGCCTTCAAGAGTTCGCTGGCAGACGCCAATGATCGTTGGAATTTGTGCAAGTAAACGCTTTGATTTACGAAGTTCTGCGTCAGGCGCAAGATTTTCGCAATCGGGATCGAGATGAGATAAAAGGGAAACGCCAGTTCGCAGAATGCTCATCGGATGAGCCGTTGGACTTTCCTTGCACACACGAATGATGGCATCGCGAACGCTCGCTGGAATCGCACGCAAACCGCCCTGTTCCTGCTTGAATGTTGCGATTTCTGCGGACGATGGTTTATGCCCAACAAGAAGCAGAAACGCAACTTCATCGAAGGTCGCATTTTCTGCGAGATCCGCAATTTCATATCCGCGATAGACCAACTGAGTCTGATTCACTTCGCAAATCGCCGTCTCACCAACCGTCTGGCCAGCGAGACCCCGCGTATCTGGAACTTTGGCGGATGAAGAAGGCATAGAGCCGGGAGTTGGAGCCGTAGTGTTCATAGAAAACTCATACTAGCGGACTCACCCTATTGCGATCACAATAGTCGTATGAGTACCCCCGCACTTTTCAGCCGTGTTCTTTGCTCGATCTGCACACTCGTTTGCCTGAGCCAAGGTTGCGGCAGCGAAACATCTGCAAGAATTGACCCGTCGCTTCCATCTATGAACAGCAGAGAAGTCGGGACTGCGATGACTGGCAACTATTCCAACGAGGCGCAGGCGAAGGCCGATGCGAAGTTCGATTCGATTGTCATGCACATGCGACCGATTTGGGTTGACCGAATCGATGGGCTCTGGCTCTATGTCGAGCAATCTCTTGCTGCCACTCTGGACAAACCATATCGCCAACGCGTTTATCAAATCGTCGATGGCAACGATGCGAATTCTGTCGTCGTGCGGATCTATGAATTGCCTGGAGATCTTTCGCAATATGCAGGTGCTTGGAAGAAGGATCAGCCTCTCCGTCAATTGATGCCTGACTTGCTTGTTCCTCGAGCTGGATGCAATGTGACATTGCGCCTTGATGATTCGAAGGCATGGATCGGAGCAACAGAGCCAAATCAGTGCTCAGCATCAAACGACGGCGCTTCATATTCGATGAGCTCTGTCACGATGACGCAAAAAGAAATTCAATCGTGGGATCGAAGTTACGACTCGAAGGGATCGCAAGTCTCGGGATCGACTAGTGGTCCATATATCTTCATCAAGACTTCGCGCTGAATCGGTTGACGATTACGTCGTGCGACGCAAGAGCGTGACACGTCCGATTGGAACCCATTCGGCAACCAGAATGTCGCCATTTGCAAGCCAAATCGCATCGTGAGGATGAACAAATTTCCCTTGGATGAATTGCTCTCGCGGTGCGCCACGCAAAGCAGATGGATTCCCGTCACCAAGCGAAGCAACGGGCTTGAACTTGTCGTCATAGATCATCACGACACTTTCCAAGTCGGGGACAAGCATCTGACCATCACGAAACTTCATATCGCAAGGCATACGAACGCCTTCGGTGTGAAACGCAATGTGCTTCCCGTCGAGATCGAACACTTGGATGCGGCGATTTCCGCGATCTGCGACGACAAGCGTTGGAGTGCCCGCGCGAGAATCGACCCAAAGTCCGTGCGGACAAGATGTCTGGCCTGCTGCACTTCCAGGACGCGAAATCACTTTCTTCCAGGATCCATCGCGACCAAACAAGTGAATGAATGAACCGCCATATCCATCACCGACAAAAATATTTCCGTCGGGCGAGAACGCAACATTTGTTGGACACCACGATTCTGGTTTTTCGTACACGCCACTTTGCATCGGGCATGTTGCAGTCCAAATTACTTTGCCATCGAGATCGGTTTTTTCCACGCATCTTCGTTGCGTATCGCAGTGGTATAAAAATTCTTTGCCGTCTTCGACTTGAAGATCAAGTCCGTGTGCGCCACCAGCGAATTGTGCGCCCCACGATTTCAGGAAGACGCCATTCGCGTCATAGACGCAGACGGCGTTGGCTGGAGTGCTGCCTGCGCCAACAGTCTGCGCGAGATAGATCCGACCGGCTTTGTCTTGCGCCAGACCATGCGTGTCGCCGAACATCATTCCCGCAGGCGGCTTGATCCAATCATTGATGCACTCGTATCGATTCGATCCGCTGCCGCAGATGATTTTCGGCTGGTCAGCAGGCTTCGCATCTTGCGCTAACACGCGCGATGCGACCGATGGAAGAATTGCCGCTGCAGCAGAAGCGCGCAAGAACGATCGTCGGTCAATATTCATAAAGGGAAGCGTATCGCAATAGATCTGCGAAATCATCCTCGACTTCGAGGAAAATCCCACTGCTTCCCAGGGGTATAACCCAAGAGCGAATAGAGATCCTTGCGTGTCTGCATCTTGGGCAGCATTGATTCGAGCGACCCTTGCTTCTTCAGGCAATCGAGTCCTTCTTCGACTGCGTTCATTGCAATGCGCATCAATGAAAGTGGAAAGATGACGATCGAATATCCGAGCGCGCCGAATTCGGCAGCGGAGATGTGTTGTGTCTTGCCAAACTCTGTCATATTCGCCAACGAATGTCCAGGCGATGCCTGAGCGAATGCTTTGAATTCGCTCGCATCCGAAAGACCTTCTGGGAAGATGACATCCGCGCCAGCTTCGCGGTACAGATTCGCGCGACGAATGGTCCCTTCCATTCCTTCAATCGCTCTTGCATCAGTACGAGCGATGATCACGAAGTCGGGAGAGAGTCGATGCTTCACCATTGCGGAAATTTTGTCAGCCATCGCTTGTGCAGAGATGATTTCTTTCCCATCAAGATGACCACATCGTTTGGGAAAAACTTGATCCTCGATATGCAGTGCGGCAGCACCAGCGCGTTCGTATTCGACAACTGTGCGAATAGCGCATTCGACCTCGCCAAATCCCGTATCTGCGTCGGCGATCACGGGAAGTCCACTTGCGTCAGAAATTTCGCGAATGGTCCGAGTGATTTCCGACATCGTGATCAATCCAACATCGGGATAGCCAGCAACATTCGCCGTTGCACCTCCAGAGATATAGCACGCAGAAAATCCTGCGCGAGCAACTGCGCAAGCGACAAGAGCATTGAATGTACCAGGCGCAACAACGGTTCCTTGCTTCATCAAAGATCGCAACTGAGAACCAGCGTGGATAGTTTGGCGAGGATCACTCATAGACCGCACACTCTAGTTTCATCTGCTGATGTCCCATACCCACGGCGCTTCGGGCTCAGGTCGGGTCTTGAACCAGACGACTTTGGATCGATCATTGGGCACATCAATTGCAAGAACGCTTGGAGGCTGTTTTTCCTCGCCTTTTTTCGGCGCTTCGAATTCGAAGCGCGGCGGCTTGGAACGATTTGGCAATGGCTTTGCGCCAGAGGCATTTTCGTATGGTTGAGTTGGAGTAAATGTGTTTGGTTCGCTTGCTTGAATCTGCGAAAAACCAGGACGCCACTGAGTGGGCGATACAAAGTTTCGATCTTTCAACGCGACCTCGAGTGCTGCGAAATCAACCGGCAATGCTCCTTCTTTGTCGAGTTGGCGCAAACCTTCTGCCAAGAATGCGAGACGCTCGCGCAAAGTTTCAATTGCGCTGGATTTTTCTTTCAGCGCAAATGTTTTCCACTGCTTGTCGAAATCTTCCCATCCTCGTTCGGAACGCAAGCCATAGACCGCACTGAACGCAGCAAAACTGGGAGTGCCTTCTGCAACAAGACGAAGATATTGCTGAAAGAATAAGGCGTTTGCAGCAGTGTTTGCCTGCGTCAGAAATCTCACGACTGATGCGGATTGTTCACGAAGTGCGCCATTTGAATCTTGTGCGACCGCTTGCTTCCATTCTTGCGCTGTCATCGAGATGAAATCCAACATCGAAAATGCTTTCGCATCGGTCACATGCTTACGAACGATTGCGATGCCAGCTTCGCCGATACCACCGCCAGCACCTTTCGAATCTCGCCGCGCGAGAAAATCCAAGATGCCAACCTGCAGCGCGGGAGCAAGATCATCACCGCAACTCAGGCGCAAATACTCGGCTCCAATTGCTGCAGTCAATCCACGTGCAGCGAATGGCGCAGGAATGTCTTCCGTGCAAACTGCAATCCCCTGTCCAAGTGGAGAAAAAAATGCAAATGCTTCACTCGGTGCATCAACTGCGAATTGCGAGCGCATAATTTCGGATAACTCTTCTTGGCTTGCAAACAGAAGGGCCTGCTGCAGTCCTCTGCTGCGCGGACGCAATTGCCCAAGGCCAGCATCAATTGTGAACCACAATCGATCAATGCCTTCGGCGGTAGATACATTCGTTTTCGCAGGCAAATCACTGCGAATTCTGTGCGAAGACGCGACAAACATCGTCTTGGATGTTCGATCCCACCAACTTTCACGGGCGACTTGGGCGAGCAAACTTGTTGAAATGACCGCCATTGCGACAAGAATGACAAAATATTTTTGCGGGACAACCGCCGTTCGTATTGCCCATGACGGTGCAAAATGCCGTATTTTATCAAAAAAAGAAGGCACATTATGAGTCATATGCTTTTTTAGTCTCCAACTCCTTAAAACATACTTTATAAAAACTTTAAAAATTTTGACAGAATTGGCAACCGAACTGCGAAATGTATCGTAAGTTATTTGTGTCAGGATCGGAGTAGGGACCTTTCCTGACATTGGTTTGCAGATCGGACGGGAATGGGAGTTCGCAGTAAATAAAGGGACGGCGAACAAACGGAACCGAATTGAATTGGATTGAGGGAAAAGGAATTGAGGGAATTGGGACTTCGAAAGAAGTGTTTTCAAGGGATGTGATTGAGAACCTCCGATCTGCGATGGTAGGGAACACGGAAAAGGGAGACCGGCCGCGACTCTGAAAAGGGCGCGGCCGAGTCTATTTTTGGAGAGGTTGAATAGGGCAGATTCTGCGACTGGGGTCGTATACTCCCCCTCCCAATGCGCAACCCAACATTAACTTTTTGTAAAACCTATATGTCTGCAACACTTCCGTGCTTGCTTGCGCTTGCCCTTTCGCTGCTGGTAACGCCCGCGTCAACCTCTGCGGAAACTACAACTCCACCTACATCCGAACAGCTCGATGAAATGTTCTTGGCTGGACCAACAGCGATTGGCTCTATTGGCATGCGAACAGTCTGGCAATCGAAGGTCACCCTGCAAGGTAATGAGAGTGCGAAGACACTTTTCGTGACGGGTGGAGACAGCGTCTTTGTGGAAGACAGTGGATGCCACATGTCACGAGTCTTGATAACCGATGGCAGAAGTTTGTGGAAAAACGCTTGTGGACGAGTGACTGACAAAGTGCGTGGGGTCAACAGAGTGATGATCGGCAATTTGGATGTTGTCTATATCACTTTAGACCACGCTCTCGTTGGGCTTGACGCTGCGACTGGTGCGCTTGCTCGGGCAAACAAATTAACTCGGTTTCCACTTACTTCAAGTGTTGCCTATGGAAAGCATCTGATTTTTGGCTCGAAAGGCGGCCAAGTTGTTTGGCAGCAATATGTCATTGGATATTTCTGGATGGCCAACGAACTCGGCGGCATTATTGATCAACCACCAATTCTCATTCAGAGCGACGACGGAGCAACCATTGCGGCTGCGAGTTCGTCAGGACAAGTTGCTCTTTTAGATGCAGACACAACACGACAAATCTGGCGCAAGACTCTCGGTGGTGCGATCAAGGGAACGCTCGGAGTTGGGGCCAATGCGGTCTATGCCGCATGCGAAGATCGGTCGATCTCTGCGCTTGAAGTGTCCAACGGCAATCTTCGTTGGCGATATCAGACCACACAACCTTTGTCGAGTGATGTTTTCTGCGACGGCGAATTGGTTTACTTACAAGTGACTGGTGAAGGCTTGTTGGCCCTTCAAGCGAAACCTCTTGCAGATGACGCGACATTTTCCAGAGATGGTGTGATGAAATGGAAATGTATGGTTGCGGGAAAACCACTCTGCAAAGTTGGATCGCGAATCCTTTTGTGGGATTTGGCATCTCACACACTGACGACTGTTGAAACGAGCAATGGAATTGTTGTGGCGGCAATCACGCTGCCAAAAGTTGCTCAGGTTGCCGTCACGGGCCCACTTGATCCAGACATGTTTCTCATGAACACAGATGGCACCGTGCAAAGATGCGAAGCCATTGTGCGAACGAACTCCGCCGAACCTACAAAAATAGCGCCATGAGCGAACTCGTACCAGTTCGTCGCGCGCTTCTCTCGGTCAGCGATAAGAAAGATCTTGTTGCATTTGCTCGTGCGCTTGTGGAGCACGGGATTGAAATCGTTTCAACCGGCGGCACTGCAACCGCTTTGTCTGCACAAGGAATCCCTGTGATTCCCATCGAACAACTCACTGGCTTTCCCGAAATGATGGACGGCCGACTGAAGACACTGCATCCACGGGTTCATGGTGGATTGCTTGGTAAGCGAGACTCTGCATCGCATCTCGCCGCGATGGCAGAACACGGAATCGCTCCGATCGATTTGGTTTGTGCCAATCTCTATCCATTCGAGGCGACCATACGCCGCGATGGTGTGACGGATGAAGAGGCGATTGAAAATATTGATATTGGTGGGCCAAGCATGATTCGCTCTGCGTCGAAAAACTTTTCGCATGTCTGCGTCGTGACAAATCCAGATCAATACGACCGTGTTTGCGCCGACTTGCGCAATCACAATGGTTCGACGACAGGATCGTTGCGCCGCGAACTTGCAGCCGCGGCATTTTCACGCACTGCTGCGTATGACAGTGCGATCAGCGCATGGTTTGACTCGAAAGCGAATCGCGATTTTCCAAATGTAATGACGGTCAACTTGGTGAAGTCTGATGAACTTCGTTATGGCGAAAATCCACATCAACGCGCCGCTGCGTACATCTCGCCAGGTTCGCGCGAGCCCGCCGTTGTGGGTGCGCCACTCCTGCACGGAAAAGCTCTTTCTTACAACAATCTTCTCGACGCAAGCGCGGCTTTGGAATTAGTCCAAGACTTGACGGATCTCGATGCGAATCAATTCGCATGCGCCATCATCAAACACACAAATCCATGTGGAGCCGCGATCGCCGATTCTGCATCCGAAGCATTTCTGCGTGCATACGCAGGCGACCCAATTGCAGCATACGGAAGCATCGTCGCATTTAATGGAACGATTGATGCGGCGACGGCTCAACTGATGGTTGAAGGCGATCGATTCTTGGAAGTGGTCATTGCGGAGAAGTTCGAAACCGCAGCGTTCGAAGCGCTTTCGCAAAGATGGAAGAATGTTCGACTGATTGCACTTGGGGCGATTCGACATCGAGTTGATCGACCTCTTGCACTTCGATCGATTCCTGGAGGGATGCTGGTCCAAGAGCGCGACACCCTGCCAGTGCGCGCTGCATCTTTCGAACATGTTGCAGGCCCCGCTGCGACACCGGCAGTCTTGGCCGATGCAGCGTTTGCATTCACCATCGCAAAGCATCTCAAATCCAACGCAGTTTGCATCGCAAGCGGCGGAACTCTTTGGGGAGCAGGCACAGGACAAATGGATCGTGTCGCAAGTTGCGCCATTGCAATCGAAAAATCAAAGGCGAAGTTTTCCGCTGGGAACGGGGCGATCCCCGTTGTGGGCAGCGATGCGTTCTTCCCCTTTGCAGATGGGCCAGAACTTCTCATACGTGCTGGCGTTAAATGCATTGTGCATCCAGGAGGTTCGAAACGTGATGCAGACACCACTGAATTATGCGCGAAGCATGGTGTGACCTGCCTGATTGCTGGATCGAGGCACTTTCGCCACTGAGCGACTCTCGTTACGATCAAACCAAATGACCGCAGTCGTACTTGAACATCCTTCTCTCGCCGCTATCAAGCGCGCTTTCCCTGATGCCAAATTGCAAGTTGCAGAGTTTCGCAGACAAACCACACTCCTTGTGCCCGCTGCGAAATGCCATGAGATCCTGCGCTTTCTGCGAGATGATCCAGAATGTGATTACAACATGCTTCTCGATCTTGGCGGCATTGATTATCTTGGATACCCCGCTCCTCAACCTGCGCGATTTGCAGTGGTCTATCACTTGGTGAGCTATCGATTCAATCAGCGGTTGCGCGTCAAGGTCTCCTTGGATCCATCGCTTGAAACCACTGGCATCCAAGATGATCCAGCGCTCTATCTAGATTCCGCCACCGATCTTTGGGCCGCAGCAGAATGGGCAGAACGCGAAGTCTTCGACATGTTCGGCATTCGATTCAAAAGTCATCCTGATTTGCGACGAATCTTGATGTGGAAGGACTATCCCGCACATCCGCTTCGCAAGGATTACCCCCTTCGTGGACGCGGCGAACGCGAGCATTACCAGCGAGCTGCACGCAGCGATGGATCAACGGGCGCTGGAA
>CAJCCX010000061.1 GCA_903961015.1 uncultured bacterium
CACAAGAAAACCTTTGCTGCCCTGCAATCTCTTGTTCGTCGCGGCGTGCTGAATGTCCCGATCGTCGGGGTAGCAAAAAGCGGAATGACGCTCGAGCAATTGAAGGCGCGTGCGCGTGATGGCATCGAGAAATTCGGTGGCGGAGTGGACGAAGATGCTTTCAAAAAAATGTGCGATCTCCTGCGGTATGTCGACGGGGATTACGCCGACCCCACGACATTTGCCAATGTTCGCAAGGAACTAGGCAATGCACAGTCTCCTCTGCATTATCTCGCGATTCCACCTTCGTTGTTTGGTCCTGTTTCTTCCCATCTTGGAACTTCCGGTTGCGCAAAAGGTGCACGAGTGGTTGTCGAAAAGCCATTCGGGCATAATCGAAAAACTGCAACCGAACTCAATGCCCTTTTGCATGCAGTATTCGATGAAACTTCGATCTTCAGAATCGATCATTATCTCGGCAAAGAAGCTGTTCAGAACATCTTGTATTTCCGATTTGCCAATGCGTTTTTGGAACCAATTTGGAATCGTCACCATATTCGTCAAATCCAAATCACAATGGCTGAATCATTCGGCGTCGAAGGTCGTGGAAGTTTTTATGACGCCACCGGCGCATTGCGCGATGTCATCCAAAATCACTTGATGCAAGTCGTCGGCTTCCTCTGTATGGAAGCCCCAAACTGGGAAGACACGGAACGAACGCGCGACGAACAAGTCAAACTCTTCCGATCCGTTCGGACACTAACCCCAACCGACATTGTGCGTGGTCAATTCAGCGGATTTCTGAAAGAACCCGGCGTGTCTCCAAAGTCAACGACAGAAACATATGCAGCAGTTCGTTTGCAAATTGATAACTGGCGTTGGTCAGGCGTTCCAATTTATATTCGGGCTGGCAAGAATATGCCCGTGAGCGCCACTGAAGTTCGCGTCGAATTCCATCGGCCGCCGCAGGTTGTCTTCAGCGAACCCCTGCCTCCAAGCCGTAATTTCATGCGATTTCAGATCACTCCAAGAATTGAAATCGGGCTGAACGCAGAAGTCAAAGTTGATGGCGAGCGCATGATCGGCGAGCAACTTGAACTTCTCGCAATCGATCAGCAATCCGACGAGATGACACCATATGAGCGCCTGCTTGGCGATGCGTTGCGTGGTGATGGAACACTCTTTGCACGCGAAGATAGCGTCGATGAATGTTGGCGTGTTATGAATCCAGTTCTTGATGCGGTTGTTCCTGCACACGAATATGCTTGCGGGACATGGGACCAGAAATCGGCAACGATTGGCTGCTTCCTCCAGGTGGATGGCATTCGCCGCAAATTACGAAGTCTTGATCCGACATCCTTTGGTACTGAAAGATCGAAAACTTCAGTGGCGTCTTGCCACGACAGTCTTCGATAGTGTCTCAGGCAAACCTTGTTGCAGTGGATGAACGAAGGCAAGAAACCCAAGCGCTGGCGCGAAGAGGACAACGGTCTTCAAGAGCGCACGCAACAGTGACCGCCCAACTCCGGCTCGCATATCAGTCGTGCCATCTGGTGCACGAACAACTCGACCGCCAAAGATGAATTTCCCTGGTGTTGCGCGAAGTACAACCTCGAAGATTCCGCACCAAACACCCGTGAATGCCAACATAATTGATGCCGGTGCAGCAAGCGCTAAATCTGGAGTCCATGAAGGCATCGACATCAATTCTTCAACCCGCGCGCCGGTGATCCAGAGTGCGAAGATCGCCCCTGGAATCAAGTCAACTGCAAGCGCAGTCACACGGCGGAACATCGGAAGCGCAACCCATCCACCTGTCATTGGATGCGGAGGCTCGAGCGGTGGACGAACAATAAATCCCGCCAGCAACATTCCAATCGTCACGGCTCCGATGAATGGAAGATGAATCCAATCTCCAGTTGTGGTTGGTTGAGAAGTCAAGACTTTGTCCTCGCTTGCCGCTCCGCTGATTGGGTCAATCGATGTGAGATGAACTGCGCCCTCTTTATCTTTCGAGACGAGTTGAAAAGTATTCCCAAGTCCCACGATTGACCATGGCTGCGTGGGCACCGAGATCGAACCCAATGTTCGCAGACCACTGCTCGTCGGATACACAATTGCGAATGTTCCGCTTGCTTCCCGAGACAAAATTGCTGGGCGATTGCTGCCGCCAATCACCATTTCAAAACCAACTCCTGCAGCAGGCCAGCGTGTTTGAGACCAATCCGTCGCGAGATCCGCCGACGTAGTCCATGTAACAAGATCATCTCCTTCAACGCCAAGAATTGCCCACTCCATCGATCCTGCCAGACCAGTCCAAGGCACGAGATTCGATTTCAGATTGTCACTTTGAGGAAGTGGAACATTTGACCACGACATCGCTCCTGCGCGAATCAACTCTGGCTTTTCTCCTGGAATCAAAGCAAGAACTGCATTCATTCCAAGCACAGCATTTGTGATCTTCGCCGCAGATTCAATGCTTGGAAGCACATCAAATCGTCCGTACGGTTGGTAATAAAAAGCCCCAGTTGCCGGATTTTGATTCGTCGTCAGCGAATAGACGGCACTCGTCAACGGTATCCCTGACGCAGGCATAATGATCGCCAACTGATTGTCGCGCGCTGCGAGTGCGATAGGAAGTATTGGAAGCGTTGCGACATCACGCAAAAATGGCCCGTCCATTTCCAATGCATGGTGAACGATGCGACATCCAGAATCCGTCGGAACTGCGATCCAAAGATGCGAGCCAGAACTTGCGACCACTAATGTGGGCGCAGAATCTGCCGCAAAGGAAGTCGAGCAAAAGAGAGTGCAAATGATGTTGAAACAGAGATGCACGTTCATGGTGAAGGTCCTTCGATTACTTCGGGTCGCAACGCTGCTTTAACATCGTCCCAGTTGAAGAGTTGAGTCTTTATCTTACCCACGCCGAAATTTGGAACTTCTGCAGAAAGCGAAAGTTCGCCATCCGCTGAGCCATCGTGTTCGCAGCGGCCGCCAGACCAAACCAAAAATTGCAATCGCGTTGCCACCAAAGACTGAACAGAACTGACTGGCGATCCAACTGGACGATCGCCACGCACCCACTCAAATCCATCAAGTGAGCATGTTGCAATCACTCTGGAAGATGCGTCGATCCAATCACATCCGACTGGAAGAAGGCTTTCTCCACGTGCATAGAGACGACGATTCGGCAGGGTAAAAGCCCATGCTGCTCGAACTTCATTCCACGAAACATCGGTGATTTCGCTTACATTTGCCGGTTCAAGGCCGAGCGCTTCAATCAGTCGTGATGGGTTCATCAGTTCTCCAAGTCCACCAATCCCATCAAGAGCCAATCCTTTTTGCGCGTCGGCGTCTCGAGGCAAACTCGGCCAATCGCGAAGAATTGCACGCGAAGGATTTTCGCGTGGCAAGACAATCCAAGATTGACCGCCGCCGCCGCCGACCCATAAAAACTTTTCACCCAATTTGCTGACACGCAGGCTCAATTCTGTTGGAGGTCGAAGGATCAGATCAAAATCACCATCATCAAAATGACGACCAGTTTTATCGATCCACTGCAATTCTGCATGACCTCTCAGCGCGAGCGAAGGCACTGCAAGAAGTCGTCGCTGTTGTGCAACAACAAAATCCGCCGCGGTAGGAGCAATGCCGTCTGGTCGGGGAACAAGAACAGTCTGCGGATGACATCCCAATGCGCAAAGCAAGCAACCTATCACCCAGAGAAACTGCGAAAACAAAAGCGAACGAATCATGCGTCCGCGCGAATAATGTCGCCCAATTGATCGGCGAGTTCGCGCATTTCTTCTTCGCGAATACCGGGATTTGGAATGCGAATCGGCGTCGATGTCGGATCCGAACCTCGAGGTCGAAATGCCCAATATTCAGTTTCTCCCTCATGCACAATGCCATCCAACTTCAGCATTTTCCTTCGCAGTAGGACAAGAGCAAGAATCCATCGGAAGGCGCGACGACGCGAATCAGTCTCTTCTTCCATGCGCTGCACCATCTCGAGCAATGTCTCGTCATCGACGAACATCTGGCGCTTCTCTCCAGGTTCAGGTGCGATTGATCTCCAGAAACAAACTAATCCATCGGGCCGCGTACCCTCGTCCCAAACAGCCGCTGCGAAATCCAAGCGCTTCAGAATTGGACGAGCCTCTTCGTCGAGTGCATCGACAAGAGCTGCAATAAATTCTTGCTGTGCAAGAATGGGAGCATGCGATTTGGCACACTCACCAGAAAAACGTCCGAGTTCATATGTTCCAGTGGTCCCAGCCATTCAAGCGATGCTATCCACAAATCACTTTGCGAATTCTGCGACAGCCCAATTTCGCTTCCCGCGCCGAATGAAGGCAAACGATCCATGCAGAAGTGAATCCGCGGCAACTCGACTTTCCAATGTCACACGCTCTCCATTGACCTGGACCGCTCCAGTTTCAAGAAATTCTCTTGCTTCTCGTTTGCTCGAAGCAAGAGCAGATTCGACAAGCAGGTCCACGACAAGTTTTCCACTTTCGGCCAGCGCATCGCGGGTCAGTCTGGGACCTGGAAGATCCGCTGCCACATCGATTGCTGATTGCTCATCAAGGTCTCGTATATCCCCACCAAACAAGGCTTTTGCGCACAGACCAGCTCTTTGCGTTTCAGTTTCGCCATGCACCATTGTCGTCAGTTCATCCGCTGCGGTTTTCTGGGCAAGCCTTGCAGCAGGATCGCTCTTGTGCGCCAGCGAAATCGCCTCGATTTTCTCATGCGACAAGAACGTGAACCACTTCAGAAATTTGAGCGCATCGTCATCGGCGGCGTTCATCCAAAACTGATGAAAACGATATGGACTTGTTCGATCCGCATTCAAATAGATCGCTCCAGATTCTGACTTCCCGATTTTCGTTCCGTCAGACTTCGTCACCAACTGATTCGTAATTCCATATGCATCAGCGCTGGAGATGCGCCGAATCAAATCGATACCAGAACAAATGTTTCCCCACTGATCAGCGCCACCAATCTGCACCGTGCATCCTGCAGTTCGATGCAAGTGTAAAAAGTCATACGCCTGCAAAATCATGTAACTGAATTCTGTGTATGAAATCCCCTGCTCACGTTCTGTCAATCGAGTTGCGACTGAATCTCGCGCGACCATTTGATTCACGGAGAAAAACTTTCCGACATCGCGCAACATTTCGATGTACCCAATTTTCATCAGCCACTCTGCGTTATCCACAACGCTGGCGGCATTCGACCCTGTGAAGTCCAGCACGCGTGCGAAGATTGGCCGCTGTCGGGCGATATGGTGGCGAACTTTTTCAGCGCTTATGACCTGACGCTCGGCTGATTTCCCACTTGGATCTCCAATGAGCCCAGTTGCACCACCCATCAGAACGATTGGACGATGCCCTGCCTGTTGCCACCTTGCCAACATCATGATTGGAAGCAGATTTCCGACGGTCAAACTGTCACTTGTGGGGTCAAATCCGCAATATGCCAATCGACCAGAGGTCAACAGGTGTCCACCAAGCAAGTCTGACGTGGTTTGATGCAACAAACCCCTCCACTTCAGATCCGCGATGAAATCAGTTGGCGCATTCAAATTCATAGCTGAATCATATATAGATAGGGTCGCACGGAGACCTTGCCGCCTGACATTCAGATTTTTTACGACAAACCACTTGCAGAATTGCACAGAGTTGCTAACCTTCTCGACTCTCCAATCTCAGACCGTACGAACTACTTGAATACGCCGAATCTTGGCTGAGTCGGCATCGCCCCTTGTCGGGGCAATTCAGGTGGGAGGTTCAAAAACATGGCCAAGAAAATTCAAAAGCAATTCAAGATCCTTGCCCCCGGTGGTAAGGCAACTCCCGCACCACCACTCGGACCAGTCCTAGGCGCAAATGGCGTCAATCCAGGACAGTTCATTACAAAATTCAACGAAGCAACTCGTGAACTGAACGGTCGTGTTGTTGGTTGCATCGTCACGGTGTATGCAGATCGAAGCTTTGATCTCGAGATCAAGAGCTCGCCATCATCTGTGCTGATTGCAACTGCGCTGAAGATCGAAAAGGGTTCAGGAAAACCCAACACCGACAAAGTCGGCAAGATCACTCAAGCACAGTTGAAGAAAATCGCTGAAGAAAAAATGAAGGACCTAAACGCTGGCAGTATCGAAGCAGCAATGCGAGTCATCGCAGGAACCGCACGCTCAATGGGCGTCACGGTGGAGGCATAATCCCCATGGCAACGAAAGAAGCAAAAGTCATCGGTCATAGCAAGCGCGTGCGAACCAACCAAGGTTCCCTCGTCACTACCATTCAAACACCTGCTGACGCGATCAAGTCGCTGCGCAAGTACAAGGCGACGAAGTTTGATCAAACGATCAATATCGTCGTGCATTTAGGCATCGATCCAAAGGTTGCAGATCAAGCACTTCGAGGCGCGATTTCTTTCCCCAAGGGCGTGGGAAAGACTTCTCGTGTCGTGTGTTTCTGTAATAGCGACAAGGCTGCTGCAGCGAAAGCCGCTGGAGCTGTTGAAGTCGGCGCAGAAGATCTTGTCGCCAAGATCGAAGGCGGTTGGATGGATTTTGATGTGGCCGTCGCCAGTCCCGACATGATGCGTATCGTCAGCCGTCTTGGAAAAGTGCTCGGTCCAAAGGGACTGATGCCATCTCCAAAAGCCGGAACGGTCACGCCTGATGTTGCAACTGCTGTTCGTGAGTATGTCGCAGGAAAAGTTGAGTACCGAAATGATGATGGCGGAAACGTCCATTGCATCATCGGAAAACTTTCTTTCACTGACGAGGATTTAGTCACAAATCTTGAACACTTCCTCGCCGTGATCGTGAAGGCGAAGCCAGCATCTTCGAAGGGTTTGTACATCCGCAAGTGTGTCGTGAGTGCCACAATGAGTCCCGGCGTCCAAGTTGCTGTCTAAATTCTGAATTGATCAACTGAGAAATATCCAATGAGCAAACCAATCAAGAACATGATCGTGTCGGAATACAAGAAGCGCTTCGAAGATATCGAAGGAGCGGTCTTAATCGAAATTCGCGGCATGCCAACAAAGACCACCACACTTCTGCGTGCACAAATGCGCACGAGTGATGTGCGCGTGACTGTCGTCAAGAACACCTTGGCCAAGCGTGCATTTATGGGAACTCCCCTCGAAGCGCTTGCTCCTGGACTCAAAGGTCCTCGCGCAATTGTTTACGGAAAAACAAGTGTCGTGACCATCGCTCGTGAATTGGTCAAATCAGCGAAAACCAATGACAAACTTGCATTGATGGGCGCGTGCATCGACGGATCTTGGTTCGACGGTGTCGAAGGCGTCACTCGCCTCAGCAAGTTCCCGACCCGCGAAGAAGCGCAATCACAACTTATTACTTTGGTGCTCTCACCTGCCCGAAAACTCGTTGGCACGGTCATCGCACCAGGATCACGCCTACTCGGCGTCGTCAAGGAAATCCAAACTCGTCTCGAGAAGGGCGAAACAATCGCCGCGAAGGCGAGTTGAACTGATCTGATTTAGAACCGCACTCCACTGGTCCCCTCGGGGATGAAATGACACCTCGTGGTGTCGCCTATGGGGAGCATAATTTGAAGGAGTATCGAAATGTCTGACGCGAAAACTTTTGAAGCAAAGATTTCCTCAATGGGAGATTCCATCGCCTCGCTGACCCTCAAGGAAGCAGTCGAATTGGCGGAATACATGAAGGAAAAGTACGGTATCGAACCAGCAGCTGGTGGAGCCGTCATGATGGCCGCAGGTGATGGTGGTGGCGCTGCTGCAGCTGTTGAACAATCCGAATTCACCGTTATGCTGGAAAATTCCGGCGCGACGAAGATCAATGTCATCAAGGTTGTCCGTGAGGCAACTGGACTCGGTCTCAAGGAAGCAAAGGATCTTGTTGATGCAGCCCCAAAGGCGATCAAAGAGAACCTCTCCAAGGAAGACGCTGAAAAGCTCAAGGCAGCTCTCGAAGCAGCTGGCGGCAAAGTCGTCCTGAAGTGATCTGACTGATCGAGATCATTCGTTTTCTATTGATTCTCAAGCCCCGCCTGTTTCTAGGCGGGGTTTTTTATGCCATCAACCTGTCTCAGAGTGGTCCTTCTATGCGCTGGAAGGTCCCGCCACCCCCTAAGAAGCCAGCTGCAAAAGAAATCTGAAAAATATCAAGAAAATCATCTCGACCCCCTTGCGCTTTTGGCATGGTGCTTGCTACCCTTCGGGACTTGGCACGCGCCCCAAAATTTGTTTGGAAAGTCACGAAACTTCGACAGAAAAAATCCGCTCAGCGAATTCATTCTATCGGTCGTGATGGTGCATTGGGTTGGAACGAGAACTTTCAGAGGTAACTATGACCACAAGAAACGTCCGTGACTATTCGAAGCGCGGCGACGCGATCCCCGTCCCGAATTTAACTCGAGTCCAACAGGATGCGTACACACGCTTCCTGCAAAAGGATCTCGTTCATGAAGAACGAAAAACGCATTTGGGACTTCAGTCTCTTTTGCGAGAAGTCTTTCCGATCGAGAGCTACGACGGGAATATGAAATTAGAATTCGTTTCATACTCATTTGGTGAGCCTCAGCACACCGAATCAGAATGTCGCGAATTGCGATTGACCTATGGACATCCATGGCGCGTCAAGATGCGTCTGAAGCGCGAAGACTCCACGGATGTTCTCGAAGAAGATATTTATCTTGGAGACATTCCGATTCTTCTCGGTGGTGGCGAATTCGTTGTCAATGGTTCCGAGCGCGTGATCGTCAGTCAGTTGCATCGATCGCCCGGCGTCGATTTTTCGATTGCCTCAAGTTTCGGCGACCGACCACTGCACAGTGCGCGCATCATTCCAGAGCGCGGATCATGGATCGAATTAGAAGTCACAAAGAAGGACGTCTTGGCGATGCGCATCGACCAATCGACGAAGTTGGCCGCGACCACCTTCCTTCGTGCGATGGATGAGAAGTTCTCGAGTTCTGAAAAGATTCTTGAATTGTTCTATGAAGTCGAAGATGTTCGAGTTGAGAAACTCAAGCCAGAGCACTATTCCGCTGAATTGATCATTGATCAAGACACAGGCGAAGAACTCTGCAAGATCGGTGTTGCATTCGGCGACAAGGTCGGCGTCATTCAAGCAAGTCCTCTCAAGACGGTTCGTGCGATCTGCAATCCTGGCGATCCGCTGATCTTGAACACACTTGCCGAAGAAAAGTTGGACTTCCTCGCTGAAGCAACGGAATACGAAGCTGCACTGCTTCGCCTCTATGCAAGACTGCGACCAGGAAATCCACCGCAGACTGAAAAGGCGAAAGATCTTTTCGCAGAAAAATTCCTCGACACCAATCGTTATCGCCTCGGACGAGTCGGACGATTCCGCGTGAATCGAAAATTTGCGGATGATCCTCAGTACAAGCAGGTCGGCGAAACTGCGCAACACTTGCGTGCCGAAGATTTCCTCGCTGTCATTCGATACATCATGGAGTTGCGACGACCAGCCGATCCAAATCGACGATCACGCGCTCACATCGACGACATCGATCACTTGGGAAATCGTCGTCTGCGAACTTTGGACGAACTTGCTACAGAAGAAATGCGCAAGGGATTCTTGAAGTTGAAGCGCACGGTTCAAGAGCGTATGAGCGTGAAGGATCCAACAGATACGTCGTACAAGATTGCTGACTTGGTCAATTCCAAGTCCATCTCAAGTGCGATCGAATTCTTCTTCGGCCGAAGCGAATTGTCGCAGGTCGTTGATCAGACCAACCCCCTCTCGATGCTCGTTCACGAACGACGCCTTTCGGCGCTGGGACCAGGCGGATTGAATCGCAAGCGTGCAGGATTCGAAGTGCGCGACGTGCACATTTCCCATTACGGCAGAATCTGCCCGATTGAAACGCCCGAAGGCGCGAACATCGGACTCATCGCCAGCTTGGGTATTTATGCTGAAGTCGACGACTACGGATTCTTGCTCACTCCTTATAGAGAGATCACGTCACGCAAGGCGACCGGCAAGACCGTTCGTTTGCGCGCAGACGAAGAAATCAAGAGCATCTTGGCTCCAAGCGAAACGGTCAGCGAGTCGGGCAAGATCGATCAAGATCTTGTTCTCGTCCGCAAGGGTGGTGAACTCGTCACATCCGAATCCACGGAAGTTCAATTCGTTGACATCAGCCCGAAGCAAACAGTCGGCGTGTCCGCAGCGCTCATCCCCTTCCTCGAGCATGACGATGCGAATCGTGCGCTCATGGGATCCAACATGCAGCGACAGGCTGTGCCGTTGATCAAGGTCGATCCACCGCTCGTCGCAACAGGTATGGAAAAAGTTGTAGGTCGTTCGAGTGGAATGATTGTTCGCGCAGAACGCGCCGGCATCGTCACCTTTGTCGATGCTGAACGAATCATCATTGACAATGCAGACGAATATGCTCTTCGCAAATTCGTCGGACTGAACGAGAAAACCTGCCAGAATCAAAAGCCGATCGTTCAACTGAAGCAGAAAGTCAAGGCTGGCGAAATTCTTGCAGACGGTGCAAGCACTAGCCAAGGCGAACTCGCAATCGGAAAGAATGTTCTTGTGGCATTCAACACCTTCGACGGTTACAACTTCGAAGATGCAATCGTGATCAGCGAACGGCTGGTCAAAGACGATACGTTCACTTCAATTCATATCGAATCATTCGATGTTGAAGTGCGCGAGACGAAACTGGGCCGTCAGGAGTTCACCGCGGATATCCCAAACGTTTCCGAAAGTGCCCTTCGCAATTTGGATGAGCACGGCGTGATTCGTGTTGGTGCTCGCGTCATGCCAGGCGACATTCTCGTCGGCAAGGTCAGCCCAAAGTCCAAGAGCGAATTGTCCCCAGAAGAAAAACTTCTCCATGCGATCTTCGGACGCGCAGGTGAAGATGTGAAGAATGACTCGCTTGATGTTCCAGCAGGAACAGAAGGCGTTGTCATCGGAACGAAAAGCTTCAGTCGACGTCAACATCAAACTGACGAACAGAAGAAATTGCTCAAGAAGCAAATTTCGACTTTCGAACAGTCGATGGATGCGAAAGCCATTCAACTTTTCCGCCAGATGGCAAGTGAAATCAATCGCATCATCGGAACTGAAATGGTCGATCCGTCGACACGACAGAAGATTGGTGCGAGCGATATTCCAGACGTCATCATCGAACAGATTGATGGCTTCAGCGAGAAGTGGATCAAAGGCTCCAAGGAATCGCGCGATCTCGCGATGGTCACCTATGGACAATTCTGGCCTCGTATCCAGAAACTTTTGCGCGAGAAGGAACGACGCGTTAATCACATGAAGCGCGGCGACGAACTTCCATCTGGAGTTCTCGAAATGGTCAAGGTCTATCTTGCAACCAAGCGACAATTGTCGGTTGGAGACAAGATGGCAGGACGCCACGGAAACAAGGGCGTCATCGCTCGAATCGTTCCAGAAGCGGACATGCCATTTATGGAAGACGGAACTCCAGTTGAAGTTCTTCTCAATCCCCTCGGCGTACCAAGTCGTATGAACGTTGGACAGATTCTGGAAACACATCTTGGATGGGCTGCACGCATCCTCGGCTTCCAAGCAATCACTCCAGTGTTCGACGGCGCGAAGGAGTCTGAAATCTTCGACGCCATTCGTGAAGCGAATACGCATGTCAATCAGCGCGTTGCGTCGTTCGAGAAGACGGGCGAAAATCCTGGTCTTCCAAACGAATTGCTTGCGCTGATGCCAGAAGACGGCAAGGTTCAACTCTACGACGGTCGAACCGGCGAATCGTTCAACCAACGCACTTCAGTTGGATACATGTATCTCTTGAAACTCCATCACTTGGTGGACGACAAGATTCATGCACGATCGACTGGACCATACAGCCTCATCACTCAGCAACCTCTCGGCGGCAAGGCTCGCACAGGCGGCCAGCGATTCGGCGAAATGGAAGTCTGGGCGCTCGAAGCGTACGGCGCGGCATATGTGCTCCAAGAACTTCTGACAGTCAAGAGCGACGATACTGAAGGTCGCCAGAAGATCTATGAGTCGATGGTGAAGGGCGACAACACGCTGCAGGCAGGAATGCCGGTGGTCTTTGATGTGTTGTGCCAAGAAATCAAGGGATTGTGTCTCAACATTCAGCTTGAAAAGGTTGGCGGCGAAGCGGCCGCGCCGGTTCTCTGAACTGTGTGATTCGTTTGATTGGTACTGATTTGTTCTGATTCAGACTCTGACTCCTTTTCGAAAGATCCACTATGAACAGCATGGCAGAAAGCGTTTTTGATCGTGTCAATGACTACGGAGCGGTTCGCATTCAACTCGCGAGCCCGAATGACATCCGAAGCTGGAGCTTCGGCGAAGTCAAGAAACCAGAAACCATCAACTATCGAACCTACCGCCCCGAACGGGACGGTCTGTTCTGCGAACGGATCTTCGGACCAGAGCGTGATTATGAATGCGCCTGCGGCAAGTACAAGGGAACCAAGTACAAAGGAATCATCTGCGACCGTTGCGGCGTGAAGGTGACTCATTCGCGTGTGCGACGAAAGCGCATGGGACACATCAATCTCGCTGCACCTGCAGTTCATATCTGGTTCTTCAAGGCTCTGCCAAGTCGACTCGGAACGCTGCTTGGCATGCGAACTGGAGACATCGAAAAGGTCGTCTACTTCCAGGATTATGTTGTGACCGATCCAGGCTCCACAGATCTTGAATTCAAGCAAGTCTTGACAGACGATGAATATCGCGAGATGGTTGCCAAGCACGGCAGCAAATTCACCGCCATGATGGGCGCAGAAGCCATTCGCGAACTCCTCTCCCCTGACCTGCTCGATCTCCATGCAATCGCTGCAGAAATTCGCGTGGAATTGAATGAGACAAAGAGCAAGCAAAAAGCAAAGGATCTCTCGAAGCGACTGAAGTTGGTCGAGCAGATTCGTGGATCTTCCAACGAACCACAATGGATGGTTCTCGATGTGATCCCAGTGATCCCGCCGCAACTTCGCCCACTCGTTCTGCTTCAAAGCGGCAACTTTGCCACAAGCGATCTGAACGATCTCTATCGACGCATCATCAACCGAAATAATCGCTTGAAGAAGTTGATGGATCTCAATGCACCAGAAGTCATCATCCGCAACGAAAAACGAATGTTGCAACAAGCAGTCGATGCGTTGTTTGACAACGGTCGTTGCCGACGACCAGTGCTCGGTTCGAGCAATCGTCCGCTCAAGTCCATCACGGACATGATCAAGGGCAAGCAAGGTCGATTCCGCGAGAATCTGCTCGGCAAGCGCGTCGATTATTCGGCGCGGTCGGTCATCGTCGTCGGACCAGAATTGAAACTCTGGCAGTGCGGACTTCCAAAGAAGATCGCGCTTGAATTGTTCCAACCTTTCATTATTCGCAAGCTGAAGGAACATGGTCTTGCAGACACGATCAAGAGTGCCAAGCGAATGCTTGAGCGTCGAGCTCCCGAAGTCTGGGACATTCTCGAACAAGTCACGAAGAATCATCCAGTGCTTTTGAATCGTGCTCCAACACTCCATCGAATGGGTATCCAGGCTTTCGAGCCAGTGCTCGTCGAAGGAAATGCGATCAAGGTTCATCCTCTTGTTTGTGCGGCATACAACGCAGATTTCGACGGCGATCAGATGGCGGTGCATTTGCCGCTCTCTCTCGAAGCGCAAGTCGAAGCTTCAGTGCTCATGATGAGCACGCACAACATCTTCAGTCCAGCCAACGGAAATCCCATCGTCAGTCCTTCACAGGACATCGTCATGGGCGTCTATTTCTTGACTGCGGCTCCGATCGAACCACCAGTGGATCAACCAGGAAAACGCTCGAAGGTTCCGACTTTCTCAAGCGTCAACGAACTCCTCTTGGCGCACGAACTTCGCAAGATTGGCGTGCACGAATGGGCGGATATTCGACTTGATCGATTCACCGAGGTCATCAACGGCGCAAACGATGCTCCTGTCCCGACTCCGGCTCATCGCCGTATCCGAACGACCGTTGGCCGCGTGATCTTCTCCGAAATTCTTGCACAAGGAATGCCGTTTTACAACTGCGCCCTTGGCAAGAAGGGCGCAGCTCGCGTCATCGACGACACATTTGCTCGTCGAGGAAAAGCGGCGACCATCGAGTTGCTCGATGCGCTCAAGGAAACTGGATTCAAGGCCAGTACAACGAGTGGACTTTCATTCGGCATCACCGATCTGCACATTCCTGAAAACAAGGAAAAACTGATCGCTGAAAGTCAGAAGAAGGTCGATCAAGCTCGTAAGGATTATGACGACGGCAACACCACGGATGACGAACGACGAAATCGCGTGATGGATGCTTGGTCCAAGTGTCGCGACGGACTTTCTGCGATGGTGTTGGAATCGCTCAAGACCGATCGACGAAATCAAGTTGCTGGAACGAAGCATGTCGCTGGAAATGTTCCAGGATCCCCTTCTCCCGCAAGCCCATCTGCTCGATACCTCAACCCCGTGTTCTTGTTCATGGACTCGGGTGCTCGAGGAAACAAAACTCAGATGCAGCAGTTGGCCGGCATGCGCGGACAGATGGCGAAGCCGAGTGGCGAGATCATGGAAACACCGATCAAGTCGAACTTCCGCGAAGGATTGTCCGTCATCGAGTATTTCTCCTCGACACACGGTGCGCGTAAGGGTCTTTCTGATACTGCGCTCAAGACTGCAGATTCGGGCTATCTCACGCGAAAACTGTGCGACGTTGCACAGTCCGTCGTTGTGATCGAGCACGATTGCAAGCAAACTCGTGGCATCGCCAAGGAAGCTGTTTACAAAGGCGAAGAAGTCGATGTTCCGTTGCGTGACGTGCTCAAGGGCCGTACAAGTTGCGAGAACATCGTCGATCCACGAACGGACCGAACGATCGTTGCGCGCAATGAAATCATCACTGTTGAGAAGGCTCGACTCATCGAAGATCTCGGCGTACGAACTGTCTATGTGCGAAGTCCACTCACCTGCCAAACTCCTCGCGGCGTTTGCGCAACCTGCTACGGAATGGACATGTCCACCGGCAAGTTGGTAGAAGAAGGTCTTGCAGTGGGAATCATTGCAGCGCAGTCCATCGGCGAGCCTGGAACTCAGTTGACGATGCGTACTTTCCATACAGGTGGAATCGCCGTCAGTGCCACAACGGAAAATCAGTGGAAGGTCACGCAAGCTGGAACGATCGAGTATGTCGATTGCGGCGAAGCGAAAGTCACTGCAGCAGCAGCTCCATACCGAATCGCTTTGCGCAAGACCGGAGAAGTCCGCGTGCTTGATGCGAAGGGTCGCGAACTTGAGAAGTACAAAGTTCCATACGGCGCCATCTTGTTGTCGAATCCTGGCGATCAAGTGAAGAAGGGTCATGCGGTTCTTGAATGGGACGTGCACGTTTCACCGATTCTTGCTGAAAAGAGTGGAACAATTCACTTCCGAGACATTCAAGAAGGCGAAACAATTCGTATTGAGCGCAAGGCAAACAAGGACGAAATGGTTGTCATCGAGCACAAGGGTGAAAAGCATCCGCGCTTGACGATTGAAGACGAAACCGGCAAGGTTCTCGATCTCCACCATCTTCCAGCTAAGGCACACATCGAAGTCAAGGACGGACAGGTCATCGAAGCAGGTCAGCGAATCGCGTTCACTCCAAAGGGAACGGCTCGATCCGCAGACATCGTCGGTGGACTCCCCCGTGTGACTGAAATCTTCGAAGCTCGCATTCCGCGCGATCCTGCGGTGTTGGCACGAATTTCTGGTCGCATCGAATTGCTTCCAAATGAGCGTCGTGGAAAGATGACAATCCGAATCCATGCCGAAGGTGCGAAAGAAGAACTTGCTGAAGATCACTATGTGCTTCAAGGCAAGCGTCTGTTGGTCCACTCGGGCGACAATGTTGAAGCTGGAGATGCTCTGACTGAAGGTGCGCTCACGCCATCTGAAATCCTTGGCATCAAGGGCGAGGATGAACTCTATCGATACATGCTCACTGAAGTGCAGAATGTGTATCGCGCTCAGGGCGTTCCGATTTCTGACAAGCACATCGAAGTTGTTCTGCGTCAGATGCTCAGCAAGGTTCGCGTCGTTGAGATCGGGGATACAACCCTGCTTCCAAACGATGTGGTTGAGCGATATGTCTTCCGCGGAATCAATGATTCACTCACTTCAATGTTGAAAATCGAAGATGCTGGTGGAACAACATTGGTCAAGGGAAGCCTCGTCGCAAAGGACGAAGTCAAACAAGCCAATGCTGAAGCAGAACTTGCAGGCAAGGCAATCGCCAAGACTCGCAAGCCAAAGCCTGCACGCGCACGAACACTCCTACTGGGAATCACGAAGGCATCGTTGCAATCCGAGAGTTTCCTCTCGGGCGCAAGTTTCCAAGAGACCACCAAGGTGCTGACCGAAGCGGCTCTCAAGGGCGCTGTCGACACTCTGGTTGGCTTGAAGGAAAACGTACTCCTAGGACATCTCATTCCAGCTGGAACCGGCTTCGAGATCTATACCAATCTCGTGATCAAGCACCTCGTCGAAAGCACAGGTGAAGAATTCACAGAAGCAGCTGAGATGGAAGCCGCCGCATTGGCAGCCGAAGCTCTCGGAGCAGATCGAATCGGAGCGGCTCCAACAATCAAGGACCTTTCTGGTAATTCTGCAAAGGAACAATTGATTCTGGAATCCAGCGAAGGCACTGCATTTGAAGCGACCGACGGCGGGGAGTAATTCCCCCGCGTCGGACAAGTTCAACGGAGTAGGATCGAAGTTATGACCAATTCGGATGCTGAATCCTTGGACCAAAACTCGAAGCAAGAGTGGTACAAAGACGGGCTACGCTTTTCATGCTCGCAGTGCGGAAATTGTTGCACCGGCGGTCCTGGAGCTGTCTGGTACACCGCAGATGAAGGTCGTGCGATGGCTGTTGCGCTTGGACTGACCGATGAAGAATTCACAGCGAAGTACACGCGTGCAATTTTAGATCGACGCTCACTCAATGAATCTGAAACTCCTCACGGATTTGATTGCGTCTTTCTTGACCGAACCAGCCAACCTGGCCGAGCGCTCTGCGGGGTCTATACAGCAAGACCTGCACAGTGCAGAACATGGCCATTTTGGCCAGAGAATTTGACAACTCCAAAGGCTTGGAAGGCGGCAAAAGCGAAGACCCCATGTCATGGAATGGACAATGGAACGCTCTATCCGATCGAGCAAATTCGAATCTTGCGCGAGCGAGATCATGTCGACAACCATTCTGCGCCGTGGTGATCCCACCAATCCGCGTTGAATCCATTTCTTCCAGAACATCCACCGCAAGATGAGACGATGCAGATTTGGTGGAGACTCTCCACCGATCCGCTGATCGATGAAGCATTCAGAGCACTCCATGAGCATGCTGCTACAGTCGTCGAACTGCACAGGCCTGTGTGTCTTGCCAGTGGCCGCTGCTGTCAATTTAAGAATCATGATCATTTGCTCGCAGTGACAGGATTGGAAGCCGCGTGGACATGGAGAAACACTCAACGAGTGATTTCGACCGCAACTGCGACGAATGCTCAGCAACAAGGCTCTTGTGCATATCTCGACGGGAAGCTCTGCTCGATTCATAGTGATCGCCCCACCGGTTGCAGAACATATTTCTGTGATCGCGGCGACGGTACTTGGCAATCAACACTTTCTGAGTCGCTGCATCAATCCATTCGCCGCATCCATGAAGAGCGCGAGATTCCATACCTTTGCGCCGAATGGACATGGCTCATTCATGCGTTTTCTGCCGCACATGAACGAGGGGTTTTTTTCAAGGGGTCCCTCCACTAACATTGGCATTATGCGCGAGTATGAATTACGCCATGATCTGAAGCGCTCCGAAGTTGAGGGATATCAATTCCCCCTAGGGATTGAACCGATTTCGCTGCCTGCACCCAAGCAGGGATACACGCTCGAATACACGCCAGGCGATGATGGCGACCCTGACACATATGCGTTTCACATTGTGCTCAGTCATGATCGGTTGAGTTCGGTCATCCGCGATGCATTCGATTTTCTTCCTGCAGAGGTTGTGCCAATTGTCGAGATTGGCTCGCGTGATGCATACCGCGCACTGGACATTTATCTCGGATCAGAAATGATTCCAACTGATGACTTTCTGAAAGTCTGGAAACGCTTCGAACCTCTACTTCTCGAAGACGGTTCCATCGGAGCTGGCGCGAATGCAGAGCAGCCATTTGTTGAAATTTTCTTGGACACTTGGAAGGGTCTCCTGATCAACGTCCCGATCAATATGCGGCGTGAAGTCGAACAGATGCTCGCTCGGCACGGACTTCGAGAAGTCTTGGAAACATGGCCACATGATCTCGATCATTCACCTGAACCTCCATCGCAATTGCGCGAAGTGTTGCGGACGGAAGATGATCAGAGTCCAGACTTAGATGAAATTCTTTTGCAATTACGCGAGGCGTGGGGACTTGAATTGGATGTTGATCCCGATGCGAACGTAGATGAAAGTGGACGCCGACTTGGAATGGTGCTCTGGCATGCAATCATTCTTGCGGTACGACAAGATCGCCGTGGAAAAGGCGCATACATCACAGTCTGGGCGACAGCGGGAAGCCTTGCAGAAATGGAACGGCTCGTGAATGATCATGTCGAAGAAAATATGCCGGAGTGGAGCTTTGAAGGTTTCTTCTCAGTTGACCGCGTTGCATTTGATGAACGACCAGACGAGATGGCGGAGTTGGATATGCGGCGCAAGAAACCAGAAGTTCATCTGACCGCAATCGACGAGTGGTGATCTGATTTGGGCTGGTCTTTTCTTAGTCACCCAAATACGCACTTCGAATTCTTGGATCACTAAGAAGTTCACTGGATGGACCTTCGAATCCAATCGATCCTGTTTCCAGAACATAGCCTCGAGCCGAGAGCCCCAATGCGGCTCTTGCGTTCTGCTCGACGAGAAGCACAGTCAGACCTTCACTATTCAACTGCCGAATTGCCGCAAAAATTCTTGAGACAAGAATGGGCGCGATACCCATGGAGGGTTCATCCATCATCAAAAGTCGCGGCTTGCTGAGCAGAGCGCGGCCAATCGCGAGCATTTGTTGCTCTCCTCCGGAAAGCGTGCCTGCAATTTGACTCCCCCGTTCCTTGAGAACAGAGAAAAGATCGTAGACCTTGCCAAGATCTTGCGCGACACCTGCAACGTCATTGCGCAAATATGCGCCCATCATCAGATTTTCCAGCACGGTCATTCTGGGGAAAACGCGACGACCTTCAGGAACTTGAACCAAGCCGCGGCGGATGACTTCGTCTGGACGAAGTCCAAGGATCGACTCGCCTGCGAAGCGAACATCACCACTGCGCGGTTCGATTACCTGACTGATCGACATAAGTGTTGTGCTCTTGCCTGCTCCGTTGGATCCGATGATCGAGACGATTTCGCCATCGGACACGCGCAAGGAGACTCCACGCAATACCTCGATCGGTCCATACCCAGTATGTAGATTTCGAACCTCAAGCAGCGACTCGCTCATCCGTGATCCTCCGAGCCAAGATAGGCCTCGATGATTTTTGGATTGACACGAATCTCATCTGGAATACCTTCAGCAATTTGCTTTCCATATTGGAGCACCAGAATTCGATCAGAGACTCCCATTACCAGTCGCATGTGGTGTTCGATCAAGACCACAGTTGTTCCAGCTTCACGCACTCTTCGAATGAGCGCCATCAAACCAACAACTTCAGATGGATTCATTCCTGCCGCGGGCTCGTCAAGCAAAATGATGGTTGGTTTTCCTCCGAGGGCACGAGCAATTTCCAACCTACGGCGAAATCCATACGGCAAACTGCCAGCAGCTTGTTCCGCACGATCGCCCAACCCAACAAAATCGAGCAGTTTCTTCGCTGATTCGTGAAATTCTCTTCGTTCTCGATAGAACCTTGGAAGCCGAAAAAGCGCACTCATGAATCCTGTTTTCATTCTGTAATCCATACCCACGAGGACATTCTGGATCAGGCTCAATTCATTAAAAAGGCGAATGTTCTGAAAGGTTCTGGCAACTCCCGATCGTGCGATATGGTCTGGCGCTCTGCGCCCACGCGACCAACTCACAGCAGCCGCACCAACTCCAATTCCTCCGCCAATCAAAAGTGGCAAGAGGTTTTTTACAAGTGGCAAACTCCAAATCGTCGAGTACCAACTCGTAGCGGCAACGGACCATGGAAATGGTTGATCAAATTTATAGTTATCAATGATCACTGCCGTCCAGATTGTTTCAACATTGAGACCGACGAGCGTAAAAATTCCCACTGCGAAAAACGCGCACACAAATTTAAAAAGAACCCAACCAGTCAGCGGTTCCACAATCTCTCGCCCGTTGAATTCAACATGACCGTCTGTGGGCGCATAGATTCCTGTCACGGCATTAAACAGTGTTGTCTTCCCAGCTCCGTTGGGACCGATGACGGCATAGATCTCACCTTGCTTGACTGTGAAATGAACGTCTTGCACTGCAACCAACCCACCGAATTTGACGGTAACCCCGTCGGCTCGAAGGACGCTCATTGCTTCGCCCTCTCGATTCGCGGTGGGATCAATCCGTTTGGCTTCAATCGAACCGCCAAGATCAATGCAAGACCAAAGATCAAGAACTTCCAATTGTTCGGGGAAAGCAAGACATTTCCTTGACTGCCAATTCCATTTGCAGCCATCCATGCAGTCGCCTTCACAAGAACAATCGAATTCAAACCAACCATGACCAACGCTCCAACAAGCACTCCTGCAATGCTTCCGATGCCACCAACGATCACTATGCACAAAGCAAGAATGGAAATTTGAAAGTCATAATTGCTTGGCTCGCCAGTGGAACTCAGGACGCTTGCGGAGAGTCCACCTGCGAATGCCGCAATCGCCGCAGCGGTTGCAAATGCAATTAATTTGGTTCGCTCGACTCGAATTCCCATCGAGCGTGAAGCAATTTCATCTTCGCGAATACTGAACCATGCACGCCCTAAACGCGAGCGTTCCAAATTACGCACCGCAAACACAGTCACAACCAGGAGAGCAAAGAATAAGTAGTACCACTTGTACTCATCCTCTGCGGTCCATTCGCTGCCACCAAAGGTTGGTGCTGGCAGCGGATTGATCCCTTGGGTTCCTTTCGTCACCACATCAAGATTCTTCAAGACATCTTGGACAATCTCTCCAAAGCCCAGAGTCACGATGGCGAGATAGTCGCCGCGCAATCCCAGTGTTGGTGCGCCCAAGATGAATCCAGCGAATGCTCCGATGGGAATTGTCAGCGCAAGCGCGGGCCAGAATCCAAGTTGAAATGGATAAATCTCGCAGGTGAGAATGCCGAAGGCGTATGCGCCAATCGCCATAAATGCAGCGATTCCAAGATTCAGTAAGCCCGCATATCCAGTGACCACATTCAGTCCAAGCGCAAGAATTGCATAGAGAAACACTCCGCGAACTGCTTCACAAAGTTGCATTTTGGGTGGCAATACCACATCAAGAAGTGGAAGCAACGCTGCCAAGGCAAGAATGATGAAGATGGGACCTGGTCGCCAACGCATCGTCAGACTTTCTCCCTGCGTGTCGATCCGAGAAGTCCGTTGGGACGGAAAATCAGGATCAACACAAGAATGCAAAAGACGATCGTGTTCGTCCATCGTGTCTCGAGATATTGATCACTCATCGATCGGACGCAACCGATTGTCAAACCACCAAGGACTGCGCCTGGCAAACTGCCGATACCGCCAAGCACTGCTGCAGTGAATGCGTCCAATCCGGCTCGCGTGCCCATTTGAAAACCGATCGTATTGTTATAGAGCGAATAAATCACACTGGCGAATCCGCCGAGCGCACCACCAATAAAAAATGTGGCGCCGATGACGCGGTCAACGGGAATACCCATCAGAGATGCTGCGATTGGATCCTGTGCAACCGCTCGCATCGCGCGTCCCAAACGAGTTCGCTTGACCATAAATGTCAGTCCAACCATCAGCGGGATTGTGACTGCGAAAACAAGCAGGTCTCCCGGTGTAATACGCAGGAATCCATCGCCTAGCAAATTGATTTGCGGAATAATCGCCGGAAAATCCTTTGGCGCTGCAGCAGAATTCCCGTTGGCGAAAACCTTCATCGGAGCGCCGCCCCAGAACAAACCAAGATTCATGCATACAAACGAACATCCGATGGCAGAAACGAGCAGTGACAACTTGGATGATTTTCGAAGCGCGCGATAGGCCAAACGATCAAGGGACCAATTCAACCCACCGCAAAATACGGCGCTGCCAATAAGCATCAACGCAACTCCAAAGACCTGACCCGAAGGCCCCCACGCTTCCATTCCCAGTGCGCCCAATAATGTCAATGCGAGAAATGCACCGAGCATAAAAACATCGCCGTGGGCGAAATTGATCAACTCGATGATGCCATACACCATCGTGTAACCGATGGCGATCAAGGCGATGATCATGCCATTGGAAAGGCCTGTGATCAGTTGTTGCGAAAAAACTTCGAAGTCAAGCATGGGAATCGGCGATATCAATTTCCCAAAACTTTGACAAACACAAATTTACCGTCTTGCACTGTCTGTCCGCTCATGACGCGGCTTGATGTGTCGCCGTTGGCATCAAAACTCCACTTGCCTAGCACGCCGTCGAAATCTTTCGTGGCAGAAATCGCTGCGAGAATTCCCGCTCGATCCTTCGTCTTTGCTTGCGCAATCGCCTGTAAGACGACACGGGCAGCTTCATATCCATAAGACGCATACGCCTCGGGATCTGCGCCGAACTTCAGTTTGTATGCGGCACGGAAATCTGCGCCTTTTCCAGTCATTTCTTCTGCCGGCAATCCGCCAAAGGTGATGTATGTCTTGCCATTCAGATTTGCTGCGCCTGCAGCTTCAATGAACGCTTGTTCAAAGCATCCGTCTGGCACCATGAACATTCCTTCATAGCCCCCAGACCTCAAGTCTTTCGCAACTTGTCCAGCATTGCTCTGAGTCGTTCCTCCGAAATAAACCAAGTCTGGGCTCGTGGCTTTTACCTTTGTGGCGAGTGATCGATAATTTGCAGCCTTGGAATCGATTCCCTCAAATCCAACGACTTCGATCCCCAATTTTTCAGCTTGCTTTCGGAAGACATCAGCGATCCCTTTGCCGTACAACTCACGATCATGCAAGATGAAAACCTTTCCAGCCTTGAGTGTTTTCGCCCAGTTGGCAGCTTCAACTCCTTGCAAATCATCGGTGGGGACAACGCGAAAATAATTGATCTTGCCTGATGGGCGATAGACAAGAGGCTCGTTCGCTTCACCAAAACCTGGCTTGGTCAAACCTGGATATGTATTTGCTGGGCTCACCATCGCAAGGCCTGCACGATTGAGAATTGGTATCGCAACCTTCGCTGCGCCAGAATTGAAAGTCCCGATATATGCGATGCAATCACTATCCTTGACAGCTGCATTGGCATTCTGCGCTTCAACTGCAGGATCCCAGTTTCCGCGCTGCGGACTTGCATCATCCATATCCTCGTATGCAATCTTCCATCCATCAATCTGACCGCCGACTTCATCGATGGCGAGCTTGATGCCATTGACCATCGTGTTGGTCTGGGCGTTTGCACTTCCTGTGCGCGGAAGACTGGAAATGATCTTGAGAGTTCCTGCATTCGCTGGCGCAACAACCTTTGAGTCTTGCGCAGCCGCAAACAGAACAGAGCAAGCACCAAAAATTGAAATGATGACTGCGGAATTTTTCATTTTACATTCTCCAAATGAGTGTTGACCTTCCATGATCTCTCAGATCCCACAAGGGATTTTTCGTCTTGGCAGTCTATCGTTATTTCATACTCAAGTTGAATGTTGTGCAGCGGAAAGACCAGCAACTCGCAGAATGACCTGCGCAGATTCCAATCCTGGATCGTGACCAGCAAAGGTCGAAGCGACTGCATCAAGTCCACTGGAAATTTCCTTACGCCACTGCGCATCCCCCGCCATCTTCAAAGCGGCAGCAATAATGGGTTCGGAAGAGCCAGAATATGGGACGAATTCTGGCACTAATTCACGACCAGCGAGAATATTCGGCAGCAACCGATACGGCGCCTTCAGCATGATTCGTGCTCCCGTGCACGCGAGTACTCCTGCGCGATAGAGACCAATCACTGGTTTGCGTGCGCGTGTCAAATCCAAAGTGACTGTCCCCGATACTGCCACAGCAAAGTCACACCATTGAGCAGCTTGATCGATCACATTGGTCATCAATGTCGTGCCGACTGGAAGCGTTCCTGCGATTTGTTCAAATCGTTGCGCGACTACGGGACTCGCTGCAGCAACCACCGCAGTCGCATGCGGAAAATCGCGCCGAATTGCAGCGAAAATTTCCAGTAAGAGAGCACCGTTTCGATCAACCTCGATTGATCTTGAACCTGGCAACAGAAGGACTTTGGGGGTTCCTTGCGCAGGTTCTTTCCACTCGTCTGAACTCGCAAAGCTTTCATGCGGATCATTGAGCACTGGATGACCAACGAATGTTGCATCAACTCCACGCGCACGAAACCACGCTTCTTCAAAGGGCAAGAGACAAATCACATGGTTCGTTAAACGGCGAAGTTTGTGAATCCGCCAACCACCCCACGCCCACATTTGCGGGGCAACCAAATGCACGACGCGCGCACCGCGCTTCTTCATTCGCTTGCACATCGGAAAATTTGCGGCGGGTGAATCGACTGGGACATGAACAAGAACTTGATTTATCGCAGCCCATCGGTCAATCTCGCCGGCAACTTTTCGAATCGCCAATATCTTGTCCAGAGCTGGAATTCCCATCGTTCCATCATCCGCAGTTCGGCCCATCATTTCGGCGCCCGCGGCTTCCATGCGACGGCCTCCCCATGCGACAATTCGCAACTCTGGATTCAATCGACGAAGTTCGCGAATGACGGGAGCTGCGTGCGCATCCCCGGAGGGTTCGAACGCAGTGAAGAGAATGATCGGCGCAGTTCCTGCCACCGACGAAGCCTAACAGCGCAATGATTTGCCGTCTCGCTACCATCCCCGACCCGAAGGAAATGGAAATCAACATGCTGAAACGAACACAATATTGCGGCGAACTTCGACCATCCCATGCAGGACAAACTGTCACGCTTTGCGGTTGGATCAATACATACCGAGAACAAGGGAAAGGACTTTTCTTTGTTGACCTTCGAGACAAAGAAGGTCTCGCTCAGGTGGTCTTTGGAATTGAATCAAGCGCTGCAGCTCTCATTGACAGCGCTCGGGGATTGCGACGCGAAGATGTGATCGGAGTTCGCGGAACAGTTCGCATTCGCACAGGTGGTGCAAATCCCAAACTTGCAAGCGGCGAAGTGGAATTGGTTGCAGAGGAAATCGAGATCTTCAATAAAGCAGAAGCGCCACCCATTCTTCCAGACGAGCACGACGCAGACAAGATCAACGAAGAAACCAGACTGAAGTATCGATACATCGACTTGCGCCGTCCGCGCATGCAAAGCATTCTGAAGACGCGGTCGCGCATCACCAAATTCACCCGAGATTATTTTGCACAACACCGTTTTCTCGAAATCGAAACACCGCTGCTGATCAAGAGCACTCCCGAGGGTGCGCGTGATTTTGTTGTTCCAAGCAGACTTCATCCAGGTCAGTGGTACGCCCTTCCGCAAAGTCCACAGCTATTCAAGCAGATTTTGATGGTTGCTGGTTGCGACCGTTACCTTCAAATTTGTCGCTGTCTTCGTGATGAAGATCCGCGCGCAGATCGCCAAGCAGAATTCAGCCAGATCGATTTAGAGATGAGTTTCGTCGAACGTTCCGACATCATGGACATGATGAGTGGTTTTGTCGCAGGTCTTTGGACAGAACTGTTTTCATATGACGTCGGAACTCTGCCTCGCATCACTTGGATCGATGCGATGGAAAAGTATGGCATCGATCGACCCGACACGCGATTCGATCTCTTTATCCAAGACGTTTCCGATCTTGCTGCAAAGTGCGATTTCGGTGTCTTTCAGCAGGCACTCGCCAAGCGCAGTCCAACAGGGAAGTCTGGTGTCGTGAAATGCTTGAAGATTCCTGGCGGCGCAGAAAAACTCACGCGCAAGATAACCGACGGTTATAGCGAGTGGGTCAAGACATTCCGCGCTGGCGGTGTTCCAGTCGTGAAGTACACCGCTGCAGGCTTCGAATCTGGAATCGCGAAGTTCATCGGACCGATTGCAGAAGAATTGAAAGCACGGCTTGGACTTGAAGTCGGAGACGCCGTTCTATTTGCAGCAGATTCTTGGGATATTGCAACAAAAACGATGGGCGAACTTCGCCTGCGAATTGCCAACGACTTGAAACTCATTCCAGAAGGAAAGTGGAATTTCCTCTGGGTCATCGACTTCCCAATGTTTGAATGGGACGATGAAGGCAAGCGATGGGTCGCACTTCACCATCCATTCACGAGTCCAAATCCAGATCAATTTGGAATCTTGGAAAGTGATCCCGGCGCATGTCTCTCCGCAGGCTATGACTTAGTGCTCAACGGAAGCGAAATCGCTGGAGGCTCGATCCGCATGCACCGTATGGATGTACAGCAACGCGTTTTCAATCTCATCGGCCTCACAAATGAAGAAGCGCAAGCGAAGTTTGGTTTCTTGCTTTCTGCACTTCGCCACGGCGCACCTCCGCACGGTGGAATTGCATTCGGACTTGATCGTCTCGTAATGCATGTCGTCGGTACGGACAATATTCGAGATGTGATTGCATTCCCAAAGACTCAGTCTGGCGGAGATCTGATGATCGAAGCGCCAAGTCCTATCAGCGATGATCAACTTCGTGAACTCAGCGTCAAAAGCACTGTCACTCCAGCATAAGATTTGCGATTAGTGCACGCCTTGAGCCGAAAGCCATCGTTCGGATTCGAGCGCTGCTTGACATCCCATTCCCGCTGCAGTGATCGCTTGTCGATATTGCGCATCTGCGACATCACCTGCCGCAAAAACGCCATCCAAGTTCGTTGCGCAAGACCGACTCGAAAGCGCGATGTACCCCTTCTCGTCCAGAGCAATCCCAGACGAGCGCAGGAAATCCGTCGCTGGAGAATGGCCAATTGCAATAAAGAGTCCGCTCACTGGCAACAACGATCGCGCGCCAGTCACAGTGTCTTCAAGTTCAACAGCTTCAATTCGCTCGGCACCTGTGACATTCACCAGCTTTTTATTCCAAACCGCGACCGCATTGGGCATCGATAGAAGTCGGTCTTGCATCACTTTGGATGCACGGAACGAATCGCGCCGATGGATGACATACACCTTCGACGCGAATTTCGTCAGATAGGTCGCTTCTTCCATTGCAGTATCGCCGCCGCCAATGACCGCGAGTTCTTTGCCGCGATAGACAGGCAGCGCACCATCACAGACTGCGCATGCGCTCACGCCGCCACCAATTTGTGCCAAGCGCAATTCGTTGGGCGCACCAACCCAATTCGCCACGGCTCCTGTTGCAATGATGACACTATGCGCACGCAATGTTTTTCCACTTGCAAGTTTCACTTCAAATGGACGCATCTGAAAATTGCACTCAATGACATCGTCTTCGCAAATGCGCGTGCCAAATTTTTCGGCCTGCTTGCGAAAATGCTCCATCAGTTCTGGGCCAGTCACACCCGAAGGAAAACCAGGATAATTCTCGACCTCAGTTGTCAGCATCAATTGACCACCTGGCAAGACTGGCGCGGGATCAGATCGCGGAACTCCAATCACGCAAAGCGGCGAAAGATTTGCGCGCGCTGCATAAATCGCTGCAGTCCATCCAGCTGGTCCTGATCCGATGATCAAGATTCGTTCGACTCCATCGGTCTTCATCATTTCAACAGTCCTTCTTGACGGGCAAGTGCCCGAACGGGCGGCCAAAGCACCAAGTCTCCAACCGAACCATCCATCGAATGCGTCGCACCGTTGTCATCTTCATGATTTGCGCCAATAGCCCACAACATGCAGCCTGTCGCCCAAACGGGACCGTATGGCGTCGAGATCGCTTGACGCGCAGATAAGGCTCGATACTTCAAATGGGGAACCATCTTTGACTTTGCATCAGATTTCTCATATGGATCGAAGTCGAATCTCTTTGGAATGGAAACAGCGTATGCACGCTCTGGACTCTTCGGCCATGTATTCTTAAAATCTCTGTAATACCCGCATAATCCTGCGGCCACGACGGTGCCATTGACCTCGGCAATCACAGCATCTCGCCAAGCAAATGCACGAGCGAGGTCACGAACCATTGTCACCACAATCCCATATTTGATTGGATTTGTTCGGGATATCTCTGTCGATGTTTTCTGCATAATGGAATCCGGGCGCAGTTTCCAACGGCGCCACCAATCGTCATACACGTTCTCCAACTTTTCCTCACTGGCTTCAAGCGAACCATGAACAGTTGAAATTCGCCTCCACATCTCTTGCGTTCCAAACGTTTGTAATGGAGCGCCACTCACCTCAAATTGTCCAATGACTTGTGCAAATTGCTCGGGATCAACATTTCCGCCCGTTGATTTCAATGCTCGATTGAGCACTGCCGCCGCAACGATTTGGTCCCCTTCTGGCATCTGCAATCGGCGCAGTTTTTCATTGTCTGCTGGCTTCAGAAAAGAGTACTCCTTTAACGCAACTTTCTGCATTAAATCGACCGGAAGTCGATCTAAATTTCCCCACATAAAATCGCGGTGAATCGAAAGATTTTCCGACAGATTTTCCAGGCCGAACAACTTTTCTTCCAACATGCTTTGCTCGCATACTTGGCGCAGAATTCGCGCATATGCAATACCAACTGCAAAGGCTGCATCAAATTTGCCCGCCTCTCCCAGGCGATACATCTCTGCGGTGGCATAAGCGCCAATTGTTCGAATTGCACGGAAGTAATTGCAGTTCATGCGCCCATCATTTTTGTCGTCACCAAAAGAAATCGACACCCCTGCCTTCACCCATGCAGGATCGACCCCTTTGGTGCCATATTGCAAACCAAAGACAGTGGCAAACTGTGCTGCAATCAAGGCCTCTCCCATTGCCGAATTTGCTTGAGCCCACTTGGAAACTTCGCTCCAACGCTCCATCTTGTTCCAAATTGTTGATTGGTTGAAGTCTTCTCCAATCTCCATCGGCGGCGGTGTCATCTTCAGATATGCGGCGAAGATGAGTGTCGCGCTTCGATCATTTTTGGCAATATCCTTCAGCGATTTATTTAAGAGCGCAACAACTGCTGAATCCTCGGCTTGGGCAGTTGGGGCAGAGACCAGAGCGAAACCCAGAGCAAAACCAAGTATCGCATGACGACTGAAAGAAGATAGAAGGTTCATACACATAGGATTTAGAAGTTTAGCAGACTGTACTTCCACCGTTGCTCGTTACACTCGGTGCTTCCACGTTTTTCGCAAATACGCTACGCATTCAGTCTAAGAGAAAATTGCAGCCAACAACTATGTCATCACTTCCATTGCCAGAAAAAGTAAACGTCCTCCTCATCGGTTCTGGAGGACGCGAACATGCAATTGCATGGCGACTTTCGCAATCGACGCATCTTGGAAAACTTTGGGTCGATTCGAATGCGAATGCAGGCTTGCTTGCATTAGGCTCCGCTTGCCCAGAAGAATTTTCTCTGAAGCGAAAGTATTACCTCGAACGATGGCTCGCACAAGAAAACATTGGGTTCATCATCATTGGACCAGAAGGCCCGCTTGCCGAAGGAATGGTTGATGCGCTCGAGAATCCAGAAAGACCAATCTTCGGCCCCACAAAAGCTGCTGCGCGATTGGAATGGGACAAGGCGTACGCGAAAACTATCATGCGCCAAACATCAATTCCCACTCCAGAAGGCCGTGTTTGCACGACACTCGGAGCAGCACTTGCTTATGTCACTGAACGTGACGAACCCTGCGTGGTGAAAGCGACTGGATTGTGCGCGGGCAAAGGCGTGACAGTCTGCAAAGACAAACACGAAGCAATCGCAGCAGTTCGAAAATGTATGGAATCAAAAGAATTTGGTGACGCTGGAAATTCGGTCGTCATCGAAGAGAGACTTGAAGGCCAAGAAGTTTCTGTGCTCGCACTCGTTGACGGTCGCACAATCACTGTGCTCGATACGTGCCAAGATCACAAACAAGTTGGCGAAGGAGACACAGGTCCAAACACTGGCGGAATGGGCGCGTTCTGCCCAACGCCTCTGTTGAGCGACGCTGATCTTCAAGCCATTGCACGCGATGTTTTCGTCCCAGCGGTCGATGGACTTCGCCGACAGGGAATCGAATTTCGAGGCGTGCTCTTCGCAGGCTTGATGCTCACGCATGCAGGTCCAAAGGTCCTCGAATTCAACTGTCGATTTGGCGATCCTGAGACTCAAGTTCTCATGGCTCGCTTTCAAGGTGACTTATTGAAGACCCTTTGGTTGACCGCGACTGGCCGACTCGCCGATGCCGAATTCAGCTTCGACCCACGCACGGCATGCTGCGTGGTGGTCTGCAGCGAGGGGTATCCTGGCGAGGTCCGTAAGGGACTGCCAATAACTGGGCTTTTACCTCTTTCAAAGGCCACCTCCTCCCAGGCAGGCGCGTTGATGTTTCACTCTGGCACCAAGGCCGAAAAGATGGGAAAAATCGTAACAAACGGGGGAAGAGTTTTGGGGCCAACAGCCTTGGGCTCGACATTGGCCGAAGCGACACGCCTTGCGACGCTCGCAGCGGGTCAAATCACTTTCCCAGGGGCGTTCTTCCGTAAAGACATTGGGCACAGAATCATGAATCAAGTTCAAACTGCCAAATAATTCCTTACTTTTACAATCAAATCTAGAACTCTTCTCGTATTATCCATGTCTATCAATAAAATAAAAATGGACTCGTCCCTTTCAAAGTTTCAATCCGAACCAACTCATAGGAGTTTGACTTAAACAATGCGCTTCTTCACAATTATCTCCCTGTCGATTGGACTCTTTTTCTTGGCTACTTCTGCTGTTGTTGCTGATCGAACTCAGAGCGTCTCAAGCAAGGTCTCAAGCAAGGTCTCAAGCAAGGGTGACGTACAAAAGAGCACGAATACGGCTGCTGCGGGAATTCAGATAGCCCCCCAAAGTGATCTAAAGAGTGAGCCAAAGAGTGATCCAAAGAGCCTCGTTATGCCCGTCAATCCGAAGACTGGCGCCTCTATTGCTACCGGCAAGATAGTCGTGCAGTTTCAGTCTGAAGTCGAAATGCGAGCGAACAGGGCAGCCGGAACTGATTTATTCAGCGCGAAAGGAAACGATGCCCTGCCTGTAACTGCTTTGATCACCAAGTACGGAGCAACGATTCGACAAGCCATTGATCTCGACCCTCGAATCTTGGATGAACTGCGTTCTCAGGCGCAACTCAAGACACGAAAGCCGGCAATTGATCTTGCTGGCATGATGTACATCGAAGGAATTGAACCGAGTCAACTTGTTTCAGCTGCCCGAGAATTCCTGATGCTCCCAGATGTGCTTTGGGTTGATATTGAGAAAAAGATTAAGGTTGCTGGTGGCGACCCTGTAAAAGTTAACTATTGCGATGCGTGTGGACAAGGGGATGATTGCTTTAGTGCAGGATGCGACTTTCCCCATGTTGATATTGTCGCAGCTCCGCCAACACCCCAAGGCGGCACTCTTGGTGTAGCAGTTCCTCCTGAGATACCTCCGAGTGTTGGATATTGCTCCGACGCAGGTGTCTGTACCACAGTCAACACAATTCGACCAGGATGTGCTTTGATTTGGGATGAAGTCTGCGCCTCATACGCCATGCTCATCGGAAATTCACAGTGGAGCGGAGCAAGCGGCCAATATGACACTTGCCTCTCAACAGTTCAGCCTCCCCCGCCAGGAAATTGGCCTGAATGGAGCCCTATTCAGGCGTCTATTGTCCTGCAGTCATCACCTTTTTTATCTCACCCTCTTGTTGGTTCCGCCACTTCGGCTTGTTGTTCAGAAATCTGCTTTATTGACACTTCATGCTGCACACTCGAATGGGATCAAATTTGTACTCAATGGGCATTTGGACAAACGAGTTGCTACGAAACAACAAATTTCATAAGTAATGCGCCACCAACACCATCTTCGGGTGGGAATCCTTTTTTCCCAAACTCACAAGAAGTTTCGCCTCTCTACGACCCGCGAATGCTCTTGGTAAGCGACCTCATTCCTATGCCACTGACTGCGCCGGTCCCAGTGGCTGGCGGAATTGCGGCAATTGGAAGCGCGCCACTTGCTTTATACACAACATTCGACAGACAAATCCCACCAACTTCTGCTCCTGGCGGACCAGCACCAAAACCGGCCTTCGACACCTTCCAGCGAGTCACCGGATTTCGTGCTGGCGGACTCGATATCGCCCGATTCACATCTTTTCTCCAGCTCGTCAATGGCGGAAATGGACTTGATGTTCTGAAAAATATTAAAGTCGCGTTGATTGAACCAAGCGCCCTTGTGAATCACGAAGACCTTTGCCCTAATGGCTTGGGTACCCCATCTAAAATCATTTTGGAATCTGGCCAGACACCAATTGTTTCCAACGCTCCCCAAGGCGAACAAAACTTGTACCCCTCGGATACAGAGCACGGAACCGCAAGCCTTGGAGTCCTCTTCGCTGTTGACAACACGATCGGCGTTACAGGAGTAGTGCCGACTGTGCAGCCTTACTTCTATCCAACGGAGACCTTTGAAAATCCAGGGAGAATTTTGACTGCGATCGCAAATGCTGTTGCAAACTTGATTACGCCAACAACCCTAGACCCAAATCCTGGGAATGTGATCGTCATGCCTGTTGTGACCTTCGATGACCAACCGATTACAACCCAACTCGCGGCTGGGAATTTGATTGCTTTAGGCATTGCATCCGGTGTGACATTTGTTGTCTCTGCAGGCAACAACGCTGAAGAAGCCATTGCGAGCCAAATCCCTGGCACTGAAAATGCAATTGTTGTTGGAGGAGTTTTCCCAGGCATTCCAAACGATACTGGACTTCAGGGCCTAAATGGCCAAGCAGTTCTAGGACAAAAAACTTTCTACCCTGGCTCTTCATACTCTCGATGCCCGGTGAGCAATTATTCAACTGCTGCTGCTGCTGCTGGAGGAACAGTTACTGTTTCTGGTTGGGGTGAGGGTGTTTGCACTCTGGGTTACGGCAATCTGTTTTGCGGAGTAAATGCTCCGCTTACTACATCGAATGCTCAGGTCAATGCCTATTCGACGAACCGACTTCGAACATACACAGGTACTTGGGCCGGAACAAGCCCAGCAACAGCCCAGATTGGAGGCGTTGTTGCATTGATACAAGCTTTTTCAAAGACTGCATTTGAACTGCCGCTCACTCCACAGCAAATGCACGATTTGCTTGCGAATGTCAATAACGACCAAAGTGTATTCCCACAGTCGGGTCTTGCCGCCCCAACGTCCTTTGGCGTTGCAGAATTTGGAGACACACTTGGCCCAGGTGAAGGGACGACTGCGTATGTCGGTGGATTTCCAAATCTGCTTCAAATGGCAAGAAATGTGCAGACAGCAGGCGGCGGAACAACCATCGATCCAGAAAGCCTGAATGTTTCGCTTGTCTGCGGAGTTCCAATTACGGCAGTCACGCCGCTCAGTATCGCGGACATCGACCAAAAGTACCTTAAAGCTAGAACGGCTAGACCAGGATCGGGATCTTCTGGGCTTGGGCCACGTGTCTTTTACCCATCTGGAAATAGAATTCTTGACATTCAGGTGATTAAGGCTCTAAGCGTCACCAGTCCAAAAGAAATCTATCGGCTTGGATTATCCGTCACAGGGCTCACCATTTCAACAAGCAGTTCTTACGTCCTTGCATTCATCTACAACCCTGTAACGAATCGGTGGGGTTTTATGCCTCCATACCTTCAAAACCTAACTGGTGTTCCGATCCCGCTAAATTTTACGCTCCCTTGCGGTTATAACCCCGCGGATTTTGTTTATTACAACTCTGGAACTCCATCAGTTGCGGTCAGAATTGTGATGCTCCCATTTGGTGGGCTTGGTCAATCGACCATATGGATCGACCAAATTGATGTTCGCTACAACGATCCGTTGATTAACGTCACCGATTGTCAATGAATCTCATCGAAATTGATCCCTCTCAGTCACTCTCGGGTTGGATCTCCCCACTCCTGCAAGCACATCAAATCCCTCATTGGTTTTCCAAACGAGATCCACCCGATTCGAATTGGATCGCACAGCGCCTTGGCTCGCAAAGCGCGCGCGCAGCACGAGTGAAGCAAGTGCATGGATCAAAGTGTGTCGACGCATCCGAGTGTGAGAGCGACCCTCTGCAACTTGCAGATGCGATCATCACCAATGATCCTCTGATTGTGCCAATTATCTCGACCGCCGATTGCTGCCCTGTGCTCGTGGTTTGCTTGAAATCCAAATCCTGTGCAGCTATTCATGCTGGATGGAGAGGCATCGCCCTGGACATTGTTGGAGAATCGCTGCAAGAACTCGTCGATCGATTTGGGGCCGACCCCAAACAGATGATTGCCGCGATCGGGCCTTGTGCGAGCGTCGAGCGGTATGAGGTCGGCGAAGATGTCATAGACGCCTTCACCCAGCAAGGGCTCAGCGAGGCTCTGCGTTCTTCTCCTTCTGCGCACAAAGCGTTTGCAAATTGCTCTGATGCCGTGCGAATCTTGCTCCAACGTTCTGGAATGCAGCGGAATTTCATCGAATCCAATCCTCCCTGCACAATTGGTGACGCCACATTTGCAAGCCATCGCCGCGAGCCAGAAAATAAAGTTCGGATGCTCTCTGGTGTTGCGATCCCGAGATAATTCCGATGCACTCTCGAATCGCAACCCGCTTGTCTGAGGCATTCCTAATCGATTGATACACTTCCAATCCTTGGACAGGTGGCCGAGCGGTTGAAGGCGTCGGTTTGCTAAACCGATGTAGGGGCTTATACCCCTACCGTGGGTTCGAATCCCGCCCTGTCCGTTTTCTTGTGTTTGACGGAAATGTTTGAAATTCCATGGATGGCTTGATCGAACAACTTCCTCGACTTTTCACAGAGCTGGATGTTTTCCTGACTGAAGTTGTTCAGGGTGCGGGGCCATGGTCGTATGCACTTCTATTCTTGATCATCTTCTGCGAAACAGGGTTGGTCATCCTTCCGTTTCTTCCAGGTGATAGTTTACTTTTCGCAGTTGGAGCAATCTGCGCGCGTCGCATCGGACTCGATCCCTGGATGTGCGGAGCTGTGATTTTCGTCGCGGCAGTTTTTGGAGATTTTGTCAATTACCACATCGGAAAATGGATTGGACCCCGTGCATTTTCAGGCAATATTCCTCTTTTGCGAGTTGCGCATCTTGAGAGAACAAGAGAGTTCTTCCAACGACATGGACCCAAGGCTGTGGTCTTGGCACGATTCGTTCCCATCGTTCGCACCTTCGCTCCTTTTTTCGCAGGAATTGGCGTCATGCGATTTCGAACATTCCAGTTTTATAATGTGACCGGTGCCTTTCTTTGGGTGATTCTTCTGGTGGGCGCTGGATTTCTTTTTGGAGAAATTCCGATTGTCAAACGCAATTTCGAAACTGTCGTGATCGCAATCGTGATCATTTCCGTTCTGCCCATCGTGATCGAATGGTGGCGAATGCGCCTTAGCTCTCGCAAAGTCGATAGAATTCCAAATCCATGAAAATCCACGAATTTCAAGCTCGTCAGTTACTCTCGAATGTCGGAATCACAGTCCCCTCCGGAAAGATGGTCACGACAGTTGAAGAGGCGCACGTTGCAGCAAGATCCCTCTTCGCATCTGGATCGAAATTGGCGGTCGTCAAGGCGCAAGTGCATGCGGGCGGTCGAGGCAAAGCCGGTTTTGTAAAAGTTGTGAAGTCCATCGACGAAGCTCTTGCCGCAGCGAAATTCATGCTTGGCAATCGGATGAAAAGTCCACAAACTCCGCCGGAGGGCCTCGAGGTCAATCGGCTCTTGATCGCTGATGCAGTTGATATTGCACACGAGTTTTATGTTGCCGTCTTGGTTGACCGTGCGAATCGCACCAATACCCTCATCGCCAGTGCAGAAGGCGGAGTTGAAATTGAAAAAGTCGCAGAGACGCGTCCTGAAGCGATCATCAGAATTCCCCTCGATCCAGTTGCTGGGCTGCAGCCTTTTCAAGCCCGTAAAGTTGCGCTGGCACTTGGATTCAAAGGCAAAGCAATTGCGCAAGCGATCAGTGTCTTCACAAAACTGAGCGCACTGCAGCGCACCACGGATGCGAGTTTGGTTGAAGTCAATCCGCTTGTGTTGACTCCTGCAACCGACGTGCATCCAGATGGGCAAGTGATGGCGATCGATGCGAAGTTTGACTTCGATGACAACGCACTCTTTCGACATCCAGACATCGCTGCAATGCACGATCCCACTGAAGAAAACGCAGCTGAAATGCGCGCGCAGGAATTTGGACTTTCGTATGTTGCGCTTGATGGCAACATTGGCTGCCTCGTGAATGGCGCAGGATTGGCGATGAGCACGATGGACATCATAAAATTACACGGCGGAGAACCTGCAAACTTCCTCGACGTCGGCGGAAGCGCCACCGAAGAAGCCGTCACGGAAGCATTTCGAATCATTCTCAGCGACGATCGTGTCAAAGGAGTTTTGGTCAATATTTTCGGCGGAATCATGCAATGTGACCGCATCGCACGGGCCATTGTTGGAGCAGCGCAAACAATTGGTTTCCGTGTGCCACTGGTTGTTCGCCTTGAAGGAACAAATGTCAACGAGGCCAGGCGCATTCTTGATGAAGCGCGTGTCAACATTCCGACGATGCAATCCGCCACAGACTTGACCGACGCCGCATCGAAGATTGTTGCCGCGGTCGCTGCCGAACCCTGCCATACATCATAAGAATTATGCTCATCCTGTTTGACATCGATGGAACGTTGCTGCGCACCGAGGGTGCTGGCATGAGTGCGATGCTCGCAACGGCGCATGAACTTTTCCCAACGAAGACATTTTCATTTGATGGCATTTCAATTTCAGGCCGGCTTGATCGTTTGATTTGGCGCGATCTCATGACGCGAGGCGGCGTCGAACCAACCAACGAGATTCACGAAGTCTTTCGCGAAAATTATGGCGCGCATCTGCGACGAGGCTTCTCGCAGAATTCGCGTGCACACGCTTTGGCAGGCGCACAAGAATTGGTTGATGCGCTCCACGCGCAGAGTGGACTGGGACTCGGTCTGCTCACTGGAAATTATGAACACACGGGCCGCCTGAAAGTTGAACAGGCGGGATTTTCTCTCGAACCATTCCAACACAACGCGTGGGCCGATGATGGCGATCATCGGCGTGAACTGCCGCCAGTCGCCATGCAGCGATACAACGAGAAAATGGGTCGCGATATTGACACTTCCAGAGTGATTGTGATCGGCGATACGCCTTTGGATGTGGACTGCGCGCATTTCAACGGATGTTTGGCGATTGCGGTGGCGACTGGCAATCATCCAATCGCAGAATTAGAAACCCACAATCCTGATTTACTGGTTTCTGGGCTCGATGATTGGCAACGAATCGCTTCGTGGATTACCAGTCGGTAATTTCCCCCTAGCGCGCACGAGACTTACCCTTTCTTGTATGTCCGCCTTTGCAACTTTCTGCAGCGACTTCTGTATCAATCAGAAAATCGCACTCAAGATGGATCTCCCCGAGGCGCGAGAACCAACTCTTGAGCTCTTCGATCGACTGCGTCGGCAATTGCCACGACTGACACGCGTACGCAGAGTCGAAGGCGAAGTCGCACTTGAATCCGCCGAGGACGAACAAGATTTTTTATGGGTTGCGCTTCGCCAGACATCCATTCGCAGCGGACATGTCAATCCGAAATCGACTGATGACGGATACAAAATTCATCGTGCAGTACTAGAAACTGCGCCGTGGTTTCTTTCGATGAGCCCACTGGACATTGATCACATCGAGTTGGTCTTTGGCTTTGATATCGAAACTGCATCACATCGAGATGGCATCGTCTATGAAGCGCTCTTGGCAAACAGTCCGCTTGGATCTCTCTTAGACTGCGACCACGATCATCCAATTGATGTGCAACCGTTCGTTGGCATTTCACTCACGGAAGGACGGGAATTGCAGGCATCTTTCGAGGTCAAGACGCGGCCTCACCGAGCAGATACCAAGCACTCATCCACGACGGATCCGATCAGCGTCTATCTGACAGTGCGCCGCAATGGACCACTCTCTTCGCTTGATGAATTGCCAACTATATTTGCAACACTCTGCGGACACGCAGAAAGACTTGCGGAACAACGCGCAATACCACACCTCGTCATGCCAATTTGGCAGGCGATCAGCGCAAGCTGACTTTGAATAAATCGGTCAAACGAGAGAATCAGGCGACAGCGATAAAACGCTGAACAGCCATCACATCTGGGATGATCTTTGGAGTCACTCGAAGCGTGAACTTCGCGCCAACTTCTGCACGAACGCAACGTGTTGCTGGGATGCGTGAGATCCACATGCGACCACCTCGTTGATTCTCTGGATTCGTACGGCCTCGTTCGCGAGCAACGCGAGTCAGAGTTCGCTGGATAGATGGCTGCAAGCGCATCAATCTCTCGATGGTCTTGCGATGCTTCGCCTCAGCTGGAAGTTTGGTGACTGAAATTGTGACGGTTTTGCCAGCGGTGAGTGTCATATTTAGGCTCCGAGGAGGATTGACGATCGTACCGTCGATGCAGGATTTATGCAAGCCGATCACTCCCGTTGGCGGTAATCGCATTCAAGAGTGTTTGGAGCCCTTTCCAGAGTCATAATGCAGATAGAGCGCCTGAGTCCCCTTCCGCCCGTGGTTTGCATCTTGGGCCTTGCGGTAGAGGCTCTCGGCCAGCAGCAGCCCAGGAACATGGAGGTTGTTGGCATGGCATTCCTCCAGCGCAATCCCGAGGTCTTTCAGAAAATGATCGATGAAAAAACCAGGTTCGAAATCACCTTTGAGAATCCGAGGGGCGAGATTTGCAAGCGACCAACTTCCAGCTGCTCCCGCTGAGACCGATTCGAGAACTCGCTCGGGATCAAGTCCGCTTTCGCGCGCATAAAGCAATGCTTCACAAATCCCCATCATTGTGGATGCAATGAGAATTTGATTCACAACTTTCGCTTGTTGACCACATCCGGCATCACCTTGGAGAACGACGGTTTTTCCCATGATTTTCAGCACTGGAAGAACCTGCTCGAATGCGCTTGCATCGCCCCCAACAAGAATCGAAAGCGTCGCATTTCGTGCGCCAATATCGCCGCCTGTCACTGGAGCATCAAATGCGAATGATCCTTTTTCACTAGCAATTTGTGCGATTTTTCGAGCAATCGAAGGACGGCTGCTTGTCATATCGACGAGAAACTTTGGAACGCTTGGCGCACTCAATGTGCCATGATGACCGAGGTGAACGGATTCGACATCGGATGGAAGTGCGACCATAGAAAAAAGAAAATCCATTCCAGACGCTGCTTCGACGGGCGTCTGCGCCCAGTTTGCTCCACGACTGAGCAATCCAGCAGCGCGGGATTTGGTACGCGAGTGAATCGTCAGCGAATGCCCCGCCGCCAGAAGATGGCCAGCCATTGAACTTCCCATAACTCCAGTTCCAATCCAACCAATTCGAAGAGCTGATTGCATAATGGACGAGGTTACGCTTCGAATATCCTTTTGCGACGGTCCGAACCCAATCATTGGGGGAGGCGTAAAAATCGGATGAACCAAATTATGTCTACATCACAAAGAGATATCGTCGAACTGGAACGCCAAGTCGAAGCAGCCAGTCGTCCATTCCGTCACTTAGTCGATCAAATTCAACGGGTCATCGTTGGACAAGATTCATTGATCGAAGGTTTGCTCTGCAGCCTGCTCATGAACGGTCACGTTCTCATTGAAGGCGTCCCAGGCCTTGCAAAAACAATGGCTGTGAGCAGCCTTGCCAAAGGCATCAATACTGGATTCCGCCGCCTGCAATTCACTCCAGATCTCTTGCCCGCTGACTTGATAGGAACAATGATTTATCGGCCGAACACTGGCGAGTTTGTCGTCAAGCATGGACCGATTTTTTCCAACATCATTCTTGCGGATGAAATCAATCGCGCTCCAGCAAAGGTTCAGTCTGCGTTGCTCGAAGCGATGCAAGAGCGACAGGTCACAATCGGAGAGGCAACATATACGTTGCCAGATCCATTCTTGGTGCTTGCAACACAGAACCCAATCGAACAAGAGGGAACCTATCCCCTGCCCGAAGCGCAGGTCGATCGATTTGCGATGAAATTGGTGGTGACCTATCCATCGCCAAAGGAAGAGCGATTGATTCTTGATCGCATGGCGAACACTCAGAACAACCTGACCGTTGATCCCGTGATGAATCCAGGAGACATTAAGACAGCTCGTCTGCTTGTTGATCAAATTTTTATGGATGACAGAATGAAGGATTACATTGTCGATCTCGTCATTTCCACGCGCGATCCCAAGAAGCACAAAGTCCCAATCGAAGGACTCTTGACATACGGATGCTCACCGCGTGCCACAATTGCGCTGACACTCGCTGCAAAAGCAAAGGCTTTCCTTGATGGGCGCGGATATACCGTTCCGCAAGATGTAAAGGACGTGGCGCCAAATGTTCTGCGTCATCGACTTGGACTTTCTTATGAAGCAGAAGCAGTCGAGAAGACCTCTGACGATATTGTGCGGACACTTCTTGATCACGTGCCAGTCCCCTGAATGAAAAGGTGCGGTGGACTTTCCAAATTTCTTCTGCGCAATGAAATGACGAAAGCTTGACTGCCCAAGGGAACAAACCATGCTGTCGAAAGAAACCATCCAGAAAATTCGCCGAATTGAAATTCGCACATCGCGTGTGGTTCAAGAAGCAGTTGCAGGCCGATACGTCTCCGCCTTCAAAGGACGCGGGATGGAATTTGAGGAGGTTCGCCCATATGCGGATGGCGATGATGTGCGCACGATCGACTGGAATGTTTCTGCTCGAGCTGGCGGACCACATGTCAAACTCTTCCGCGAAGAACGAGAACTGACCGTCTTGCTTGCGATCGATCTCTCTGGATCGCTCTCATTTGGTTCGAATGCTCAGACCAAGCGAGAACTCGTTGCAGAAGTCGCTGCGACGTTGGCATTCAGCGCAACTCGTAACAACGACAAGGTTGGTTTGCTCCTTTTTTCTGATCAAATTGAGCGATACGTCCCTCCACGCAAGGGGCGACGCCATGTACTTCGCATCGTGCGAGATCTGTTGGCGCACAAGCCTGTCGGAACAGGAACAAATATCGCTGCAGCGATCGACGAACTCAATCGGATTCAGAAGCGACGTGCGGTGGTCTTTGTTGTGAGCGATTTTCTCGATGATGGTTGGGAGAAACCGATGACAATTGCACGACGACGACATGACGTAATTCCGGTTTCGATTTTCGATCGTCGAGAGCGCGAACTGCCCAAGATTGGCATGATCGAACTGACTGACGAAGAGACTGGCAAGCGAGTCGTCGTTGATACTTCGAGTCGAAAAGTTCGCGATGCCTTTCGCAGACAAGGTGAATTGCGCTCGCTGCAATTCGAACTGGCCTTGCGACGAATGAAAATCGATCCTTTGATGATCGAAACGGGAGTCGATTATGTCGAACCGATCATCGCCTATTTCCGAAAACGAGAGGCAAGAGGAAGCAGATGAATCGGACTCGAACCCTCATTGCATCTTTTTGCCTTGCGGCATTTGTCACTGGCCCTGCACAGGGCCAAGTCCTTTCGACAACACCGCCACCTCCGCAAAGTGCGCCAAGTGGGCAAGCGCCTACCAAGGCTCCGCCGTCAAAGGTGGCTTCTCACCCTGCCCGTCCCATTGATATTCGTGTCGAAAATGGCGCAGTCAGTGCAACACTTGCAACCCCAGCTGATGTTGTTGAAGTTGGGAAGGCGATTCCATTCACACTGACGATCACGGCCACCGACGGTGCAAATCTTACGATTCCAGAGATCGGTCAGAAGCTTGGAGAATTTGACATTCGAGATGTCAGACGAAGCACAAGTCGTGATGGCGAAAAACGAAAATCGATCATTTCATTTAATGCCTCGACATATGAGAGCGGCGAAATCGAATTGCCTCCAATCGAAATCAAGTGGAAAGACTTGAAAGGCGAGGAGCAAACGCTTTCAGTTGGGCCGAGCTTGATCGAAGTCCTCAGTTTGATCGGGGCGGATTTTGATCCACATGTCTTTCGAGACATCAAAGGCGAAATGAAAATTGACTTTGGTACTTCTTGGTGGTGGATCATCGCGATTGCAGCGGTTGTCTTGTTGGCTTTACTCCTGCTGACCTTGAGAATGCGTCAACGAGCAATCTTGGAAAAAGTTGTCTCTCCTGATGATTGGGCGCTCCAAGAACTGAATCGCCTTGAACGAGATGGACTTGTCCAACAAGGCGAACTCCATCTCTTCTGGGTTCGTCTCTCAGGAACTGTGCGCGAATATGTCGAACGAAGATTTCATATCGCAGCTCCAGAGCAGACCACCAAGGAATTTCTTGCCCAAGCAAGCCAGCATCCATTCATTGGCGCTGAACATCGCCATCTACTAAAGGATTTCTTGCGGGCAGCGGATATGGTCAAGTTCGCTGCTCATAGACCCGAGAACAACGATTGCATTCATGGCTTGGATGCAGCACGAGGCTTCGTCAGAGAGACAACCTCCGCTGCAAATTCGACACCAGAAAAAATGGAGGTCAAACTATGACGTCCTTTCAATTGCTTGCTTCATGGTTTCTGCCTTTGGCACTTCTTGCGCCAATCGCTGCATGGCGTTTTCTCTCGCCTCGGCGCCGAGTTCGAATCGGCTATTCATCTCAGGCGCTGCTTTCTGCAGCGGGTACTTCGATGGCGCTGCGAATGCGCTGGATTGTTCCTGTTCTGCGGGGATTTGCAATCATTCTCTTAGCGATCTGCCTTGCTCGACCAGTCATCGCCAATCAACAAACAAAAGTATTCGTAGAAGGTGCTGCGTTGCAATTCCTAGTTGATCGTTCAGGTTCGATGAAAGCGATGGACTTCCAACTAGATGGAAAGCAAGTCGATCGCCTTGTCGCAGTGAAAAGTGTGGGCGGTGCATTCATCCAAGGTGGCCAAGGCTTGCAAGGACGATCAGATGATCTGGTTGGCTTGATCACCTTTGCTCGATATGCGGACAGTTTGTCGCCATTGACACTCGATCATGGATATGTCGTTGATGTTCTGAATAAGATTCAACCTGCAAAGGAACAATCAGAAGATGGAACGGCGATTGGCGAGGCAGTTGCGCTTGGTGTCGAGAGACTCCGTGATGCAATGAAGAACGCACCAATTGAAAAGGGGCGACAACCAATCCAAAGTGCGGCAATCATTCTGTTGACTGATGGCGAGAATAATGCTGGCGACATTGATCCGCGCGTCGCGGCCGACCTGGCAGCAACATATGGAATCAAGATCTATGCCATTGGTGTCGGCACGCGAGGAAACGCTCCGTTTCCAGTTGGAACCGACCCATTTGGGCAGCAAATAATGCGCAATGTGCCTGTAACAATCGACGAGGTCCTATTGAAGGACTTGGCAAAACGAACCGGTGGCGAATATTTTCGCGCGACCGATACAAGCACGCTTCAAGCGATCTATGACCAGATTGACAAGTTAGAAAAAACAAAGACTGAACAAAGACAATCGATGCATTATACCGACCTTGCTGTTCAGCCATTTCGATTTGCAGGATTTGGTTTTCCCCCACTCCTCGGTGGCGTCTTATTGCTGTTGTGTGCTGAACTTCTTTTAACAACAACTCGTTTTCGCAGCGTGAACTGAGAACCCAATGGAAATCGAATACAACAATCTTTCAGCATTGAATTGGATGTGGCTCGTGGCAGCACTGGCAATCATTGCTTCGATGGCTGTCTCTTGGCGCAGACGCGCGCTGCGCACGATGATTGACGCAAATTTGCTCACGAAGATTGCTCCAGAGTTTTCGATCTGGCGCCCTGCCCTGCGTTTCGCACTGATTCTTTTTGCGATGGTTGCTGTGGTCGCTGCGATGATCGATCCACGATGGGGAACTGAAAGCGAAGAAATCAAGCGACGAGGTGCTGACGTAATGTTTGTCGTTGACGTAAGTCGTTCGATGCTTGCCGAAGACGCAACTCCAAACCGGCTCAGCAGAGCAAAAGTATTTATTGATGATGCACTTCGGCAGATGGCAGGCGATCGAGTGGGTCTTGTGGACTTTGCTGGAGTTGCTGCGATGCGTACTCCGTTGACCCTGAATTATGGCGCTTTTATGACTAGCGTTGACGATCTTCGCCCCAAGGATGCTGTTCGCGGAGGATCGATGTTGGGCGATGCGATTCGAGTTGCAGCAGAAAGTTTTTCGAGTGATGCGACTGCTGGTCGTGCAATTGTCATTCTGACTGATGGCGAGGACATGGGGAGCGATCCCATCGCCGCCGCGAAGGAAATCTTCGAGAAACAAGGAATTCGAATTGTGACCGTAGGAATCGGCGACTCTCGCGACGGCGGTCGCATCCCAGTTGAGAATGACGGAGACCGAACATGGATGGTTCACGATGGACAAGAAGTGTGGTCGAAGATGGATGCCAACACTCTGCGTGATATAGCTCAAAGTGGAGGCGGATTATTTGTTCCAGCTGGTACTGCACAAGTCGACCTCGGCGACATTCTCCAGCGCTCGTTTTCAGATCTGGAACGTGGCGAATTTGAAACTTCGACTATTCAACGTTCGACTCCAAGATTTCAGTGGCCCGCTGGGTTTGCGCTCATCTTGCTTGTCTTGGAATGTCTGATTCCAGATCGCAAGAAGTTGAAGAAGATCGCAAAGGTTGCAGAGGCAAATGAACTTTTATTGCAAAGAGGTGTGTCATGAAAGTCCAAGCACGACAATTCATCCAAAACGTTGTCCTTGCATGCACGATCTGCGCAATAGGCGCGAATGCACAAACACAGAGTTCGCCGGCAATTCCATCTGTGACAACTCCCTCGAAGAATGCATCGCAGAAGATCGAGCCTCGAAAAGTTGTTGATTCTGCAGCATTTCGCGCAGCAGTCGCCGAAGCGCGCAAGGCGATGGATGCTGGAGACTTTGCTGCGGCTGAGAAAGCCTACGCACAAGCCATAGCCGCAGACTCTTCCAATTCGCGTGCGCAGTTCAATCAGGGAGTAGCTCAATACAAGAGTCAAAATCTTCAAGGATCATCTGAATCATTTGCTACTGCAGGTCAAATTGGAGATCCTGCTGTGGCTGAAGGTGCAATGTTCAATCAAGGCGATGCTGCCTATAGCAGTGCAATCAAGATCATCGACTCTGATGACTTCAAAGAGAACGTGGGCCCTACTGCACAAGATCAAAATAGCTCACCAAAGCGTAAGGAAGCCATTGATGCGGCTATTGAGGCAGCGACCAGAGCTTTGACGCATTTCAAAGACGCTGCATCGGCCGATCAGTTGGATATCGATGCGCGGTACAACGCTGAAACTGCAACACGACTGCTGAAGATGCTGGAGGTGGAGAAGAAAGAAGAAGAGAAGAAAGAAGAAGAGAAAAAACAAGAAGACAAGAAACAAGAAGACAAGAAAGAAGAAGATAAAAAGGGAGATCAAGGCGAACCCAAGGACGATCAGTCAAAAGGTGACCAACCGAAAGATCAAGATCAGCAAGAGAAAGATAAACAAGACAAAGAAGGCAAGAAGGACGAAGGCGAGAAAGGCGAAAAGCAAGAAGGAAAGAATCCGGATAAATCAGAAGAGAAAAATGAAGAGAAGAAGCCAGATCAATCCAAGGATGGCAAAGAAGAAGCGCCAAAGCCAACAGAACAAGCAGAAAAACCAGCAGAAGGTCAGAAGCCCGGCGAAGAGGCACAGGATCAGGAATCGAAAGGCCAAGAATCGAAAGGCCAGGAATCGAAAGGTCAAGCCCCTCAGGCTGGTGAACCCGTCAAAGATGCACCATTGACCAAACAGGAAGCAGATCGTCTTTTACAAGCAGTGCGTGATCGAGAAAAGACCCGTAAGGAAGATCGAGAAGCAAAAGAACTTGCCAAACCAACGCGACGAACGCCGGCGAGTAAAGATTGGTAAACCGATGCGCAAATCAAGAATCAAACCCAGTATTGACCGATAGAAAGAAAGAGAATATGAAGATGAATCTTCGCCAAATCCTCGCTTGTGCTTTATGCGTGTTCTTTGTTTTTGTAAACGCGCATGCCAACGCTGCCGACGTAGAGTTTTCTTTTTCTCCCCGAGAAACCTGGATTGGGAGTCCATCCATTCTCAAGATCATCGTGCGTGATGGAGAATTGATTGGCGAACCAGTGCTGCCAAAAGTTGCGGGGCTTGATTTCGAGATTCAACCTGGACGCCAGACGATGAACTCCATGCAAATCATCAATGGCAAGACAACACGCAGCAATACGACGACAATCACAATCATGATCACGCCATCGGTTGCTGGAGTGATCAATATCCCTCCAATCAGCATCGTGGTCGATGGTGTGAAGCACAGCATCGAGCCCACTTCAATATCGTCCTCTGTCTCCACAACTGGCGACCTCTTAAGCGCACAAGTCATCGGCAATTCAAAGAGATCATGGATCGGTCAACCACTCGATGTAACCCTACGCATTCTGGTCAAGCCTTTTCAGAGTCCTGAACATCGCGTGACTCTCGGCGAAGCTGATATGTGGCAATTTATCGATCAGGACCGATCTGATTTTGGACCATTTATAAAAACGCTTCGAGAAATGATGCAGAATCGACAAAGACCAGTCGGAAACGAACAGCTGATAGATGGAAAAGCTTATTTGGTCTATGAAATACCAGCGCAAATCATCCCTTCGACGAGTGGTGTTCCAGATTTCAATGAAATTCGAATTGCATGGAATTATCCAACTCGCATCAGTTCCACGCGTGATTTCTTTGGCCGAAATGAACTCTCAGTCGGCGCGACAAAGCCGATCAGTGCAAGCGCATCGGTTGTCAATATCGACGTGCTTCCATTGCCAACTGAGGGGCAACCAAAGTCTTTCCAGGGTGCCGTGGGTTCATTCACAATCGATGCTTCTGCCAAGCCCAGCAGTGTGTCTGTTGGAGATCCGATCACGCTTACATTGACAATGACTGATCGTTCCGGAACTCGGAATCTTGAAACAGTGCAACCGCCAAAGTTAGATATCCCCTCGATTCAATCTGACTTTCGAATGCCCACAGCGCCACTTGCTGGATCGGTCAAAGGAAACACAAAGACCTTTACCCAAACACTTCGCCCGACTCGTGCAGGTGTTGACAAGATTCCACCGATCGAATTTTCATGGTTCGATACTGTCGCAGGTGAATATCGAAGTGCATCGACGATGCCAATTGACATCAAAGTTGTCGCATCCGAACGCATCGCGACAGATGCGATCTTGGGAACCTCAGCAGGCGCAAGCACACCTGCAAAACAACTCACTGCAGCAGAGGGTGGCCTGACGGCGAATGTTGCACCAACTCTTGCAATGGTTCGGGATCAATCACGCAGCATTGGATTTCTTGCTGGAACTGCAATGTTTTTGACGCCTCCAATTGCCTGCGCTGCAATCTTGCTTCTGCGGCGTCGAAGCGATCGATATGCAGGCGACGTGGCATTTGCGAAGGAGCAAGGTGCGCGAGGTGCAGCGAATAAACGACTTGCTGTCGGGGATGGCGCAGCTGCACTTGTCGGATATATCGCTGATCGCATCAATCAACCCAGCGGAACCGTCACTCGCGCAGAAGCGCGAAGTTTGATGACTGCCGCAAACGCATCGAACGAGTTGCTAGAAAGAGTCGATCGACTTCTGGCACAATTCGAGCGCGCTCGCTTTTCGGCGGGAAATGATTCTGGTGCCTCTGCCCAATCGGTCACAGAAGCAAAGTCCTGCATTCAAGGACTTGAAAAACTTGACTGGCGCAAGGCACGGGCCTTACATATGGAGAAGCAGTCATGAAAACAATTGCTCTGTATAAATCGCTACGCAATTTTTTTGCATTCTTGGTTGTCGTCCTATCAACCACAACATTCGCTCAAGCACAAGTCTTATCGACTCCACAGGTAAGTGACGAAACAAACCTCGTGATCGCAACTGAAGCTCAGAGTAAATATGACGAAGCGGCAGCGTTGGTTGTCAACGATCCAGAACATGCACGCGAACTTTTTCGCGAATCAGCCGCAAAATTTCAGCGCATTGTCGATAGCGGAATATCCAACGGAGAACTCTTTTTCAATCTTGGAAATGCGCTTGTGCAATCCGATGATCTTGGCAGAGCCATTGGTGCGTATCTTGAAGCTCAGCGACTCTTGCCGGGAGATACACGAATTGAAACGAATCTTGCTCATGCGAGATCTCTGGTCGCAACGCGTGCGACGTCCACTGCAGGAAACGAACCTCTGGATAGAGTCGCTGCACTTTGGAAGGTCGTCGGTTTTCCAACACGCGTCTGGGCAGCTTTCATTTCATGGACATTGGTTTGGTCCATCATTGTTGTTGGCATTCTCTGCGGATGGAAAACTCGAGTGCCGTGGCGTCCCATGCTGATGAGTGTCTCTGCGATCTGTATTGGAATTTCTCTGACGGTCGGAGTCGACGCACTTCGTCAACAAATCAATCCACTCGGCGTGCTTGTCAAAGATCAGGTTGTTGTGCGCAAGGGCAACGGCGAAGGGTTCGCACCTGCGTTCACTGAACCACTCACTCGTGGAGCAGAATTCACGATGATTGAAATGCGCCCGGGTTGGTATCGCATTCGATTGGCCGACGGTCAATCAGGATGGGTCAAGACATCTGACGCACAAGTTGCCGGCGAGTTCGCTCGCGCGAGTGAATAAAAAAAATCCGCACCTGCGGATTTAAAAAACGGAGAGGGTGAGATTCGAACTCACGGTGAGCACGAGGCCCACACTAGTTTTCGAGACTAGCTCCTTCAACCGCTCGGACACCTCTCCAGGTACTACAAGTATCGCCGTGAATCCTCAGCCTGTCCAATTGCTCAAAAGCGTGGTGAGGTCGTTCCCGTTGACAATTCCATCATGATTTATATCCGCAGGCCCGCTTGTTGTCCCCCAAGCTGAGAGGAATATCGCAAGATCTGGGCCGTTGACCAGTTGATCGCCATTCAGATCGCCAGGGTGAAGTTCGCATGCGTCGGCAGTTCCGTTGCCATTGCTGTCTGCACAGGTCGTTCCAGCACCTCGCCAATTCGCCCCCGATGCCGTTGCATCTGCTTGGGTCATGATGAGGCAAAAACCGTTTGGAAAGCATGCCGCTCCCATGGGCGGCGGGCAGGAAACTGTCGCACACGTCGTGCCATTGCCTTTATAGACGCCGCCTTGCGAAGTGCATGATGAGGAACTGATTGGTCCAACACATGTCCCATTGCTCAAACAGCATGCTCCAGTCGGGAAGCAAACATAGGTCGCACACACACTTCCTTCTGGCCCGGGAAATCCGCCGGCGGCGAGACATGACTGGTATGACAAACTGACGCATCCACCTGTCGATGCGAAACAGCAAGCGTTGTTGCCTAGAGGCAGGCATATTGTGCTTGAGCAAATCGATCCGTCACCACGATATGTCCCGCCTGCAGATTGGCAGTCTCCTTGAGTCGCGATTGCACAATTCGTTCCGATGCAACAAGCGCCCTGCTGTGCTGCACAGTTGATCGGGGTATATGTCGCACGCATGACCCAGTCCCCACTGGGACGACAAAGAGAAGGCAGTTGGGCGAAAGTTTTCCATCCAACGCCGCAGCCGAATGAACCGCAATCTAAAAGATAGATCCAATTTTTATTCGACTGTTGCAGACCGCTTGTATCTGTGGTTGGAAATGCGTTGCTGGAACTCGGAGGTGCATTCGTGCATGGATTCTGCGTTTGATTATTGTGTTGATCAATGCGATAGCCGATGGAGAATGTATGGCTCCCGTCGTCACTGAGATACATCTGGTCAGGATCATTGGGGTCAATCATGAACTGAACATTCACGCCGTTTGTTCCCGGAGCCAGAACTATATGTGGGATCATTTTCCCATCGGATGAAAATGTGTACTTCAGCGTTCCAGTCGCAGGGGTTCCCTCCCAGACCATCACGGACCACTTCGTCGTTGTTTGAACTGCAGCATTGCTTGTTGCGAAAATTATCTCAGTCATATCAAGTCGCAAAGGAAACGCTGCGGCTGGAAGCACATATGACGCTGCGGCAGCTTCAGTTTCTCCTATTCCCGCTTGCACAATAAATGATCCGCCACCAAAGTTTGCATCTGTATGTGCCACCGTTGCCGAAGGACATGATCCCGCAATTCCGCCTTGGTCTTGTCCTTTGCCTTGGAGGATGATCTTCATCGATGGGATATCTCGGTATGCGGACCAGATCGGCCATTGTCGACCTGCAGCAATCGACATCTCATCGAGAATCGTTGCTCGATCTGCCGTCGCACCAAGCGATGAGAGAACGCCGACCGTAAAACAGACGAAAGCGAACGAGATTGATTTATTTTTCATAGCAATTCTCCTGTTGGATTGAGCTGCGAATGAACTGAATACAAAGTACCACCAGAGATAGTCAATGCAAAAAACAAGGTCGAATTTGACCTTGGAATGAAAGATTTAATGGCAATGGGACCCGAACAAAAAACCCGTTTCGATCGAAACTTGGCTTATTTCGTTGGGTACGACTTCACAATGCCGGACTTTTCCCAGTCAATCGTGATCTTGTCAGTCGCTATTTCTTCGATGACGACCTCAAAGTCGCTTCGGCCATCACGCTCAACAAGCGGACGAGCACCATTGATCAACTCCGCAATGCGACGCTGAATCAGCGCAGTAAACTTGAAACGACCGCCAACTTTTTCAACAATATCATCGCTTTTTAATGCTTCGTTCATAGTGTGGGCTCCAAATGGTTAGCCCATTAGTATAGCGGCCACCAGCTTTCAAAGCAACCCGCAAAGCAGACCATACAGACACGCAATGAAATCAAGTCCGTCAATTCACCACTTTTTCCGCCGAATGGGGAACGCCCTTCGACTCGGTCAAGATTGGCACGTGCTGATTCTTGCTGCACTGTGTGGGATATCTATCGGAGCACTTGCTTTGGTTTTCATCGGAACTATGAACTGGCTTCTGAGACAACTCGGTCAATTTGCATCGCAAGGAACAACTCAGCTTTGGATTGCGATCGCCATGCCGCTCGCTGGTGCAGCGATTACTGTCATCGTCTTTCGTGTTTTTCCCAGTTCCTTCAAGGGCCATGGCGTCTCGCGTGTCATGCTCGCCGTCCATCGACAAAAATCTGTATTGCCTCTGAGCCTTGCGCCAAGGCAATGGATTGGATCAACGGCAACGATCAGTTCTGGTGGTTCTGCAGGACCAGAAGGTCCGATCGTGGCAATCGGGTCTGCAATTGGTTCATCCTTCGCTTCCTGGCTCGATCTGGATGCAGGGAGAAGAACAACGCTGCTTGGTTGTGGAGCGGCAGCGGGACTTTCAGCTGTCTTCGGCGCACCACTCGCTGGCGTTTTCTTCGTGCTCGAAGTCATCCTTCGAGACTTCACTGCGCGAACATTCACGCCAATCGTGATTGCATCCGTGACGGCCGCTGCGACGGCTCAAACAATTTTGAAATCTCCAGATCCAATTTTCGGTATCGCGCTCATTCATATCGATCAAAATCCGATGCTCTTGGCGCAGACTCCACAATATGCATTGCTTGGCTTGATCGCTGGACTTTGTGCCGCAGGTTTCGCAGTTGGCATGAAATCTGCACATCGTGCATTCAACCTTCTTCGTATTCCGTCGCTCGTAAAGCCTCTTCTTGGCGCTGCGCTGCTTGTCGGATGCGGCGTGACGTGGACATTGCTTCGCCAACAACAATTACCGATGACGACCATCGCAACAAATGCAGCAGAATTACCGCCATTTTATGGCAATGGATATCAATTGATCGAGAGTCTGCTGCGCGAACCAATCGGAACGGAAACGAGTGCGTTAGTACTCTTTGGCTCACTTGCTCTGCTCATGATTCTGAAAGCGATCGCCACAGCATTCACGTTGGGTTCTGGTGGTGCGGGTGGACTCTTTGCGCCTGGGCTTGTCATTGGTGCGATTCTTGGCGCGGCATACAGCGCATTGACGGTTCTGGTGCCTGCGCTGCCGGATGTCTCCCCCACTCATGGAGTTCTGGTGGGAATGGGCGCATTTGTTGCTGCTGGCGCCCACGCACCGCTTGCAGGTGCTTTTCTTGTCTATGAACTGACTCACTCCTATGCAATTCTCTTGCCGCTTCTGTTGGCAGCTGTGATCGCAACTGTGGCGGCACGACTGGTCTATCCAAACAGTATTTACACCGCAGAACTTGCCGCGTTCAATATTCGATTAAATTCTGTTGCGGATCATTCAATCTTGCGAAGCACATTGATTCGAGATCTTTCACTATTGCCTTCTGTGCCAGTACTTGCAAGCGATTCTGCAGAAATGTTGATTGAGATCGGTGAAAGAAAGTCAGTTCATGATTTTCCTGTCGTCGATAATGAGGGGCGATATCACGGATTCGTCTGCGGCAGCGACGTGCGCTCTGCGCTCGTTTATCGAGATGCGCTTCGACTCTTGACGGTTGCTGAACTTGAACGGACAGACTTTGCTCCACTTGAATCCGATGACACGCTCGATACAGCGCTGCAAAGATTTTCACGCCACGAAACACAAGCGCTTCCTGTGATTGATGCGCAAACTCGAAAGCCGATTGGACTGATCAGCCGCAGCCAAATTATGACTGTCTATAACAGCGCTGTGGGAGAGCAATGAAGCCCAGACCACATCGTGCGGGAGCGTCGTTTCGAATCTCTTCCGCTATTGAGTTTGCCAACGTCTTTGCGCGTAAAGCACGGCGTGATCTCGGATGGATCATCGTTCACGCTGCCCCCAATGATCTCGGCCGCACACGACTGGGACTTTCGATCGGAACACGCGTTGGAAAAGCAGTTCGGCGCGTTCGAGTCAAGCGAATGATTCGAGAGGCATTTCGTTTGGTTCGAAGCGAAATTACACCGGGTATGGATGTAGTCGTCTCTGCAAGATCTCATCCAGATCGACCGCTTGCGGATTACAAGCATGCGATCGTGGAAGAATCGAAGCGACTTGCTGTTCAACTGAAATTGAAGGATCCACGCAGGGATGAATGACTCGTGCATTTATGGAACAGGATCTTCGCCGCATCCGCCCCATGGATGACAGCGAGAAAGACGGCGAAGAGTCAGCCATCCCCCGCTCCACGCGCCATGACGAACAAATGCTTCTGTTGCATAGATCGAACATGAAGGATGAAATCGACATCGGCCTCCAAAGATTGGAGAGAGCACGATTTGATACAAGCGAATCAATACGATGAAAATTCGCGCAAAGAAAGATGGGCGCGCAAGCGAAGGCGGTGTCACGGCGCTTCGGTCACGGGGTTTGTCAATGTGCCGACAGATTCGATTGATATCTCCACAACATCTCCATGTTGCAAGTACCGGGGCGGATTTCGCGCGTGCCCGACACCAGGAGGAGATCCCGTGAGAATAATTGTTCCTTTCAAGAGCGTCATGCCACGTGAAAGATCGCTGATCAGTTTGGCAACAGAGAAGATCATGTTGGAAGTTGATGAATCCTGCATCAGTTCTCCAGAAACTCTGGTTTGAATTCGAAGATTCTGCGGGTCTTGTACATTGTGTGCAGGAGTGATCTTGCTGAGCGGACAAAATGTATCGAAACTCTTGCCTCGGCTGAATTGTCCGCCTGCTCCTTGATTTTGCCACCATCGTGCGCTGACATCATTCGCGACTGCGTATCCCTCGACCATTCCAAGAGCATCTGCTTGGGAAACTTCTCGGCAATTCGCGCCAAGAATCACTGCTAATTCGCCTTCGAAATCGACCTGAGGTCCACCCTCACGGCAAATTGCAGGAATGATGATCGGCTCGCCATCTGAGATCACGCAAGCTGGGTTCTTGAAGAAGACGATCGGTCGTGTTGGGATAGTCCCACCCATTTCCTTGGCGTGCTCTGCGTAATTTCGACCAATCGCCAAGATTGCTGGTGGCAAGATTGCTGGTGGCAAGATTACTAGTGGGATGATGTGCGCTGTCGAAATCTCTTGACTCATTTGATTTCCGCTGTAGAGCGTTTGGAAGTTTCCAACTCAGCTGCACGCTTGGCTGCTTCGGCGGCCATGGCTTGGCGATAGGGTTCCATTCCTGGTGGTTCTGGAAGTACTTGCGCAAACGGAGCGAGTTTGGAAAGTGGATCCATCGAAAACTCCGCTTCAAGAGGCGCCTTCACAAGGTCGAAGACCATTCGACGCTCCGGCTCTCCTGCACGATTATAAATCGTCAATCGATCTACAAGTGGTTGAGATGGGTCGATCAAGACATTCATCAAGACATCTCGCACACTTGTTCGTAGATTTCCGATTAGTGCAGCCATCCGACGCTCTCCGAATTTATTCACAAAGTCTGTCGACTGCGAACTTTGGAAATATTCTGTCAGATCCCGAGCAAACTTTATTGCGTCCTCAAGCACCTTCGGGCGATCCATCAACAAACCCTCGCGAAAGCCACGAGTCAGAACAGCATAAACATCGCTCCGAGCAACATCTGGTGCAGCCTCATACTCTGCATACGTAGTCTCTCGGACAAAAGTATCCATAGGCGCCTCGTACTTATTGTTTGGAATAAGCCCGCCACGACCGAAAAGATTGTCAAGTTTAGTGAGGATTGTTTGCGCACCTTCATAATCGCCAAATCGATACAACTCGCGCACAGCTTGCGCCATGAAATTTTGATAAAAATCACAGAACGAATCACCTCCACCGCCTCGAGTTCCAAAGTGCTTCCGATAAAGCTCTCCAAAATAGATATCAATTGATTTGATCCACCTTGGATCATTGAGCCGAGTCGGATTATCGTTGCTGTACGGGTCATACTGCATCAATCCCGTTCTGGAGAGCGCCTGCATTGCCTGAATATTGATGCGGTCGTTATTTAGAATCTTGTAGACATCCTCGACATTCGATGTTCTCTTCGCAGCAGTCGTGGTTCCCTTGCGAGCCCAATAAAAGGCATGACTCTGCGGGTGTCTCCAGTCGAATGGCCCAAAGTCTCTGGTGTACTCCCACATAAGAGCTGGGTCCATATTGAAAGATTCGCGGAGGACCTTCTTACGTAAAAACGGGAGGAAACTTTCAAGCGCGGCCTTCGATTCTGGATTCGCAAAGACCGTATCGAAAGCGAGATAGACAGGGTCATTTTTTCGAAAGGTGGCATCAAGTTGAAGTATTTTTGCATAACGACTGAATTGGACTGATTGCCAACGACCAAGGTTCATCAAAAAATCTTTGTCAAGTTGAAACCGAAACTTCCTTTCGAAACTTGAAAGGTTTGCTTTCAATTGATCCACCATGACCTTGACTTCAGGTTTCTTGAGTTCTAACTCCTCGAGTGAATCTGGCGCATCCTTTATCGCAGCAATCCAAGCAACTCGATCTTGAATCGTTGCTGGGGGTACTCCGAGTAAGAACTGCCATTCACGAGCGAATTCTCGCTTGTAATAAAGGTGTGCATCATCTGAAACACCATCGACTTTGTGTGAAAGCCAGAATGCAAGTTCCTTGTGCAATACCAAATCGTTCGGGTTGTAACGAAGACCTTCATCTCGAACTAAATCGATGCCCGCACGAACCCACTCCCATCGCTCTCCTGGAGTATCTGTCATCACTGAAATGTTGTATGCCATATTGTGGCCTTGAAAAGACCACACTTCGCCGAACCGCGGCTGAAGTTTTGTAATCAGAGAAGCATCTTCCATCGCCTCATAAAAGAGGCCCTTTTCCTTCTGCAGATTCGTCTTAATCCATAGATAGTCGACAATAATTCCTCTCAGGGCACCGATGGCAGTTCCAAGGGCAACGATGGGTGGTGCGCCATCGATTGAAACATCTGTATAACGCAAGCTATTTTCGTCACTAATGCGAAGAATTTTTGGCAACAGCATTTCTGCAAAAGTCACGGAGACAATAGCAAGCACAACGCACACAAGTTGAATAAGGCGATTACGCATGGATCAGCCACCGCCCCCACTGTAGATAGCGATCTCCTTGCGCTTGAAAGCAATGACTCCAATTCCGAAAACTATGAGGCTCCACAGCAACCCAACTTGAGCGATCGAACGAATGACGGCACTCCATAAGATTGCGCGTCCATCAACAAGATCTGCGGAGCTGCTCGCGTTCCCAAATGGAGCAAGCATCCAATAGACGAAACCAACGATCGTGCGGATTACAAATTCAAAGACGAGAATAAAATAATTCGCATCTGAACTGCTGTAGTAAGTTCCTAAAGACAAAGCAATAAACGAAGAGAGGGAACCTGCGAGAAAGACGGAAACTGTCAACAAAACTGCGACTGGGAAAGAGAGCACGCTGGCGGCAGCAACACCGAACGCTGAAATGAAAGTCAGCTTCCCAAAGTCGATCAAGATTGCACGAAAGAGATTGGCTTCGAATCCTCCAACTCGATGGAGAATTTCAAGACCACTCGCATCAAAGTTGATTGATGATTCAGGAAAATACAGCTGCCCATCGCGGGAGAGTCCGCCATTCAAAATCTTAAGTGTTAATTTCCCATCATCCCCAATTGCATCGACGGGGATAGATACAACATTGCGCTGAACTGGAACGTAATTCACTTGCATCGGCTGATTTTCACCGAATGAAAAAAGCACGGGAAATGTGTCGTGTGAACTGTCGTTCCCGATATGAAAGGAATACCGCAAGACTGGCTGAGCTCCTGCTTGCTTTGCAGCAGAAAGCCCAGAAAATTCGTATGTTCGACTCTTGCCAGGCTGGATCGTTCGCTGAGCAGACATAAATTCAGTTGTCTTTCTCGTCCGAATTTCACGCGCAATATCTACTTCAGAGCGAATTCCGTCGGCGATCTCTTGCCGCAAGAGCGAGTCCTTCTCTATCTCATTGATGACTCCATCACGCAGTTGACCAAGGTCAATCTCTGTGTATGCAGGACGAGCAACTTCGCGAGCAACAAGTACTTGATCCTGAACTGCGGCAAGATCTTGTCGATCGATTGCTGAGCGTGTCGTCATCAGCTGTAGATTGAGAAAGACTGCAAGACCTCCTACAAGCAAGATTATTCCATTGAGAATTGACAACCCGAAAAGTTTGCCCGCGAGGTATTGAAAATGCGAAACAGGTTTGGTCAATACATTCCAAATCTGACGATCACGGATCTCGAATGCAACTGTCGCGCAAGATAAAAAAAGCGTGAGGCCGGCTGCCACTACAAACGTCAAACTCATACCACGCGATAGGTATGTCTGAATCTGATATCGAAGTGGTTCACGACGATCTATCCAAATCGGCAGTAATGGAAGAACAACAAGGAGTACGCCGATGAAGGAGATCGGGATTCTGTTGCGCAGTGCTTCAAGAAGGAGCGTATGCGCGATCCCAAACAGTGAGAGTGAAGATCCCAACAAAACGAGCGTAATACGCATCAACAATAGGAATAGAAAGATCAGAAATCCAATCCCCGCAACTCCAACAACAAAATCGAATTGTGAAGACCACCAAAAAAGCATCATGAATGACACGGTCAAGAGAGCAATCAACGCCAATTGAATACCCATCCCCACCCACACTGCGAGCACACAAAGAGAAATGATGGCGATCGAACTCAACACAATAGCTTCTGGCCGCTCGATGATGGCGACTGGCGCCCATCGAGGGGCCACTGTAGAGGCGATAAATGATGAAACAGGGACTACTTGCTCAATTTTCCCGTCCGCGGCGAACAAGTCTGTGGCAACAGATTGAATGCGCGGGCCCCCAATCTCGAGGCCGTTGACAGTGACCGTTCCACGCTCGATCAATTGCATTGAAATTGGATTTTTCTCTGCGATGTTTGCCTCAGAAATGACTGTTGCAATTTGCTTTCGCAGTTCAGCGTATTTGTATGCAGACCAACAAAGCGGGGCCAAAATAGATGCGCCGCAAACAATAAAAACAACCGACAATATAAAACGGTTTCTATTGCTTTCTTGCCAAACAGACAAGCGCCGCACGAGTTCCAGAATCAGAATCACGCCTTCTTCTCTCCATCACCATCCACAAGATCGTCTATGACAGATTTATCCACCACAATCTTCGACGTCGGCTTCACGGGTTGAACTGGAATCTTTGCGGGGACTGATTTCGCAGTTAAGAGGTCCTCCACCATAGATTTCCCCGCTTCAGAATCAATGAGTTTTTTGGACTTCGCTTCTGAAGGAATTGGCGCAGAAACAATGTTGGCAGCCGCTTGTAGTTTTGCAATGACCTCTTGGCTGGATTCGCCCTGCTCATCCACCATAAGGAAACCCGCCGTTCGTCCTCCTTGATTCGCACCACTTGTCAACGCTTGTTCTGCCCGTGCTTTTTCAACAATCTGGATGAAGAGATCTTCGAGTTTCTGCCGAGGAGATTCGACACTCTCAATCGCAACACCCTCTTCTTTGCGGATCAGCTCATCAATTTTGGCAATCGTCTCTGGTTTCAGTCTTGGGACACTGATTGATGTTCGCTTCGTGTCGCTCAGGAGTTCATTGCCGGTTCCAGATGCGCGAATTTTTCCACCATACAGGATGACCATTCGGTCGCAGACATCTTCGACATCGGCAAGCAAGTGGGAAGAAAGCAGAATCGTTTTCCCAGATCTTCGAAGATCAAGTAGCAGATCTTTGACTTGCCGCGTTCCGATGGGGTCAAGACCCGAGGTTGGTTCATCGAGGATCAGGAACTCCGGATCGTTTATCAAAGCTTGAGCCAGTCCGAGACGACGAGTCATCCCCTTGGAAAATTCACCTACAGCACGGCGTGATGCCCCTTCCAAGCCAACCATTTCTAGAAGTTCGTCTGTCCGCTTCCTACGAATTTTACGGGGGATTCCAAAGAGCTTTCCAAAATAATCAAGCGTTTCTTGTGGATTCAGAAATCGATACATATACGACTCTTCAGGCAAGTATCCAATCCTTTGCTTGATCGATACATCTGACGGATCGCGGCCAAAGACAGTCAACCTCCCTTTGCTTTTACGAAGAAGACCTAAGAGCATCTTAATCGTGGTGCTTTTCCCAGAACCATTTGGTCCGAGTAATCCAAAAACCTCATTTGGTCTGATTTCAAAATCAATCCCATCAACAGCACGCGCTTTATCGCGTAACCAAAAATCACCAAAGACCTTGATCAGTCCTTGGGCTTCGACGATCGGAGCAGCTGAATTTGAATCAATTGATTTACTCATAATTTACTGGCGTCCAAATCCTTTGTCACCGCTTTGTTCCAAACGTCGACCGGGGCGATCGATCATGATTTGCTTACTGCCCAATTGAAAAGATGGAAGATTGGATCCGATCATTGATGCTTCTAACTTCTTTCGAGCAAGTTCTGCATCGCGTCGAATCTGCATCATTTCAGGCGAACTCTTCACCCGAATGACGTATCGAGCCAACTGAGTAGGAACGGAAAATACTTCCACCTGATTCTGTCGAATCGATTGGCGAACAGCTTCAAGCCATAACTGTTGAACAAGTTGACGAGGATTTTCTTTAAAACTCGCTGCGAGACTTTTCAGTCGTCGAGTTTCGGTTGCGAGTGATGCAACCAAACTTGCCTGTTGAGACTTGGCCTGAATAATGATCCGAGATGCTTCTCCACCGATATCAGGCTCTTGTAAGCGAAGTCCGATCTCTCGAATCAATTTGTCCGATCCCGCTTGATCTCCAGAAGTCAGGGTTGCTTCATACTGTTGAATCAAAGCGAGAATGGCCGAATAGTTTGGGCCTGCTGCTCCAACAAGTTTTGAATTCGCTTCTTGGCGAGCACGTTCCAAATTTGTCTTTGCGTCTTCACGAACGGTCTGAACCCGCAGGAGAGCTCCACGAACAGCGAGTGGCGCCGTACGTTCAAGAATCACAACAGATCCGACTTGAATACCAACACGAAGTTCGTCGAGGCAAGACTGCATCTTCTGGCGAATATCGAGCGCAGGCGCATCACGTTGTTCGAGAAACTCAGCCAATGTGTATGTCGCCAATGTCTGCACGACTGATCTCTGCAGGACCGAACGCACGAGTGCATCAGTCTTATCCGCACCAATTTGTGTCAACATTGCTACTGGATCGACGATTGAGTATTCCGCAGACAATTGAAGGTGCGCAAGATCTCCATCCGCAGTAATCACAGAACCATCCCGACCCGGGCGAATAGGATCGTTTTCATCCGCAGAATCCGTTGCCATATCAAATGTCACATCTTTTTGCGCTCGAAACGGCCAAAATGCATCGCGAACTTCAATGCTCTGCTTTTGTTGCATCGTGCTGAATTCACCAACGGGAAAAGGCCAAAATGGATGAAGCCCAGGCTCAACGATTTCATCGCCAGGCTCGCCTACAACTTGTCCAAAAACCGTCCGAACACCAGTCACGCCTTCAGGTATTGATTGAAAACCAGAGACGAGAAATGTGATCACTAAACCAGCTATAGCGAATTGGAGTAATCGATAGGAAAGTCGAAGAGCCTCACCCAAACTTTGATTGGCTGGATCCATAGCTTCACGCATTGAAGCTCGATCGTTTCCAGTGGTTCCAATTTCGAGTCGCGCACTCTTCCCAATTCGATTGGAATGGGAAGAATCTGATTCCTCCTCATTGGAATTGATTGGAGAATTGGATTGATCCTTGCTTGCCATTTCAGTTACTTCCCTTCTCCGAAGGAACAACGGGATCAGCATCGACGATGTATGGATTCTTTGGCTTTGGAATTGCACCTGGACCGCCGACTGCCCCCAAATCAAGTAAATGAAATGGTGCACGGTTGAGATCCGTTACGAATGTGGTACTTCCAGAGAGTGAACTTTTTAATGTATCAAGCCAAGTAAGGAAAATAGCAAGGTCTGATTCCTCCTTCATAAGTTGGTAATACCGAGTCGACTCTTCATTTCCCAATGCTTCTATTTCGGCTGCCCATTGCGCCGCAAAATTTCGGATCGTGTCCGCAGAACTGGCCGCTTGGCTTTTAATTGCTTCCGCCTCAGAGTTTCCTTTTGATGCCTCAAGAGTCGCTAAAGTTTGTTGAACTGCCGCCATTCTGCGCAAAACAGCTACGGTTGTCTTTGGGGGCAAAATGATTTGCGAGATTCCAACACTCACCGGTTCTATACCAACAAGCTTTGTTGAACGAAGGTCGACCAGAATTGCCGACTCGGCTTCTGCGATCTTGCTTCCTTGCCCGATTAACTCACTGAAACTGTAACCGCCAAGAGAACGAACAGCACCCTGGAGCCGTGTTTCCAAATCTTTTCCAGCTGCTTCTAAAGATCCATATGAAACGAAAAATTGCAGAGGGGCATCATTCGATTCTTCGACTCGCCACAATAGATATGCCTGAACAAGGACTTGTTGACCATCTTTAGTCAATACTGTCTCGATTGGGCTTTCAATAAATTGAAGTCGTGCATCAAGTTTTGCGACTTGATCAATAAAGAGTGGCGCCTTCAGATGCAAGCCTGGTTCGCGCTGAATTCCTGTGGGCTTTCCAAATCGCGTGAGTACCGCAATCTCGTGGAAGTTGACCACATAGGTGGTGTTAAAAAGCACAAGCACGATGACGATGATGCAGGCAATTACAATTGGAATTTTACGAATCATTTCTATTCCTTTTTCTCGAGGTAGTCGCCTAGATTCAATCCAGGCTCTGGTTGTTCCATCTGGACATCAAATTCGATACGCGAGGGGTCAATTGCAAGTACATATTTGATACGAGCCGCAGCGAGAGCTCGTGACAAAACTGCCATGATCGCTCTTTCTCGATAAATCTCGGGTGCAGCTCGATAGGAAGGAGCTTGCCCCAAGACTTCGCTCGCAGTTGCGCGAGCGCTCATCAACATGCTCCAGCGTCGCGCTCTGGCAACGCCAATAATGCTGGCAGCCTGTGCACGGGCATCAACAATCATATTTTCAATCGTTGAACGTTTTTGCAATGCCTCCGGAGAATCTTTGCCGTGCTCGCGTTCAATGTCACGAAGCAAGTTGATGTCGAGCACAACCCGACGGGCTATATCAGGACTTCCGACAAGAGTTGACATCGTCGTGTTGACCAATCGATTTGCCTCGTCAACAACTTTCCGAGCGTTTTGAATATCGATGGAGAGCTCTTCGAACATCCCCGCAGGCTCACCTGCTGGGGGACGAAGCACGGGAATCAAAATTCCGACAACCTCTACGCCACTTCCACTTCGATCGAATGCCGCTTGAATTCTTTGCTTCAACTGAAGGACAAGCGAATCTCCAGTTGGAGAGAGGACTTGGTCGAGGGTTCGAGTTGAAAGGTATTGACTGACCTCTCGCAGAGCAAGTGCTCTGAGTGCTCGTTCTCTCATATCAAGAATTGTTCTGCGCGAACGAATATCCCCAGAAAAATTCAGGTACTCAAGTAATCCATCCTCTTTGACTCGATACTCCAAAACAATATCAGCATCAACGAGTGCAAACTGAGTGACCACTTGAGAAGTATCAGTAGATTGATCTTTTACAGATAAAGGTGATGAAACACCTAGATATCCCAATTGTTCTTGGGTACGGTCAATCGACTTCGCCAAGACGATGAACGGACGCCGACTTGAATCAGGCTCTCCCTCGATCGGCCATAGATTGACCTTGGAAGTTGGCAAGAGTTTAGATCCAAGAACAAGCGATCTGATTTGCCCAACATTAAAGCGTTCAATTGACTCAAATGGCCATGGCCACTTTAAGACAAGGGAACCATGCGCGATCTCGCCGACAACTTTCCCTCCACGCAATCGCACTGCTTGTTCTCCTGGCTGCACGACAACAACCATAGACATCAAGATGAGTACCACAATGCCAAGAAGAGACAGTCGCAAGATGCTTCGTAAGAGCAATTGATAGCCCCATGAACTCGTAATATCGAAACCGAATTGATAGTTGACGGCTTCATTGATGCTTCGAACGATGGAGTCGGGAGCTGCGGCAAGCCCAAGCAATTTGGAATCGAATGCAGGGCGTGATAGTTCATTGTGTCGACGAGGGCGATAAATGTTTAGTATGAGATTCAAGAAAATTTCAGCAGCTATGATCGCGAGAAAGATTGCTATTCCGTATGCAATTCCCTCAAGAACTGCTGGCTTTCGAAAAACTTGAAAAACGATTCCGACTGCAATTGCGAGTAAGACGAGTGCGTTGCCGACCATCGCACCAGCGCCACCACGCAAATTCTGCCATGCCAACTTTTGAGCCATTCCCGCCACAAATCGGGAGAAAATGAATGAAAAAAGTGCGAGGACAGCGCAAATGGCGAGCTGCCATCCAAGAAAACCCCCAACTCCAAAGGTCACAGCATTGCCCGCAGTATCGTCGAGTCGGGCCAACCAAGTGATCGTGAAGTATGAAATTCCAGACAAAAGGATTGCAACAATTCCACTCATTGTGGGCATGAGCCACTGATGCATAAAGAGCAATCGACGGCTCGCAGCTTGGCTCGGTTCGCGTTCTCCTTCAAACACGCTCTGATCACCAACTCTTCTTTCATCAATCTCCTCATTTTCCAGCGCTTCTATTCGCTCGAGACCATGTTGATGAAACAGAACAATCAAAGAGAGCCAGATCAAGACTCCAGTCAGGACATAGACAGATGCCAAGATAAAAGATGAATCACCAGTCACCCTTCCAAAGATGAGCAAAAAGAGACCAAGGGGGACCTGAATTGCAAGTCCAAAAACCGAGACACGTGTTGCCTGTTGATATACGAATTGATCTCGATTCATCTGTGTCAGGAGTTTACGGTCAAATCAATGATTGGGTTCGGCATTTCGAACAGGGAATGAACGGATTGAAGTCGCCGGTCAGCCTTAAAAATGAAACGGGCACACGCTGATCAAAGTTCCAATCGATGCAAACATTTGGAAGCAATGCGCCGTAGAATCGCTTACCGATATGGGATTTATTGAACAACTTCTGGCAATCGCCAAAAACACTTTCTTTGAGTGCGTTCGTCAACCAATTTCGCTTGTCATTTTGATCGCCTCGACACTTCTTGTGCTCATGAGTAATCCGCTTTCCGCATTTACCATGATGGATGATCAGAGGATGTATGTTGATATTGGACTCTCAACTGTTTTTATGTGTGGTGCACTCTTAGCTGCATTTCTGGCAACCGCCGTCGTCAATCAAGAAATTTCAAATCGAACGGTGCTTATGGTTGTCTCCAAACCCGTCTCGCGAGTGACCTTCATCTTGGGGAAGTACCTCGGAGTTACGCTTGCGTTATTCGCCAGCACTGCTGTTCCTGCACTTGGGTTTCTTCTCGTAGAAGTTCACGGCGTCCTACAAACGGCTGCTGCTCATGTTCGATGGCCATGCGTAGTCTTTGGCGTTTCGGCGGTTTTCTTGACAATCGGCTCCGCAACTTGGTGCAATTTTTTCTATGGGAAATCTTTCGCCGCCGTTACGACACTCCTTGGCGGTCCTCTCCTGCTTGTCGCATATGTGCTCAGTTTATTCTTTGATTGGAATTGGGCCTCGATTCCTGCCGAAAAGGAGTTCCGTTTCGACTTAGTCCTCTCAATTTTGCTGATGTTCCTTTCTCTAGGAATCATTTCAGCAATTGCTGTGGCAATCAGTACCCGATTGGGGCAAGTGTTAACAATGGGAATCACCCTTGCGATCTTGGTGCTCGGACTGCTTTCGGACTGGATCTTTGCCAGAAAAATCTTGGCTCTAGAACAGTTGATTTCCGTGCGCGAGGCTGCGAAGGGAGGTTCACTTGATATGGATCACCTTGCACTCTGGGGTTACAAGGCGGGATATGCCATACTCCCAAATTTCCAGGTTTTCTGGGTCGTTGACGCTGTCAACCAAGAACAACCCATACCTATGGAATATATTTCTCTTGTCGTTCCCTACGCCGTACTGATGACGTTTGCAGCACTCGCATTAGCAACTGCGATGTTTCAACGCCGCGAAGTGGGATGAACAAACTCAACCGCCTGGCTGTGATCCAGCTTGCATTTCCTTGATCTGCTTTCGCATCTGAACAATCTCTTCCTTCAATTGTTCGATCGCCTCTTCGCCAATTTGCAAGTCGTAAGTCATTTCTGCTGGGCACTTCTTGTACCAATCGACGATCTTCTGAGTATTACGAATTCGAGCCTGAAGGAAGGCAACGCCACCCTGACTTGATCCTTCAATCCCGCGCTTTTGTATGAGAAGAGGGACCTCCTCCTTCGCGCCGTTGATCAGTTTTTGCCATTTTTCTGCGATTTCTTTGCCCGCATTGTTGGCTTCGAATTTCGTCGTGTCATTCACTCCAAGTTCGCGATACAAGTCCATCTCCGTTGCAGCAGTTCCATCTGAAAACCCAGAATGCTCTGCGGATTGGGCACTGAAATCGAGGTTCTCTTTGTTATCGCTCAGTTTAAACTCATGCTTGTAATCATTGTAAAAAGTGACCTTGTCTCCAACTTTGTCGTAAGACAATTCGACTTCGGAGTGAACCATTGCAGGCCCAATTTTGGGGTCCCTATCGCCTGCAGCGCATGCTTCTGCGACTCGCGATTTCCAGTCTTCACGAGCTGATGTAATTTCTTCACGAGTTGCTCCATTGAGCATCGTGATTGAACCCAATGCTGCTTCTGGCATGAAATACATTTCATCGCAATAGAGACCCGTAAATGCACCGCCAGAAATTGCCTTTTCGATCCAAGCGACAAGCCGATGCTTGTTCTTGATTCGAGTCAAGGTTGCAGCAATCAAATCTCCTTCGGTCACGAGACCACCATTGGAATTGATTCGCAAGACAATCACTTGACCAGGCCCGAATGTGTCAGCAATCTTTTCAACTTGCTCCATCTCATCATGACGCAAACCGATTCCAACCATGCCATCTAGCGGAAGCACGAAAACTTGCTTCTTTGTCTTTTGGATTGGAGCCACGGCCGTTGCAGCAGATTTCGCCCCCGCTTTCGAATCCGACTTTGCAGGAACAGTGCTCCCCGGGCTTTTCGCTGGAGAAGACTGAGCAAAGAGTTGTGATTGACCAGCTAAAAGAATGCACGCAATGCAAATTTGCTTGAATGGCGAAAGTGAAAGATGTTTCATAGAAAACTCCAAAATTTATTACTTGTTTGAAAGACTTGAACCAGGCCCCATACCTCCGCCGCCGCCCTTCTTGCCACCACCTGATGGAGGGGGCGCCGTCGATTTACTCAGGCCACGAATCCGTTCTTGCAATCTCAGCAACTCAGTCTCGACTTCCAACTTGGAGAGTCCGAATTCTTGATTCAATTTAATTGCAACCGCAGGATACTTCTTAATGATTGATAGGACCTTTTCCAAGATCCCCTTTGCCTTCGTCAGATTCTTTTTTTCGTCCTTCCCTTGGGCATCACCCATAGCTTCTTGGTACTGCGGATACGACTTCGCACAATCTGCAAGTCCTTTTCTCCAACCTTCGATATATTCCCGAACCAAGACTTCACCACCTAGAGGCATTCGCTCGAAACTACGAATGCCCCGTTGGTACATCAGATCTTCGATCATAGTTGCGTCATCATCAGAGACCGTCCCATCGGAAAGTCCAAGTTCTTCTGCCATTTCTGAGGTGAAATGTGCAGTAATTCTTTCGGTGCTTCCATCGACAACCCACGTTCCCTTTGCATCGTCGGACCAGACGATGTCACGGCCCTTGAAACTTGCACTGAGCATCTTGTCTTCTCGCATCATCGCTAAACCTATGGCTGGGTCATAGCCTCCTGAGATGAGGAAACCGTTGCAGATTCCAACAAATGCTTCACGAAATTTTGCGCGGACTTCAGGATCAGCAACATTCGTCCGTTCCTGAATACGCTCAAGCCCCATCAATCGGGCTGAGTCTGTCATATACATATTCGGCCAAGATAATCCCAACAGTGCGCTGTAGCCAACAGCGTCTCGAACAATCATTATCGGTTCTGCTCCGACTTTTTCGATCACTTCTTTCAAATTTCGTGACATCTTGCGAATCCCATCGTCGTCAAAGATTCCGAACTTTCTTGGATCATCACCGAGATACCTCACACTATCGATGTCCGCAGAGTTCAAGACGAATACAACAATGTCTGGGCGTTTTTCCGTGATATCTTTGGCAATTTGCTCATAAACTTGTGGATGAATATCGAGACCGAATTGCCCTTTGTCTTTTAATCCCATCGGAACGACATAAACCGTCTTCGGTTTTTCTGTGGCAATGACGGTCGCGGCTGAAACTGAGGGCTCTTTGCTTGCGACCACTTTGGGAGTGGCCTTTGCCGATTGCGTTGCAGGTTTCGCAGGCTTGGAAGTCGCAGGTGGTGTTGTCGCAGGCTTCGACTGTGCGAAAGAACTGACATCGAAAAGCGTGATACTTCCTACTGCAAATGCCAACAGAATTTTTGTGCGGATCATCGCAAGATCATAGCCATAAATCCTCTCAAAACCAATCGTGCCGTTTGGAGTTTTTCTCCATTCGCATGATCAAAAACCTCAAGGAGCAATTGCCCGTCAGCGATTCCATTCGAGGCGAGCCGCGACGATCGCTTCCTCCTTGGAATTGAGAGCCCCTTCCAATTGGAGGTCGTACAATTGGTCTAAAATCCCTTTGAATCGAGGGCCGGGTTGGAATCCAATTGCGATCAAATCTGAGCCGCTTACAAATGGTTCTGGAGCGAGACCGCCACTCTCTGTCGCAAGGCGGGCCACGGTCTTGCCAACTTCGATAACGCGCTCGGGCGCGACACCAAACAAAACCTTCAGAGCAGAAGAAAATGCGCTTCGAGATGCGAGGCGTTTACGAGCCGATGGCGGCAAACTGTCCCACTTTAAATCAAGCGTGGAAACGATCTCAAGAATCTCAATCATCTCCTTGGATTCATTCCCAGACAAATTGAGTGATTCCCTCCAAGCACCAGATGAATTATTTGGTGCGCGCTCCGCACGGTCAAGACGCCAAGCAGCCAAGACAGTTGCGAATGAAACTTCGCTCGGCAATCCAGAAATTCGCGCGCACGCGCCAATCGAATTCGACTCGGCGAGCGCCGGTGCGTCAAGTCCCCATCTCTCAATCAATTGCGCCGAGCGCAAGCGTGTTGAATGCGAAAACATTCTGCGAAACTCGCCACCGATGCGCTCTCGGCTGACACCACTCAAGTCGCGTGCGGCAGCGCAAATTGCCAGTTCTGTCGCAGAATCTATTGTCATTTCGAAACGAGCAGCAAAGCGCGCAGCGCGCAGAGTGCGCAGCCGATCTTCACGCAATCGCGCCGACGGATCGCCAATTGCACGAAGAATTCGATTCGCCAAATCTTTTTGACCGTCAACGAAATCCACAATCTCGCCAGTCAAGGGATGGCGGAAGAGACCATTGATTGTGAAATCTCGACGCTGCGCATCCTCCTTCGCATTTACAAATCGAACGTCGCTTGGACGACGGCCATCGAGATACTCCCCATCACTTCGGAAAGTAGCCACTTCGATCACGCGACCTTTCCAATGAACGAGCATGACGCCGAAAGCCTCGCCGACTCCGCGCGCACTGCGGAAAATCTTGGCTATTTCTTCAGGTGGAGCGCTCGTTGCGATATCAAAATCGGTGGGTACGAGACCGAGTATTTCATCACGTACACAGCCACCTGCGAAGTATGCGATGAATCCTCGCTCAATGATGAGTCGCGAGACAGCAACTGCGGCTTCGCGCGGAGTGCATTCAGGCAATCGAGAAGGACTCTCTTGTGAATTGGACTCAGGCTTGTTCATCTGCGGGTCCAATCGCTGGGTATACCCCTCCCGAATGACTACGAAGTCGCATGCGACAGTGATGCATGAGTTCATTCACGCGCCTGCGAATTTCTTCCAAGCCTGCGGGAGCATCGGCGAAGAGGGCCGCAGATTCTGTTGGTGAAATGACAGGACCAATCGCTGCCCAAATTCTCCCCTGCAAACGCGGGGCTTTTGCTCCTGTTGGCCAAATATCAAACGCGCCATCAATTGCGATCGGCACAATCGGAGCACCCGATTTTCGCGCGAGCAATTCGACGCCTCGACGGAATTCTTTCACTGAACCATCAGGAGATCGAGATCCTTCTGGATAGATCATGATTGCACGACCCGCGGCGAGTTCGTCCAGCGCAGTTCGAACGGCATCTCGATTGCCACCATCCGAACGAACTGAGATGCAGTTGAGTGCGCGCAGGAGCGCACCAAAAAATGGATTGCGAAAAAGTTCTTCTTTCGCCATTGGGCGAGCAACGCGATCACCGACAGCCAGACCGTGAATCATCGGATCCAAAAATGACTGATGATTTCCGATAAAAATGACAGGCCCGTGACGAGGAACATGATGTGCGCCTTCGACTCGAAAACGGTATCGCCAAGACAATGCGCTTTGACAGACCTGCGAGCATGCATCCCAAAATACTGTCTTCGCAAAGCCCGCACCTGGCGCCCGACGCCGGTGGGCGAAAGAATTTCTCACGCACTGCCCCCGCAACCACAGCCGACATTTGAATCGTGCAATTTGGCGCGGACGAGACGTTCGAGTTGATGCACGACATCTTGAAATGAAAGATCGCTGGTATCGATTGACACAGAACCAATCGGTTGTTTTAAGGGACCTTCTGCGCGACCACGATCAGATGCATCACGTTCAACGATTTCAGCAAGTACGCGCTTTTCATCAACCAACTGGCCACGCGCACGCAATTCTTCAGTGCGTCGATGAGCACGAACCTCAGGACGGGCATCCAACCAAACGCGAACAGTTGCATCTGGAAAGACAACACTTCCCTGATCTCGACCTTCCGTGACCAATCTTTCGTGTTGTAGTGCGACCTGCCTTTGAGCGTTTACAAGTCGAACACGAACTTCATGATGAGATGCCACGAGCGAAACGATACTGGTGACATCCGCATCGCGAATGCGTTCGCGCACATCTCGCTTGTCCAAGAGAATCGTCGGAGGTCGAGAAGAAAAATCCACATCCAAAGTCGCACGATCCATGGCAACAGCGAGTGCGGATTCATGATGCGGGTCAATTTTCTGTTCCACCGCAAGCAAGGCAACTGCGCGATACATCGCTCCAGTATCCAACATGTCAAATCCAAGCCGATCTGCCAACTGAGATGCGGCAGAAGACTTTCCAGTACCGGCTGGACCATCGATTGTGACGATGATCGGCACCATCATGCGACAGGATCCTCTCGTCCTATCAATTCCATCAGGCGCTCACGAGACTTTTGAATTCCTTGAACCCAATTGGTTGTGCCACACCAGTGAATCGAAAGTTTGTTGACATATCCCAAAGTCAAGAGAGATTCGATGTACTCGTCAAGGTTGTATCCCAGATGCCCGCCATCCTTGTTGAATCCTGCGATCGTCACTTCGATCGCAGCAGAATATGGCGCAAGTTTTCGCAATGTTTCGGTGCCGTTTCCGGTTGCGTGAGCATTCGCAAAGCTTGGCATTGCGCTGATATGAAATCCGCCAATACGTTTCACTAATTCCATCAGGACTTCGGGAGAATCGACAGGCTTGACTGACGGACGAATCAACAAATTCACTTCAAATTGCTGGAGTACCGCGACGGCACTTTTCATTGCAGCGGAGACGGACAGAATGCTCTCGCTTGGGCAATTGACTCGGACAGCTAATTCACCGCACCCAAGCATTTTTGCTGCACGACCGAGATTCTTGAGTGTCGCAGTCGCACCTTCTGGATTGCCGTGAAAATCTAAGGGCTCGTCTTGATACAGAATTAAGCATGGACAGTGAACGCGATCCGCCTGATCACGGACTTTTTCCAGCATTGCCGCATTTTGGCCCCGAATCAACTCCACAGGAAGATTTAAACCGCGAAGCTCCAATTCTTCCGCAACAAATTGTGGCATATCGAGCAAGTTCAACTTTGTTCCCTTTCGAGGGATGGGCTGAAGCAGGCACGAGCCTGAAAGTGATAGAAGAATTTGGTTACTCATATTGAACTCTCGACCAAACCGATACGCAGAGGATAACAGGTGGCTATGATCCGCATCCCCATCTTAAGGAGAAACACATGGCAAGTCCTGCAAATTGCAAATTCACCGAATCGCACGAATGGTTCCGAGTCGAAGGAGAGACCGTTGTGGTCGGAATCACCCAATTCGCAGCGAATGAGCTGACTGACGTCACCTATGTCCAGATGAAACCAAGTGGAACAGCGATCGAATCTGGCGCGAGCCTTGGGGAAGTCGAAAGTGTTAAGACCACGAGCGATATCTATAGCGTGCTTGCTGGTTCTATCGTTGAAGTGAATACAGAAGTGGTCAAAGACCCTTCGCTCGTCAATAGCGATCCATTTGGCAAGGGATGGTTGGTGAAAATGCGTGCAGCGGATGTTGGAAAATTGGGCGGTTTGATGGACGCATCTACTTATGACGCCAAGCATCCAGTCGGTTGACGCAACGATTTTCATTCGCGGAGTTCGAAAGACCTACTCACTTGCGGGTTCTGTATCGTCAAGTAAAACCGGCAAGAAAACAGGAGTGCGTGACGTCGAAGCGCTGCGAGGGGTTGATTTAGAAATTCGCGAACCCGGCTTTTATGCTGTGATGGGTCGCTCTGGAAGTGGCAAGAGCACGCTGCTTCATTTGTTGGCAGGACTTGATCGCCCAGATACTGGAGACATAATTGTCGGCGGTTGTGCTGTTCATTCAATGCAAGAAAATGAGCTTGTGAAATATCGCCGTCGAGAGATCGGCGTGATTTTCCAACAATTCAATTTACTGCCGACACTCGATGCGCTTGCAAACACAGTATTGCCTGGAGTTCTCGACGGACGACCAACAAAGGAGTTGGAAACTCGAGGACGAGAAATTCTTGGTGAGCTTGGATTGAGCGATCGGCTGCATCACCGGCCCGAGGCGCTTTCCGGCGGTGAACAACAGCGGGTTGCGATCGCCAGAGCATTGTTGTTTTCACCCCCTGTCATTCTTGCGGATGAACCCACAGGAAATTTGGATTCAACAAGCAGCGCAGCACTCTGGCGATTGCTGGAAGAGACAGCTTCAAAGCGGAAAATGATTGTGTTGATGGTGACTCACGAGGCGATCGCCGCCTCACATTGTCAGCGGACATTCATTCTGAAAGATGGCCGCGTCGCAGGAGAATTTGAAAGTCATGGACTCGATCCCTCCCAGTTGGCACATCGCTCGTCTGAGCTTGCTCGGACGGCCTAGCCGCACGATTCTTGTCGGAGTGTCTGTCGCTCTTGCATCGACGCTTGTGGTCACGATCAGTTGCGCATTCACCACGGCGCTGACAAATATTGAAGCGCGCATGGGCACATTGATCGGCGAGGCCGATGCGAGAGTCGTTCACCAACATGGAGCAGAGTTTGATGCGAGCGAACTTGAACTTATTCGCACCCTTCCAAACATCGTCGCTGCAGCTGGAAGATTGAATGGATCGATTTCGGTTCGTCGCGCGGATGGTGCCGTTGATTCGCAAGGACGGGAATTGCACGCAACTCTGCAATGCAAAGGGACCGATCTCGCAGAAGACCGCGCATTCGATCAAGTGAAGTACACCGTGGGGCGTGCACCGGAATCTGAAAACGAAATCGGTATCGATCCCCTTGCGGCTGGCTTATTGAATGCCCAGCCTGGGACAGTCTTGTCTGTCATTCACTTTGGAGATCCTGTCCAATTGACAGTGACTGGAGTGCTTGAACGACCCACGCTTGGTGCGCTTCAACGACCGAAGGGTCATCTTTCTCGTCGGGTACTCGCCGCCGTCAATGATCGAGATGGCGATGTATCGATCATTTCGATTGTGCTTCAGAAAGGTGTGGACACAAATGAGTGGGTAAAAGCGAATGCTGCAAAGATCGCATTGCCCTTGCAATTAGAAAATATCGAACTTGCTAAGAGTGGGCTCGATCGACCCACACGCGGAAGTGAGATCGCTCTTGCAGTTGCGACCATGCTTGGTTTTCTTTGTTGCTCGTTCATCGTTGCGACTGCGATGACCACTGCAATCGGCGAGCAACAGCGAATGTTTGCGATGGCGCGTTGCATTGGCGCGTCCCGTTCACAACTCTTTTGCGGACAGTTATTCGCAGGTGCTGCACTGTGTCTGATTGCTGGCACTGCTGGAATACCGCTGGGAATTGCAACGATTTGGATTGCAGCTGAGTATTACCGCGAAATGTTGCCTGCTGGACTTTCGGTGTCGTGGACTGGGATCGTTCTGGCGATTATCGGTTCGACTGCTGCAGGAATCATTGGCGCAATGTGGCCAGCATGGAAGGCTTCGCGCGTTTCTGTACTTCGTGCGCTTGGAACACAAGTAAGTGCTGCATCCGTCAGAGGTATTTGGATTGCGGGTGTATGTGGTTTGGCATGCATTGCAATTCAACTTTCGCTGCTCATGATCTCAGATCAAGAGTCGCGTTTCTGGGGATATGTCTTGGGAGGGCTTCCGTTATTGCACATTGCGTTTTTCGTGCTCTCGGTTCCAACTCTGTGGATCGTCGGTCGAATACTTTCTCCATGGTTGGAAAGTTTTCTACGCATTCCCAAAGGACTCTTATCAGGGTCACTTGCCGCAAATCCTTGGAGATTTGGACTTGTCGCTGGTGCATTGATGGTTGGCGTCTCGGTGCTCGTAAGTACTTGGACAAATGGCAATGCGATACTGAGTGACATTAGCGAACGCATTCGATTTGGCGACGCGTTTGTTTTTAAGTCAACTGGATTTTCTTCAGCGGAAACGAATCGATTGCGAACGCTTCCAGGAGTGACTTCCGCTGCTGCCGTTGGATATCTCCCGCTCAAAATCATTGGTCAGCAAGTTCTTGGATTGGATGGACTCTCTACACCGAACGTGGTTTGTATCGGATTTGACTCGGAGCCGTTCCTTCAAATGAATCGATTGGAATGGATCAAAGGAGATCCAATCTATGCAGCAAAGCGACTACGTGACGGCAATGCAATTCTCGTCGCAGAAGAATTTTTGACTGCACGCGGTATTGGACCAGGAACGTCAATCGAACTCGGAAGCGAATCAGATCATCATCCATTTGAAGTCGTTGGAGTCGTTGGCGCAGCGGGTTTAGATGTCGCAACACAATTCTTCGGAATTCAAAGCATGTATATGGAGCACGCAGTCAGTTGCGTCTTTATGGATTTCAGCGGAGTCTCGAAAAACTTTGGCACGCGCGAAGCATTCCTCGTACAGATGGGGATCACAGAAGAAGCAACGACAGCTGACGAAGAAAAACTTGCAACTGCAGTCGAAAGCGCCACACCAGGCGCAATCTTTGCCAGCGGTCGAGCGATACGAAAGGAGATTCTTCGTATCGGCGCAATCATGCTGACTGTCAGCACATTCGTTGCACTCGGTGCGATGGCGCTGGCATCATTGGCTGCCGGCGGAGTGATTGCGGCAGGAATTGCCACGCGATCCTTCGAATTGGGAGTGCTGGAAGCTGTCGGCGCAAGTCGCGGCTTGGTCAGCAGACTGATCTTGACTGAATCATTGCTCATCGGAATGACTGCGGGAATAACTGGCAGTGCCTTTGGGATTTACTTGGCGTGGATGGGTACTCGTTGCTACCGAGATATGGCTGGTCTTGAACTATCGTTCAAAATCCCTGTCGGCGTTGTTGTTGGAGGGTTTATCGCTGCTTCAGTTGCTGCCATTCTGGCTGCGGCTCCAGCAGTTCGCAGTTTGACACGAAGATCTCCGCGAGAACTTCTTGGCGGACCAAAGGGCTAGGCTTTCACTGCGAGGACAACGCGAAGATTTTCTATGCACATTCCCTTCCGATTGCAATCTCCATACAAACCTGCCGGTGATCAACCGCGGGCGATCGCGCAACTCTGCGAAGGGCTGCGTGATGGACGACGATTTCAAACTCTGATGGGTGCGACAGGAACTGGAAAGACTTTTACGATGGCGAATGTCATCTCACAAACTCAGCGACCTGCGTTAATCATGAGTCATAACAAGACACTTGCGGCTCAGCTGTATGAAGAAATCAAAGCACTCTTTCCCGATAATGCTGTCTCGTATTTCGTCTCGTATTATGACTATTACCAACCCGAGGCATATATCCCTCAGCGGGATATTTTTATCGAGAAAGATGCTTCGCGAAATGCCGATCTTGACCGTCTACGATTAGCTGCAACGAGTCAGTTGCTGCATCGATCCGACACGATTGTCATTGCAAGTGTTTCCTGTATTTATGGATTAGGTTCTCCAGAGGAATACGCCAATAAGACCACGCTCGTCACACGCGGAGAGCCGACGGATCGCCGCGGATTTCTGATGTCTTTGTATGCGATGCAATATCGTCGCAACGATGTCGCGCCAGAGCGAGGTTGCTATCGCGTGCGAGGTGAATGTATTGAAGTCTGGCCTGCGTATGAAAAGTATGCAATTCGATTTGAATTCTTTGGAGATGTTGTTGAGAGGATTGAACGCTTTGATTCCCTCACTGGGGAAATTCTTGGCACGGATGATCGCGTTTTCGTCTTTCCGGCTGTGCACTACATGATGCCAGAAGATCAGATGGTTCGAGCCGTTGCTTCTATTCGCGCCGAAATGAACGAGCAAGTCTTGGCACTGCAATCAGCGGGGAAATTGCTCGAGGCGCAGCGACTGCTTGGTCGAACACGGTGGGATCTTGAGATGCTTACCGAAACTGGAGTCTGCCCTGGGATTGAAAATTATTCTCGGCACATGGAAGGTCGTGCTGCAGGATCACGAAGTTTCTGCTTACTGGACTATTTCAGACGGATCCCTGGCCGCACGCCTGATGATTGGTTGATCTTCGTCGACGAAAGTCATGTTGCAGTCCCGCAGATTCGCGGGATGTACTTCGGCGACAGACGGCGCAAAGAAACATTAATTGAACATGGTTTTCGATTGCCAAGCGCACTAGATAATCGACCGCTGACATTTGCAGAATGGGAAGGGATTATTCCTCAGTGCATCTTCGTCAGCGCGACTCCAGCACCATTTGAATTGGAGAAGTCTGCCGGAATCATTGCAGAACAGATCATTCGCCCGACGGGGCTAGTCGATCCGCCAGTTGAAGTTCGCAGCGCACGTGGTCAGATCCCAGATCTTCTAGAGCAAATCCGCCCGATTGCGCTGAACAAACAACGAGTACTCGTGACAGCGTTGACCAAGCGCCTCTGCGAAGAATTGACCAACTTCATGCATGAACAAGGAGTTCGTGTTCGATATTTGCACAGTGATATCGAGACGCTTGAACGGCTCGAAATCTTGCGTGATCTGCGCGAAGGACTCTTTGACGTATTGGTTGGTGTCAATCTTCTGAGAGAAGGACTCGATCTTCCTGAAGTTGCGCTCGTTGCAATCTTGGATGCAGATCGCCAAGGTTTTCTGCGCAGTGAATCGAGTCTCATTCAGACGATGGGCCGAGCTGCGCGAAATGCAGATTCTCGTTGCATTCTTTATGCGGACAAGATGACACCTGAAATGCAACGAGCAATCGATGAGGTGAATCGCCGGCGTGAGAAGCAATTGGCGCACAATGCAGCAAACGCTATTACACCGCGCACGATCATCAAGGAGAATCGTCGCGCGCTCGAAGATCAAGTTGCATCCGATCGCCGCAGCCATTCCAAACGATCTCCGCCACGAGAAATTCCGCGCGAACAGCTTGCCGATGAACTCGAAACGGAAATGCTCGAAGCCGCCACTGAATTGCAATTTGAGCGTGCGGCAAAGTTGCGTGACGAACTTGTACGTGTTCGTGCGTTGACTCAGAATTTGATCGAGGTGAGCGATGATTCCCCAGACGAAGCGCCAAAAAGATCAGTTCCGCCTGGATCACCAGGATCGAAAGCGCGACGGGGAAAACGGAAGTGATGTCGTTTTTGAGTTTGGGGCGACAGTAATTCTTGACACAGCGCTGAAGAATGCTGCCCTTGCCTAAAGCGGACTCTGTGTCTGCGGCCTTTTCCGTGGTTCGATTTCTGTCGTGCTTGCGCTTGCGTGCCCAGCCTTTGGAAAGTTCTCTCGGGCGAGTTCCGCAGGCGGCCGACTGAATTTGCGATCGAGCATCAAACAACCGGATCGTGTCGGTCGCCGAGGACTGTCTGAGCCCCGAGAGGACTTTTCACGGCTGCCCCACTTATGCAAATCCGTGACTGTTTCCGTGGCTGTATCCGTGGCTGTATCCGTGGCTGCATTCGTAGATGCATCCATGGCTGCATCCGTGGCTCGATGACTTACTTCACCGCTTCAACGGCTTTCAGCCACACAGCGCGCATCTGCAAGCCTTTCGCTTGACTGCGAATATCCCATACCAATGGACCGAAAAATCGGTTGAGCATTGCCAAATCAATTTTCTCAAGCGCTGGTTTCATCGCTTCATTCACAAATGGCGTCGGAACCAATATATCCATGGAATCACCCTCTTCATCAGCGTCAGCGTCATCCGCGTCATTTTCGAATCGCTCATCAAGCGCCAAGACTGCCTTGCGATTTTGATCAAGAAGTATTGGTACATCGGCATATCCCCAGCCGACAATTTCACCAGGTGCCAGCGAGCCAAGACATTTTCGATACAAAGGGTTTTCTCCGAGAGATTTCACAGCAGGGTCGCTCGCAGATCGAAGCGCTTGTTCGACGGGTGCCTCTGCGCCCATCACCAATGCACCACCGCCAAGTCCAATTTCCGATCCAAGCCCTTCACCACCATAAACAATTTGACCTTGAAAATCTCTTGGCATCATCCCCATCGATGGCAACATCGTCGCCAATAATGCATTTGTTGATTTCTCATCACTGCAACGAATTGCGGTGAAACTTTGGATGCCTTCAACTCCTTCGGGAGCCTTGCGTCCAATCGTGAAGACCTCTGGACCAATACTTGTGAAGGCTTTGGTCATTCCAGGTCCATACTGTTGAAGCATCGGTGCGATTGCGTCGGCTTCATTCTCTGGCAGTGATGCGACAACATCTTCAATCATTGCCATTATTCCGCCGAATCGGACATTCATTCGCTGATAGATCACGGCATCATCACCCAAGAGTGTGGGCGGTGGCATGATTGGCGATGCATCAGAAAGAAGATCCATCAAACCAACCTTGGCTCCGGGGATGTATGCAGAGACTGCAATATCCAAGATGGCTTGTTCATTCTTCCCATTCATCGTGATCGCCCAACCACGAATATCACCGAACATTTCCTTGAGCACAACCTGTGTAGAAGCCATCGGCCCTGCGAAAACTGGCGTGAGAAGTGCCTGAATCGGAGCGGTTAGGAAAATAATCGAGACATCTTGATCTCCAGTCAGATTTGACATCCCGCGCCAATCCTCTGTGTCGGCGACGCATGGGATTGGCTTACCACTTGCAGAAGCGATCGCTTCTTCAAGAGTTGCGACACTGCTTGCCGCAAAAAACTGCGTACCAACGCGAAAATAAAACATCGCCTCTGGTAAAGATGAGATTTGACCGAGTGCGTCCATCCCGCGCGGACGGCGGCGGCTTGGCGGTTGCGGATCTTGAGGATCTGCACCTTCATCGTCGTTTGGGAGCACAATGCGCATGGCTTTGCCTCCACCTGCAATTTCAACCTGCTCGAATGATTTGCCAGATTCCTTTTCCATATTTCGAATGACTGCGTCAAAAATCTTGCCGGCAACATCAGCACGTGGACCATAGTCCGCCCAGACCAACAACCCGAGTTCGAGAGCATCAAGTTCTTCATTGCGCTCAACAAAAATTGCGGCGCCTATCGGTCCTGGCCAAGGGACTTCCTCTGCATCGACTCCAAGTTCCTGAAGTGATTCTGAACGTTTGAGTGCAGTCTCTTTGTTTGCTTCAACCATAAGAGATGCAATTTCAGGAGCCTTCATGATCTGACCAATGGGAGATTCAGCGAAGCGCATCATTGATGCGTTGGCATCTTTGGCAGAAATGATTAATGCACTGCCCTTCGGTGCCATGGATTCAAACTTGACTCCTTGTGCAACACAGAAACACACTGGAGCACAGAGAATTGCGAATGCGAAAAATGATTTTTGAATTGAACTTAGTTTCATAATGAAGACTCCGTCAGTTTTTACAGAACAAGAATCAACCACCGCTAGCGTCCTTCACCTGTGGAGGTGCTTCGAAATCCTTGCGTGGAGGAGGCTTCAAATAGTTGTTTCCAGAATTCGGGTTGTTTCGATCGAAAGCAAATGCCTCGCGATTGCGAACAAAGTCCTTGACATATCGAGCTGGAATTGCGAATCCCAAAGATTCGCCTCCGCGGATTCCCATATTTGTGATTCCGACAACTTCACCGCGAGTATTGAACAGCGGACCACCAGAATTGCCAGGATTGATAGCCGTATCTGTCTGGATATATGTCAGCCCGTCAAAGTTGCGCGATGTCGTGGAGACAACGCCTTGGGTCATAGATCGTTCAAGCCCAAGGGGATTGCCGATTGCGAACACTGGCTGCCCGATTTCCAATCCATCTTGCAAGATGACTGGAGCGAAGCTGAAAGCTTTTCCTTCGGGGTGCTTAATCTTGATTAACGCAAGATCGATCTGATTGTTGACCGCGATCAGTTCCACATCTTCGATCTCCATTCGCTTGAGAGTTCCATCAGTCTGCGGCAACCAAATAGTTGTTCGCAAATTTGTTTCGCCCTGCACAACGTGTGCATTCGTGATGGCATATCCCTCTGGACTGATAATGACTCCCGAACCGAGTCCTGCGGGAGTCGAAACTTTGATGACAGCGGCGCCGATGATCTTGGCGTGTTCCCGAGGCGAAAGCTCTGGAAGATTTTCGGCGGTCGAAAAAAGTGAATCCTCAGTCCGCTTGATCTGCGAGACGCCCTCTGCGTTCTGTACTTCAGCGACATCTGTCATTTCGAAAACGAGGACATCTGGTCCAACATCCAGCCAAACGCGGCGGTCGCTTCGCTTGACGACTTCGCCTTCAATGCGTCGACCACTCTTAAGAATGACAACATCCGCAGGCTTTTGCGATTTGACATCGTCGGCAACAAAGGCGAAAGCAGAACAGAACACAAGAGCGGAAAGGGTGATCGAAATTGGCTTGGACATCGTCTAGGTCTCCTTTGGTAGAGGCGTTACTATAACTTGCTTAACTTCAAAGAACATCTATGCAAATTACTTTTTCATATTGTGCGAGCCTGCTTTTAGGATCCGCGCTCCTCTCGGCCACAAACATTGTCTATTCGCAATCGCCAGCACCAAGTGGCAACCGAATCTCGGATCATTTTGGATTCGATGGCGTTGATGCAATCAAGGTGGACAAGGGTGGCGGCCCCCTTACCACAGCCGATCTAGACGGAGACGGCAAGAGCGATCTCATTGCGATCAATAATCGCAACAGCCGAATCGATTTGCTCTATCAGAAGGTTGGCGCAAAGCCAACTGATGAAGTTCCACCGACATCGAGCATCAACGAGATTCCACAACATTGGCGCTTTCGTCGTGTCGAAGTTCCCGTCTCAGATGCAGTCGGAACAGTTCTGCCATTCGACTTTGATGGGGACAAGCGTATGGATTTGATCTACTCCGCGGGCAGCGGAAAGATTGTCTTTATGCGTCAGTCGTCCCCAGGTGTTTTTGAAGTCGTCCGAAAGCACACGATTAAGAATCTCAATCCAAATCGAGACGCACTAATGATTATGGATCTCCTCGGTGACGAAAAACCAGAACTTGTCGGAATTGCAAATGGACGAATTCAAGTCTGGCCATTTACGGGTTCGAATTTAGGCACTCCTATTGAACTCGCTGCTGGAAATGGAAATGTCGTCGCCACGCTCGCAGGCGATCTTGATGGAGATGGTGCGGATGATCTTGTGGGGATTATGCCCGACGATGCAGCACCGCTTCGTGTTTGGTTCGGGTCGAAAAAGAATGGAGTTTCCGCCCTTGGTGCGCAAACTCGCTTTGAAATGCCTCCACTTCGAGATGCAGAAATTGTGCCACTTCCAGGAGAAAAAGGCGCTGCGCTCGCTGTGGTTGAAAAACCATCTCGTCGCGTCGTTCTGTTGAAGGTTGCCAATGAACCAATCACTGAAGGCGGTGACAGAGAAGCGAGTCTTCAGACGTGGGCATTCACTGATTCCGGCAATCGCAAACGAGATACTGCGATTGCAGATATCAACGGAGATGGACTTCCCGATCTCATGGCGACGAATACCGAAGCCAATGCTGTTTCTATTTTTCAGCAGGTTCCTGGCCGTGGATTTGTCGGCATGCAAAATTCGCCCGCGTATAGCGATCTTGATTTCATAGTTGCTGGGGATATTGACGGTAACGGCAAGGCTGAAGTTTTCCTCAGCAGCGAAAAGGAAGGCGTCGTTGGACGAACTTCGTTCAATAACGACGGACTTGATTTCCCCCAGACGATGCCTCTCACGGGCGGAAATGTTCCGGCTGCTCTTGGGCTGGTCAATATCGATGGACGCAATTGGGTGGCGATCATTGGCAAAGATGGTCGCAACTATTCGATCGAATTGCAGCCAGCGGATGGCTCAACGACAGGCAAAGTGACGATTCCGCTTGGAGCGCTCAGCCGTGCACCCGACACAATTCTTGCGCTCGATGCAGACCAAGATTCGTTGACAGACCTTCTGCTTTTCACTCCAGACAAGCCGATGACCATGCTTCGGCACGAAACGCCAAAGGAAGGCGATGCGAAAGACGCTCCGCCGACATTCAAGATTTTCGAAAGTAAAGATATGGCGCAATTTGGTTTGGCACAGGCAGCGAATGCGCAGAACACCACGACAACTGATATCGACGGTGACGGTCGTCCAGAATTGCTCGTTGCCGATCGAAACTTTATTCGCGCACTTCGCTTTGATCCCAAAGTCGGATGGCAAGTGGTCGAGCAAATCAATGCCCCGCGCGGTGATACAAAGTTCGGATCGATCACTCGACAAGGCGACCGAATCGCAGCAGGAGATAGTGAAAATGGGAAAGTGATTATCTTCACTCGCGATGCAATGGCGAAGAAGTGGAAGCAGGCTGATGAATTCGACGTGAAAGGATTCAAGTTCAACTCGATCGCCGCTGGTCCTTTCACCGGTGGAAAAGATCAAGGATTGCTGCTGGTTGGGAATGATGGCTTCGGCGTGCTGCGATTCAGTGGAACGCGCGAGAAGCTTGACGAACTCTCCTCGTGGCGCACCGATGATCTGGGTCGCGTTCCTCACGAACTTGGCGTTGGTGATTTGAATCAAGACGGGATGACAGACTTGGTCGTGCTTGATGCAGGCAAGCAGATGCTCGATGTACTTGGAATCAGTCAATCTCACACCTTGATTCCCGCGCTCAGTTTCCGTGTCTTCGAAAGCCGCCTCTTTTCTGGTGGAGAACCGCGAGAGTTTGAACCAAGTCAAGCGATCATCGAAGATGTCAGCGCTGACGGTTCAAACGATCTGATCTTGATGTGTCACGATCGCATTTTGCTCTATCCTCAGATGACAAAGGCCTCCGCGGCGGCGGCAGCAGCTCCCCCTGCGACATCAACGGAAAAGAAATAAACGAGATTGTCAGTGCCCCACAACCCAGAAAAAACTACTGCAAAGGGTCATCATGATGGCGCGCTCGAGAAATTGCTTGAAATCTCCAAGCGGCTTGGAGAATCTTCTGATTTACCTGTTGTTCTGGGAGTGATCATCGATGCGTTGAGAGATCTTCTCGAGGCCGATCGCGCAACTGTTTTCACATATGACAGGAATACAAATGAGCTTGTGATTCACGTCGCACATGGAGTCGCAGGATCGAGCAACGCTGAGATTCGTTTCCCTGCAACAGCGGGGATTGCAGGCGCATGCGCGACAAGTCGAGAGATCATCAACATTCCAGACGCGTACATCGACGATCGATTCAACCGCGAGGTAGACAAGCGAACTGGATATCGAACGAAATCGATCTTGGCGATTCCACTCGTCGACCATAGCGGCGATCTTGTCGGTGTTGCGCAAGTGCTCAATACCCGCAAGGGTGTTTTCGATTCTGCGGATGAACAACTTGGCGCTGGCATCGCATCGCAAGCTGGAATTGCGCTGCGGCGAGCCCATCTGATTCAGGACCATCTTGACAAAGTAAAATTGCAGCAGGAAATGTCGGTCGCAAAGGAGATTCAAGAAAGTTGTTTTCCTAAGTTTCTACCAGCCCATCCTGCGTTTGACATCGCTGCCTTCAGTACTCCCGCCGAAGAATGCGGAGGAGATGCCTTCGATGTCTTTGGAATGCGAGATGGAACCATTGCAAATAGTGATGAAGCAGCTGACAAAGTCTTCTTTTTTCTTGGAGACGCAACTGGCCATGGTGTTGGCCCCGCACTCTCTTCGATGCAGGCCCGAGGAATGCTTCGCATCTCAGCTCGACTTGGACAAAAATTGGGTCCGATCGCCCGTGAAATGAATACTCAATTGAACGAAGATCTTCCATCAGGACGCTTTGTGACTGGATGGCTTGGGATTCTGGATCTTGCTACAGCGAGCATCGAATGTTTCAGCGCAGGACAGGGTCCCGTCTATGTCTACCGACGCGAGAAGGATCACTTCGAAGAGATCGATAGCGATGCCCCGCCGTTTGGAATCTTGATGCCAGGATTTTCTTATGAGGAAACACGGATCGTCGAACTGGGCGCTGGTGACATGTTGATCTTGATCACCGATGGGTATTACGAAGCAATGTCGCCTGCCCAAACTTTATGGAGCGAGCACGGAGTTTTCGAAGTAATCCGAAGACTGAAAGATGAATCCGCAGATGCGATTCGCCAAGAACTCGATCGCTGTTCGCTCGAATTTGCGCAAGCGAAGGCAACAGACGATGACCGCACTGCGATCATTGTGAAGAGACTCTTCTAGCATTTACTTTGCTCGAAGACGCAAGACTCCGTCCGATACTTCTTCTCCCTCTCGAATCAATTCAATCGCCTCCAAGTACATCTTGGAAACTTTCGATTCGCCAAATCGCGTCTCGAATTCTTTCCATGCTGCGGCGGACTCATCAATTTTTTGTGCCCGAAACAGTGCTGCGGCATGTTCCGTTGCTGCGATCCACAAATCATCTGCATCGAGTCCAACGACTTCGAAGATTTCAATTGGCTTCGACTGACCAACAACAATGATTGCCCCAAGTGCTCGAATCTTGATAGAAGAATTCCCCCCCTGCGCAATAATTCCCCGATGCGTTGCACCGTCGATCAGGACGCCTGTACCAAACTGTTTGTTCGCACTTTCTAAGCGTGCCGAAAGATTCACGACATCGCCGATCGCGGTGTAATCGTTCAGTTTCGGTGGCGCACCGCAGTCTCCGACGACTGCCATTCCCGTTGCGATTCCAAGTCGTACAGAAATCTTCGGCGAACCGAATTCTGAATTCTTTGCCAGTTCCCTCATCGCTGCTTGGCATGCGACTGCGCTCTCTGCTGCAAGTGATTCCTGCCGTGGTTCATCGCCGAATGCTGACCAAAATGCCATAAAACCGTCGCCTAAGAATTTATTGACATAGGCGTCTCGTGCAACTAACTCATCCGACAAACGACCGAGATACAAATTGAGAGTTCGCACCACACCAGGACCGCCGAGTTGTTCTGCGATCGTGGTAAATCCCGCGAGATCTCCAAAGATCACTGTAATCTCGCGCTCCTGTCCACTCATGGTGAGGGCGTCAGGATTATTCGCTAAACGCTGGACTAATTGCGGTGACACACGGGCTGAAAATTGCCGCGTAATTCGAGCGCGATCGCGCGAAGTCAAGACTGCCATTGCAGCGGTTCCTGTCACCCACGAAGCAACTGGCGCGACCGCTGGTCCAACAAGCGGCATAATGAGATGCAAGTCATTGAAAGCAAATCGGCCCGCCGACCAGAGCCAAATTGTCACAAGAATTGCTGAGGCAACTGCACTCCAACCAGTGGCGAGTCGACATGCACAAAGCGAAGCCATTCCGCCGAACAAGAAGATGGCGAACAGCTGTATCCAATCTGGCGCTTCATCACGCGAATGATTGCTCAGCACCATGTCTGCGACGACGGCATGTACAAAGACCCCAGGCGTTTTGGGGTTATATGGAGTCGGAATGAAATCCGCCAATGCGCCTGTTGCTGTCCAACCAAGGAACACCAGTTTGTCGTTCAACTTTTTTCGAAGTTCGCCCGAACGATTCGCAAGATCGACTGAACCTCGATCTACTTCCTCGAAGATTTTCTGAAAGTCGTCGACCGCATCAGCAGCATTCGCAGGGATCGCATCATTCATCCTTGCGTCGTCCAGAATCTCAGCGAATTCTTTCGAAGACTTCGCTGCAATTGCAGGCGTATTCCACTCCGCAACGAATCCAAGAACTTTTCCGCGCATCTCATCAAGGCGTCTTTCGTTTTTCCTTTGTTGCTGACGATCATCGCTGAGACCAATCAAAGTCCCAATCGAAACTGCGTGACGTTCTTGGCCTTCCATTTCACTCTGTGACCACTTTTCAAATCCACCATCAAAGGTTGAAGTCGGCCAGTCCAACTCCATAATTCCATTCTGCAATGGAATGGTTGTCTGTCCTACTTGGAGCGAGTCCTTGCTTGCAACAATGTCGCTCAACTTCATGCCCATGTGTGTTGCAGAAGACACCAGCCCAAGTTGATAGGTCTGCCCACTTGGAATCTGCCAGGTTGTTCCGGTGCGACGCTTTGCGCCATCAAAATCTATTTCACTTTTCTCGTTCGTCAGTACACCAAGACCAGAGGCTTTTTCGGCCAAGACTGAGATAGGAGGTTCATGCTCATGTCCACCGAGCAATGCTTGGTGTTCTGCATCGTGCACCATTTCCTCTTGAAACGCGCGCCAACTCCGCGCCCGATCCCACAATTTCTCGATCAGGTTGCGCTCAGCAAAATTCCCAGAATTGTTTCCACCTTTCAATTTGAAAATCAAATCCTCTAGTGGCGGAATTCGGCCTTGTGCTGCGCTCTGCCAAATGACTTTCCATGCTGCCAACCCCTTAAACCAAAGTGGATTTTGGAGGAAAGAATCTCTGCGAGCACTCGTCAGTTTGGCACTGTCTGCAACCTGTACAGAATCCCCGTCAATGTGTGATGACAAGACATCGATGACCGCTGCGAGTTCGATTTTCCCTTCTGGAGTTTCCCACTCCACTCCCGGCGTGAACTTTCGACTGACATCCATTCCTAAAACAGTTCGCAGACCTGCCATCGCAGTCGCGAGAGAATCGTCGCCACCAACTTCAGCATCCGGCTCGCTCAATTGAAGATCGAGCGCCACCGTACGGGCTCCAGCAAGAGCAATTTCATCGATTGCAGAAGCGAGTATTCGACGAGGCCATGGCCAACGTCCGAAGGTGTTGAGCGAACTGTCATCGATGACGACAAGCGCGATCTGATCAGACAATGGCTCTGGGGTAGATCGTGCGTGTTGGTAACGCCAATCAACAGAATCAAATTCCCAGTTGTTCAGCACACCAAGCCATGCGAGTAGTGCGACTATGACCGTCGCGCTGAATCCAACTGTAAATGCAATCCATGAAAAACGCTTCACAGGTGCATTATGGAGCGAGTTTGAAAAACACGCTCGACGAGTGGCTTTCAATCTTTAATTCGACGGCAGGCTAGTTTGACGTGAGCCACCGTTTGCCACGACCATTGCACTGGCGGCATCGATTCGGGCATTGGTGGCAGCTTGTATCGCTTGATCGGCAAAGATTCGAGCTTGATCCGCACGAGAGACCGTATCAGCGGCAATTTCCGCCGTTCGAGTGAAGAAAACTCGGTCTCCCATACTGCGCGCAGCATCCGCGGCAGCAAGCGCAGCATCTCTGGATGCAGCAGCTCCTGCGCGCTGAACGATCGCTTGGTCACGTGCGGCAAGGGCAAAATCTCTTGCACTATTCGCTTGAGCAGACCCAATCACAACTGCGAAATTGTTTGCCGCTTGAGAAAATGCCAATGCTTGGTCGGCGGAATTGGATGCACCGGACGTCGCCGTTCCTGCGACATCCGCAAATATTTTTGCTTGAGCCAATGCAACCGAGTAATCTTTGCCTGCTTGCTGCGAGATCGCAGCCTGTTCCAAAGCCATATTCGCATATCCCCGCGTTTCGATGGCCGAAGAGTCCGACGCACCCGCCGAGAACTCGCTCTGGGTTGCACTCGCATCCGCACTGAACGCGCTCTCAAAATCCTGATAGGTCGTCGTAAGGAAAAAACCATTGGCTTCTATTGCGTACCCAACTGCGAAGTTCATTTGACTTTGCGCTTCGGCCAGCGAAACTCCTGCGGATGCGAAGAGCGATGACACAGTTGTGAGAGCCTCGTTATGAACACCAATAGCTTGCGATGCAGAATCGCGAGCAAAGACCGTATTGCCAAGGGCAATATCCGCATCAACTCGAAATGCAAACGCATCAGCGCTTGCCAAGAATGCACCAGCAGAGCTTTGCGCAAGATTTGCATAGTTGTTTGCGTTGTTGGCAAATGATTGGGCATCGTTCGCAGCGATACTTGCATTCAATGCAAACTGCTTCGCTTCTCCAGCAAGGCTGGCCGACTGTTGGAAAGATGCTTGCTCGATCGCCGAACTTCCCATCGCAACTTGCTCGAGCGCAGTATCGCGTGCCACAATTGCTGCAGAAGCACGTTCGAGAGCCATCACACTCAACGCGAGTGCACGATCAGCGATCGCCTGAGCGAGTTCAGATCCTGCAAGAGTCGCAGCGTCTTGCGAGAATCCTGCGGAGACTTGGCTATCCGCGGCTCGCTGTTGGGCAAGCGCGGAGTTCGCATCGATACTTGGGGACAGTGCTGTTGCCGCACCGAGCGCATCTTGTGCAAGAATTTCTTGAGCGTGCGAGGTTGCTGCGAATCCAGCGGCATCGTCATCGAAAGCAAACGCAGAACTCTGAGCAATCAGTGCAGCATCGGCAGCATCATTTGCAGAAACAGCTTGCTCACCAGCAGTCTGAGAAAATGACATCGCCAAATTCGCATCACCTGAGCTCATCGCAAGAAGCATCTGACCAAATGAATCAAACACATTTGTATCTTGCAATTCAGATTCATCTCGTGCGGCAATCGCAGAGTCTAAATTTTGGGAAGCACCATCTCTTGCACCTTGCAAACTTTCGAATGCCACTTCATGAACTGAAATCGCACTGTCAATCTGAGCGGCATAGGCTGCAACTGAAACTCCTTGGAACTCGACATTCGTAGCGGCAGAATCCGCTTCAATCTTGTTGACAAGAGTTTGGATCGCTTCGCTGGCGGAGTTGGATTCGGCTGATCCAATATCAAAAGTTCCCTGCACGGATTCCAAAGCCGCTAGCGCTCTTTGCGCATTTGCGAGTGCAACCTGTTGCGCGCTCGAAACTGCCTCAAAGTTTGTGACAGAAATGCGAGCTGCGAGTGTCTCTGAAAGATCATTCGCTGAAAGCGAAAGGTCGCTCGCGCCTTGAGCAGCAGTTCCTGCAAGCGCGGCAAGATTCGAAGCTGCATCAGCGATAGCGCCAACCATCAGCGGTTGATTTGAACCACCGGAAACTGCTGCGGCAGCAAACTGGTGAGAGAGGTCAGCCATTGCTGCAGCGTCATTTGCACTTGATGCACCTGCCTCAGCAGCAGTTGCCACTTGTTGGCTTGCGTCATTCGCCGCGAAGGCATCATTTTCGATTCCGACTTGAAGGCTTTGCGTTGCTTCAATTGCGTATTCCCATCCGTAGTAGGTCGCTGTTGAAGTTGCGGACGAACTTGCGTCAGTCGCACTGACAAGGAGATTCTTTGCTTGACCGCCAAGCGCCGCCCAGCCGTTGGTGATCGCATTTGCTCCATTGAGGTCTTGATCGTCCAGCGCAACAAGAAGCGCCCCCAAATTTTCATGAAACTCACCGAGTAATCCACCGATATTGCTGACCGCATCTTCTGCAGCAACTGCGTCGCTTTCTGTTGTCACGACTCTCGCCGCAGCGTCGTCTGAGAAGTTCTGCACGGTGTCCAACATTCCATTTGCATCGGCGACAATAATCGACAGATTCAAGGAAACATTATGACTCGTCGCCAATGCAACTTGCGCTCCGACAAGTCCATCCAAAGCCCCCACTGCCGTCTCCGCTGTCGCCGCCTCAGCATCCGCAACTGCGGCGAGCCGCGCAGCTTCGATCGCTGCATCATCGGCCGCTCCTGCTTGGGCACCAGCAAGTTCTGCGGACGCCATTGTTGCGCTGAAGTCAAGCTGATCTCCAGATTCATTCGTGACTGCCGCGAGCGCCGCAACAGCATCGTCGCGTGCATTTGCAGCATTCTGTGCATAGCCATTCGCATCCGCTGCCAAAGTCAGGGCACGTTCAACAGCATCGAGTGCCGCTTGCGAAGCGTCAGAGCCAGTGAATTGTAAAGCGAATGCGTTGCCGTAAGTTTGCGCGGTTCCCGCTGATGCACTTGAAGCAACTGCAGCGCTTGCACTTTCTGCAGCCTTTGCAACCGCATCTGTGAGTGCGGCTCGAATCTCCGCGAGACGATCGGTATAGGACGAAAGTGCATCTGCAGAGAGTGAAGTCTGACTTTCTGCAACACCAGCTGCAAGGCTCGCAGTATCTGCTGAGCCTCGAGCAACATCGGCACTCACTTGGGTTGCATCAGCAAATCCGCGCGCTGCGATGGCAGCCGATGTCGCCGCACCCTGATTTTGTTCGTTCAGCGCCGCGAGGCAGGCTGCGACGGAGTCTGTTGTAAATCCACTATTTTCAATCGCACTGTCGAGATGTCCAAGCGCTTCCACCAGCGCCTGAGCTGCATCCAGCTGAGCGTTATTCGCAACGTTGGCTGCATCACTATGAATCCCAATTTGCGCCTGCGCTTCTGCACCGCGAGCCTGAGCAATATCACGGAAGGCTTGGGCGGCATCCTGCGTTGCACTCGCCGCACTTGCATCATCTTGGGCTGCAAGCATTGCATTGATCGCAAGATCCAACTTGCCCATTCCATTTTGTGCGTCGGTCGCAGCAGCAACTGAGGCTGTCGATGCCACAAACGCCGCGAGTGCGTCTTGCGCCGCAGCAAGTGCAGCTGCCTGTGCCGCTGCAAGCACCGTGTCCTGAGCATCCGCTTGCGCAGAAAGTGCTGCAGTCAATGCATCGTCGCGAGCACTTTCAGCGAAGAGCACTGCCTGCGATGACAATTCCAAACGTACTAGTGCAGCGCTGAGACTTTCTGCGATACCCGCGAGCGGACGACGAGCATAAATGGTGGCAATCTCGTCTCGTGCAATCTTGACCAAGGCGAGATATTCACGCGCGGAAGCCGCAGCAGACGAACCTTCCAAAGCTGCTGAAACTACTTGATTCGCTGCACTCTGAGCATTGCTCTGCGAATCAAATGCTTCTGACAATCGACCGAGGGCAGTCTCGCTGAAATCAACAACAAGAGCAGATCCCGACAACGCATCATCGGCGGTCTCTCTCGAAAGATTGGCATCATTGATAGCGTCGTTGGCAAGTCCACGGACATCTCCTTCACCAGAAACAGCAAAGATCGCCAGCGCCTGTCGTGCATTTTCAAGCGCCGCCGAGCGAGCCTCTCCAGACTCTGCGAGTGCGTCATTCACCAACGCGAGTTGTTCTGCAACCGACACTGCTGCCTCTTCAACATCATCACGAGCATCACGAGCCGCTTGAGCATGAAACTGTGCGTTCGAAAGTGCAGCCTGCGCATTCGAAAGCGCATTAATTGCAAGTTGAAGTTGAGCACCAGCGCCTTGAGTTGCGAGAGTTGAGTGATTCAAGAAATCCTCAACGGCTTTCACATCTGCAAACACTGCCGCAGTGCTGTCACCAGTTTCAGGCTCAGTTGAACCTCCCGTCGCTTCTGTCACCGCTGCAGCAACTGTTGCGACCGTGCTGCTGATCTGTGTTTGTGCCGTTGTTTGTGTGGTTCCCATCGATGCAGATGCTTCATGCTCGGCTGCGCTCGTGGCAGTTCCAGCCATCGGAAGAGCACCAATCGAACTCATCAACGCGCTTGCGGCAGGCTCTGGAGATGCTGAGGAACTTTTAGAATCTCCGCCACCAGACATTTGTACAACCTGATTCGTTGCTGCATATTTCAATTGAATCGCAGCGATCGCGTTGGTTCGAGCGCCAGTGACTTCGGTTCCAGTCATAGCGCCAGTTGTCACACTGAATCCGGTACCTCGGACAGCGAGCGTCGAACTGGGTGTCACGACTTTAAAGTCATTCTTTGCGCCAACTTTATCGACTTGGAAATCCGCTCGCCCAGATTTCATCTGTGCAACAGTGCGATAGACATCGCCATCGCTTTCTTTGACAAGTTCCGAAGTCGGCATCGCAAAATTCGAATTACTGTCGATCAAAATCGTGGCGTTTTCAAACTTCAAAGTCATTCGTGATCGCAGTCCAGTGCGAACTTCAGCACCAGCAGAAAGCAAGTCGTTGACCGCAGCATCTTTTGCATCTTTCCATGCGATGTCTGCGCCGACTCGCCATTTCACCTTGCCAACGCAGTCAATCACTTTCGCTTGCAGTGGCGCTGATGCGACGGTTGCAACTGCTGGAACAACTGCCGCATTGATTGGGGAAGCTTTGGATTCTTGGAGTGGCGCATGTGTGCTGACCAACGGTGTTTCTGCACTCGCTACTTCCGCAACAATTGTGGTGAGAGACAACAAGACACCAGATGCTGTAGAGATGAAAGAATATTTTGAATTCATTTGGTTGGCTTTCGTACGTTCCAATCGATCCTCGATGTTCACTCGAACCGCCCTGTTGGGGGCAGCGGCTTTCTTGTCGGTTCTTGACTAGTTGCCTGTTTAGGCAGTTTCTCAAGAACAGAACCGCTACTTAAATTTGTCATTCTGGCGAACCGAGTCAAATAATCAACAAACTCTAAGCCTGAAAAACTCTGCGTTTCCTTCTTTCCCACCAAAATTTGCATATGTGTGAGCTCGCGGACTGCATATCTTGGCATCGGTCCTATAACCATCATCGATAGACCACCCCTTATTTTGGCGATCCTGCACGAAGCAGATGCCACCCAACCAACCTCCGCACTTTCGTTTGCAGGTTCATCAAATGAAGCTGACAACCATTTTCGGCGCTTCGCTTCCGCCACTCTCTCGTCATATGTGGTCCATCCATCATCCTTATCTGTAAGCAGGAAAAATGAATGCAGAGCATCGTTATTGCTAACCACTTGGTTTTTTTCAAGATCTTCAAAGAATTCAATTTCCGAATTTGGGGACTCAAACTTTTCAACAGATGACGTCGTCGTTGTCGCACGCTCGCAACCGACGATTGCAAATGCAAGTGCGAGCAATGCCCCGCGCTGAGAAACTTTTGCTTTCAAAATAAAAAGATTAGAAAGCATAGGTCATGCCTGCATAAACAAAATCTCGTGCGCCACCTTGATTGTTTGGAAAGACCTCTGTGTTTGGCATAAAGACTCCATAGCGAATACTCAGGTCCAGATCGCTCATCAAGCGCCATTCCAAGCTGAAATCCACTTCGCTCCCGACAAAGTTTGATCCACCATTCACTGTTTGAAATGAAAGCGGCGCATCATTCTCAATTCGAGCGAATGCGAAGGCCGTTGCACCCAAACGCATACCGCCGAAGAATCCGTTTCCTGGAAGCGGAGTCGTGCTGAATCCAATTGAAGGGCAAAGAAGGTTTGCGAAGTCTGGAGCAAGCACGAGTCCAGTATTGACATATCCCATCGAATTGAACGACGTGTCCACTGCGCGAGGTGCAATCCCTCCAAATGTATTACCTGGATCAAATCGTTGATTCGATCCAGAACCAGCGACGATCTGAAAATCGACGCGAGAGTCTTCTGTGTTTCGAGCGAGCCAAGTCAATCCACCTACTCCCGCCATCGCCGAGATCCGAGTGTCCTGCTGAGCAACTGGTGCGATTCCTCCTTCATGAGAAAGAGGATCAGAGAGTGTCGTTCCATACTCGTATATAAATTCCGCGCGATAGACCAAATCCGCACCAATTGCACCGTTGCTGCCGAATCCAACATAGGTCGAGTTGTAATCAAATGTGGTGGGAATCGTTGGAGCCGAGGCTGGCAAAACTGCAACTTGACCATTATTCAGATCATTTTGCGCAAGGATATAGGCATAGGGTCGATGACCAGGAATGCCGCTGTACTCAAACTTTGCACCGTAGTAAAGCCGACTTGTGTTTGTATCAAATCCAGGGCGTGAGAGATCCCAATCTGTAGTGTCCTCTCCAGCGGTCTGACCAACCATCGTGGTCAGTTTGTACTCGTGCCATGAAAAATCAAAGATGCCGGCGTACATGTAATTACTCAGTGCAGCGCCCGATCCCCAAATCACATACTGGCGGCCCATCTTTGCTACGAAGTTGTAATCCGGCTTCGCCCCTGTCTGTGTTTGAATCATTCCCGCGAGATTGAATTCATACCAATACAACTCGCCGATTGGATTCTGCCAACCTTCGTCGTTGTATTCAGGACCAACGGCACGCGTGTCATTGAAATCCCATTGGTTGTAAAGAAAACGAAGACGGCCATAGAAACGGTGAGCACCATCAAGTTCGATGGAAGTGAAGAGACGAAGATCATACACCTGCTCGTACGTTTCCTTGCTTTGTGCTGTGTCGATAATGTTGAATGCGTACCGAAATGTGCCTCCATAGTCGATGGTTAATCGCTCGGCGATGGGAGAATTGGAAAAATACGCTTTGCGCATCGATGCGTCATCGTTGTTCAGTTGACGCTGTAGATTTTCTGCTGATTGCGCAGAGGAATCCCTCTGTGGTGCGGAAAATGCAGACTTTGCATTCAAGCAGAATGCAAACGCACAGAGGCACAAAAACAGATTTCTTAAAAGTGCATTGGTCACGTAATCCTCAAAAGTTTTACCACTTGATCCCATTTGTTGCACTCATAAACAAGAGTGACACTATTCTATCAGCGATGTCGATTCGCGCAGTTATCACAGGGACTGGAAGTGCTATCTCGGACCGCAATTATGGGTCGAGCGCTGCAGTCATCACCAAAAATGGTTTGGTACTAATCGATTGCCCAGATTCCATTCTGCGTGCAATGAAAGATGCGTCAAAGAAGAGCGGAATCGATCTCGACCCGATGAGAATCACGGACATTTTGATCACTCATCTTCATGGGGATCATGTGAATGGCCTGGAAACTCTCGGTTGGAAAAGATGGATCGCACGACAAAGTGGCAACGGCATCCAACCAAGAATTCATACGATCGAGTCTGTCGCAAGCAGACTCTGGGAGCGGCTGGCCCCAGCCATGGACCAAAACGGAAACGCAAAACTTTCTGATTACTTCTCTCTGAACATTCTTGTTCCTGGAGTTCAGGCTTCGATTACAGAACTTCGCGTGGAAGCTCGATCATCAGAGCATCTCATTCCTTCTTGTGGATTTCGCATTTCAAGCGGTGGCGCAACACTTGGTTGGAGTGGCGACACACGCTTCGATCCATCTCATATCGATTGGCTTGCAGCCGCAGATGTGGTCATTCATGAGACATCTGAGTCCAGAGTTCATACTCCCATCGCGTGCCTGAACGCACTCGCCCCAGAATTACGCCGCAAGATGCGGCTGATTCATATGGAAGACAACTTTGATCAGGCAGTGACCGACATCGTGCCTTTGACCGAAGGCGAAGTGCTCGAAGTCGTTGGCTTGGGTCGTTGATCAACCGGTAGGTAAGCCAATCCGTGAGGACCGGTGTAATCCGCATGCGGCCGAACCAATTTATTCGCTGCCAATTGTTCGATGCAGTGTCCAGTCCAACCTGACATTCGACTGGCTGCAAACATGCATGTGAAGAGATCCAGATCGAGCCCGAGGGAGTAATACGTTGTCGCAGAATAGAAATCGACATTAGGGAAGATCCCCTTCTCGATGATATTGGGCTGCGCAAGCACGATTTCCTCGATGCGCCGCGTCATTTCATACAGCGGCAAATTACCTGTATCTGATGCGACTTGCTTGGCGAATGTCTTGAGATATGTCGCACGAGGGTCATAGGCTTTATAGACACGATGGCCGAATCCCATGATTCGCTCTTTGCGCGCAAGCTTGCTCTTGATGTACTCATCGACTTTTTCCAACTGACCGATTTCCAAGAGCATTTCCATCACTTCTTGATTTGCCCCACCATGCAGCGGACCCTTGAGCGTTCCAACAGCACTCGTTGCTGCGGAATACATATCGCTCTGGGTCGCGATCGTGACGCGTGCAGCAAATGTCGAAGCGTTCAAGCCATGATCTGCGTGCAGAACCAAACAGACATCGAGTGCGCGACTCATGGCGGCGGTTGGCCGAGCTCCAGTCAGCATCCAGAGGAAATTTTGCGCGAGTGACAAAGTTGAATCTGGAGACACAATCGGCTTACCCTTGCGATAGCGATTGAAATTCGCAATCAATGTTGGGGTCTTGGCGACGAGACGAAGCGCTTTGCGTTGATTCGCCGCTGGCGATGGATCATCCGCCTCGACATCAAAGTGCGCAAGCGCCGAGACGAGTGTTCGCAGCGCATCCATCGGAGCGGCAGTGCGCGGAAGCGAGCGAATGACATCTATCATCCGAGGATCGACGCTGTACTCGGCCTGCAGTTGCTTAGAGAAATCCGCAAGTTCGTACGCAAGTGGAAGTCGTCCATTCCAAAGTAACCACGTCGTCTCTTCGAATGTCGAATTGCGCGCAAGGGAATCGATGTCGAAGCCGACATATTCCAGAACGCCTTTCGCTCCGTCAATAAATGACAACTGGGTGTCCGCCGCTATCGTATTTCCGAGACCTTTGTCAACATTGAGTGTCATAGAGTTCCTATCCTAGGGTCGAATATGATACCCCTTGGCACCGATCGAATCACGCGAAAAACCCCGACAACGATCACAATTGTTGTCTTGAATATCGTGATTTTCCTACTGATCTCATTGGGATTGAACGCTCAATCAACCGCAACCGCGTCGAAAGCGGCCGAAATCGAGCAGTTTGGGGTGTTTTATCCGGGTTTACAAATGGTTCTGACACACCCATGGACATTGGTCACTTATGCATTTCTGCATGACCCAAGTGGGCTCAGCCATGTGGCATTCAACATGCTCTTTTTATGGATCTTCGGGCGCGCGGTCGAGGATCGGCTCGGATCGGTTTGGTTTGCAATCTTTTATATTTCTGGCGCAATCGTCGCAGCACTCGGCGAATGGTTCATCTCTCCAGCTCCAATGATCGGCGCAAGTGGAGCAGTTGCTGCCGCAACCGGAGCATTCGCAGCACTCTGTCCACGATCGCGAGTTCGAGTGCTTTTTTTCTTCACGATCATCGAGATTCCTGGAATCGTCCTGGTACTGATCTTTGTTGGACTCGACTTGTTTGGGCAACTTGGACAGTCTGTATCGAGTACATCCCGTGGCGGCATTGCATATTCCGCACATCTTTTTGGATATGCATTTGGGATGCTGACCATGCTTGCGCTTCTTGGATCTGGAATTCTCAAGCGAACAGAATTCGATCTCTTCTTCATCATGAAGCAAATGAAGAGACGACGCGAGATGCGCGCAGCGGTCAATCAGAGCAGAAGTCCGTGGGTGAATGACATTTCGACACTTTCTGTTGCGACTCCCCAAGCAACACCTGAGGCCCTTCGAGCAGGGATTCCGATGCGCAGACAACTGAGTGATTCAGATGCCAAGCGTGAATTGCATGATGCAGGAACGCGCTGGAGTCGTGGCGAATTCTCGGCTGCAGCAAATGCGTGGGAGCGATTTGCACAGAGATTCCCTAGTCATCCAGACTCCGATGGAGCGCTTTTGCTTGCTGCTGTGACCTATGCAAGGAAATTGAATGATCCGACACGAGCACGCGAACTTGCACAGCGACTTGTAGACCGAGTGCCTGCGGCGACGATCGAAACGCTAGCTCAAACGAAGGATCTCTTGAAAGAAATCGAAGGAATGAAATCGCAATGATGAATCGTGATTCGCAGTTTGTTGCGAAGCCATTCCAGAAGTTTGAACAAAGGTTTTTTGTGAAGATTTGTGGCATCCGCGATATGCAAATCGCTCAGGTGTGCGTCGATGCCGGCGCAGATGCAATCGGATTCGTATTTGCAGATGGAAGTCCACGAAACATTTCGCTTGAGAGCGCTATCGAGATTCAATCAGACTTGCCGCGAACCATGTCGAGCTTTGCTGTCGTTCGAAATCCTTCGCCTGAAGACTTGGCGCTGGAAATGTGGAGTGGTGGAATTCAATTTCATGGAGATGAATCAATTGATTTCGTTCAGCGTGCACGGGGATCATCACGGATGATTATCAAAGCAATCAACGCAGGCGTCGAGGATATTTTGAAATGGGATTCAACATCTGCAATCGATGCGCTCTTGGTTGATGGCTCCGCAGCTGGGAGTGGTCAAACCCACGACGATGCGTGGTTGAAACAATTGGCTGCGCTGCGACCAACGCTGAAAAAACCGCTCATTTTGGCGGGCGGATTGACGCCCGAAAATGTTGGCGTCGCCATCAAACTCGTGAAACCAGCAGGAGTCGATGTTTCAAGTGGCGTCGAAATCGCACGAGGCGTGAAAGATGCTGGACTCATTCGAGCATTTATTGCTGCAGCACGGGAAGCGCACGATTCTTCAGCGAGCAATTGACGCGACTGATTTGGAAACACGCCCAGCGGCGCGATCACGAATCCATTCGCTCATATTCGTTCGTTGACTCTTCCAGGCACCACCGAGTCGATCAGCAAGAAATGCGCGATACATCCCAAGGAATGTTCGGTCAAATAGAATCACGCTATTTAATCGCTCCTCAATCGCCTCGCGTTCAGATGCAGGTCGATCTTGTGGCTTGGGAAGAGCAAGACCACTGACAGTCAATCGATCACCTTGAACGGTGCAACGCCACTGCTGACCTTCGGCAGCAAGTGTCAATCCCATTCGCCGCGGCATTTTTCCACTTTGCAGTGCGCGTGCAGCTTCGGGCGAACGTGTCGGTGCATCACCGCGCAGGCTGATGCCACCAGTCACTCCCCATGCACAGTCGAGATCGAGCACTCGTTCAGCGACGAGAGCGACCTCGGTTGTTTCGGTGGAAGGACCGCCAATTTCAACAACACCTTCACCACATTCGCACTTCCACCAAAGCCACAATAAGAAGACATTCCCGAAATAATCCAGCGGATCCCCCGCTGCCCATGATGGTTCTGGATTTTCACCAATCTTTCGCGGTGCTCCTTCATCATCAGTCGCCACTTGCGCTGGCGGTGCCACAAACGCATCAAGATGCGCATCTTGCAATTCACGCGCATGTCCCAGTGTGGCGGCTTCAAGCACAGCTCGACGGCCAGCAGCTTGCCGCTCGATCAAACAGTCGAAAGTTTCTTGCATCAGCCCTTTGAGTTGATTGAACGGTATCTCTGCATCGACTGGAGCAAAGACAACGCCGCCTTCGAGATCCCACAACACAGGACGCTCTGCAATTCTGCGCCAGCGACCTTCACCAATTTCTTGCATGCACCGCTGTTCGCTTTGTTCCTTTGCCTCCATTCGATCTGCGCGCGAAAGTCCGCGATCGCTTGGAGACCCACCACGCATTTCATCCTCGGCCATAGCACGGTATGCACGCTTCAGCGCAGGCGGTACTGCAACGGTGTCAGTCCGCATCGCCGCCAACAGCGCGCCAGAAAAACTATTTGACTCGTGCGAAAAGTCCATGTCGAAAACATGTCGACCAGCGATCCAACCGCTCGTGACGGGCGATCCATTCCCGGCTGCATCAGGGCGAATGCAATTCTTGCTCAGTTTCTCCAGCACCTTCTGATCGATATCAGTGGGAGCTTGACCAGATCCAACGGCGCAGCGCGCGTACGAAATGACTCCGTGACGAAAGGGCATTCACCAAATATCCTCGAAAAATCTTGCGCAAACCACTCTCCGACAACTTGTCCACTTCGTGGACGAGTGGCACTATCCTGTTGGCATGCCATTCAACATTGAAGATATTCGTGCCCGTCAGATTCTGGATTCGCGTGGCCAGCCAACAGTCGAATGCGAGGTGCGACTTTCGGGTGGTGCAGTCGGTCGTGCAGCAGTGCCAAGCGGTGCTTCAACAGGCGAGCACGAAGCAGTCGAACTGCGGGACGGCGACAAGAAAAGATGGCTCGGCAAGGGAGTCATGCGTGCGGTTGAAAATGTGAATGCGATTATTGCACCAGAACTTATTGGCGCTGACTGCAGAACCCAAGAGAGCATCGACCAGTTGCTCTGCTTGATCGATGGAACGAAGAACAAATCCAATCTTGGCGCGAATGCGACTCTTGCGACAAGTTTGGCTGTCGCCCATGCCGCCGCGATTGCAACTGATCAACCGCTCTATCGATATGTCGGGGGAACGCACGCGCGAACACTGCCATCACCGATGCTGAACATTCTCAACGGCGGAAAGCACGCTGACAACACCGTGGACTTTCAGGAATTCATGATTCAGCCTTGGGGATTCAGTGATTTTTCGGAAGGACTGCGTGCAGGCGTTGAGATTTATCACGCGCTCAAGCGAGTTCTGCACGACCGTGGGCTTTCAACAGCTGTCGGTGATGAAGGGGGATTTGCGCCGAATTTGAAGACAAATGAAGAAGCGCTCGAACTGATTGCACGCGCCGTCGAAACAGCGGGATATGACCTCGGTCGGCAAATTTTCATTTGTCTTGATCCTGCGACGAGTGAACTCGCAAACGAAGCAACTGCGCGAGGCAAGAAGGGATACTGCTTCTTCAAGAGCGATCCAAAGCGCATCATCGGCAGCGATGAAATGATCCGAATGTGGGAGCAGTGGTGCGGACGCTGGCCAATTCGTTCAATCGAAGATGGTCTCGCCGAGGGCGACTGGGATGGTTGGAAGTCGATGACAACTCTGCTGGGATCGAAGATTCAAATTGTTGGAGACGATCTTTTTGTGACGAATCCAGAATTCTTGCGCCGTGGAATCGCCGAAGGATGTGGGAATGCGATTCTCATCAAGGTCAATCAAATTGGAACCCTCAGCGAAACACTGGATGCGGTCAACATTGCGCATTGCGCGGGATATCGAGCGATTATGTCGCATCGATCTGGCGAGACCGAGGATTGCACGATCGCAGATCTTGCCGTTGCTACGAATTGTGGCCAGATCAAGACTGGCGCCCCCTGCCGATCGGATCGCACTGCGAAATACAATCAACTTCTGCGGATTGCCGAAGAGCTTGGAGCATCTGCGACATATGGCGGAAGTGTCCCGACCATTACGAAGGCCAATTCGAAAGCGAAGCCATCAAGCGGTGTGAAGAGTGATGCAAAGAATGGCGCGACGAAGGTGGTGACGAAAGTGGTGACGAAATCCAAGACAAGCGCGCCCAAGCGTGTGACATCGAAGTCGTGAGACCACAAACGATGTCTTACGCCTGACTCTTTGGCGTGTGTGACGACAAAGAAGTCTTCAAAGCAAACGTCCGCCTTTCCCGTTCAACTTGCAAGAGGCGATCCCAGTTGGCGCCTCCATCAGACCGACTCCGCTCGCGGTGCCAGAGATGTAGCACGCACGTTGCCGAGCGTGCGCGCCGGACACGAAGTCCAAATGAAATGGCTCGAATCGCCAGATCGCTGTCCTCGTGAGCCCACCCTACCGATGACTCGTCAAAGCCTCCAAGTGCCAAGAGATCCTCTCGCCACAAAGCACAGTTGCAACTCCGCACCGATCTCCAATGACTCGGATGAGAATCACGACCAATCGCAGGGCCCGGCATCAACATTGGAAACACACGGTTCACTTGGTTCAGAAGACGTCGACGAATATTTCCAATCATGTTCCACCGATGAATCGGATTCTGCTCCGCCAAACTCGTTTCTGTGATGATCTTCGACAACAACACACGACTGCCGCGCACCAGGGTCTTGGGCGCTGCATCGCGAAGATGGCCTTCGACGAAACCTTGGCGTGGCACGCAGTCTCCATCTAAGAAAATCGCATAGGCACTCCTCATCTGAGCGATCCCAAGGTTCCGTGCTGCTGCGACGCGACATCCGTCGTCCGCTTGCCACGCATGGACGAGGCGGTCGCCGAAGAAGGCGCGTGACTCTTCCACGGCTTCCTTGGTGGGGATGCCAGATCCATCATCAACCACAATCACCTCGAAGTCCGTGCGCGTCTGATTCGCAAGCCCAGCGAGTACCGCACGCAATGCGTCGGGACGTTCGTAGGTACTCACGATGACGCTGGCTTTATAGATCTCGGTCATAGAGTCTCTCAAGTTCTCGACACACGTCGAGGATGCAAAGTATCACACCCAGCAAGCGCTGAACGAAGTTCGAGATTTGTTACCATCAAAGGGGACGAGACCATGTCAAGAATTCCCTGCGGAAAGCATTCAAAATGAAAGCCGTCATACTCGCTGGTGGACTCGGAACGCGAATTTCCGAAGAAACACATCTCAAGCCAAAGCCCATGATCGAAATCGGCGGCCGCCCGATTCTTTGGCACATTATGAAAATGTATTCCGCACACGGCGTGAACGACTTCATCATCTGCTGCGGCTATCGCGGTTACATCATCAAGGAATACTTTGCCAATTATTTCCTACACATGTCGGATGTGACCTTCGACATGGCTCACAACAAGATGGAAGTACACCACCAGAAGTCCGAGCCTTGGAGAGTCACGCTCGTCGATACTGGCGAAGACACTATGACCGGTGGCCGACTGAAACGAGTGGCGGACTACATCAAGGATGAAGATGCTTTCTTTTTCACCTATGGCGATGGCGTCGCTGACGTGGATATCACCAAGGAACTCGCATTTCACAAAGCGCACGGGAAAATGGCGACCGTTCTCGCAGTTCAGCCACCGGGGCGATACGGTGCGCTCCAACTTGATGGCACGGTCGTTCGCGGTTTTACCGAGAAGCCGCGTGGCGATGGCGGTTTAATCAATGGCGGATTTTTCGTGCTCTCTCCAAAGTGCATTGACTTGATCAAGAATGACCAATCAAGTTGGGAGGGGCACCCACTCATCAAACTTGCAAACGATGGTCAATTGCAAGCATTCGAACACACTGGATTTTGGCAACCCATGGATACCTTGCGCGACAAGACGCAACTTGAGGATCTGTGGGCTTCAGGCAAAGCCCCTTGGAAAACGTGGCAGTGAAATCCGAATTCTGGAAGGGAAAGCATGTCTTCGTTACTGGGCACACGGGGTTCAAAGGTGGATGGCTTTCGCTTTGGCTTACAGAACTTGGTGCGCAGGTTCACGGTTACGCACTCCAACCAAACACAACTCCAAATTTTTTTAATGAGTGCAAGTTGCGCCCACGATTAGCGAGCAGCACCATTGCCGACATTCGCGACACGCAAACTTTACTTGTCGCACTGCAATCTGCGAAACCAGAAATCGTGTTTCACTTGGCCGCGCAACCATTGGTTCGCTACTCATATGACCAGCCTGTTGAAACATATGCCGTGAATGTGATGGGCACTGTGAACCTGCTGGAAGCTGTGCGATACACGCCAAGCGTGCGCGCGTTGGTGAATGTGACCACTGACAAGTGCTACGAAAATCACGAACGTCCGGAGGCCTACCGAGAGGGCGAGGCAATGGGAGGTCACGATCCATATTCCAGTAGCAAGGGTTGCTCGGAACTCGTGACCGCTGCGTACCGCCGCTCTTTCTTGGCGCCAAATGGGACTCATGTTGCCACTGCGCGCGCTGGGAATGTCATCGGCGGAGGAGACTGGGCAATGGATCGATTGATTCCCGACATTCTTCGTGCGCTTGACGCCAAAGAATCGATTTCGATTCGCTCACCACACGCAACTCGCCCCTGGCAGCATGTGCTTGAGCCTCTTTCTGGATACTTGTCACTTGCAGAACATCTCTTTTCTGAAGGCAGCGCATTTGCACAGGCGTGGAACTTTGGGCCACGGCTCGATGACAGCAAATCAGTTCAGTGGATTGTCGAACATCTCTGCGCAGCTATTCCTGGCGCAACTTGGCGCGCCGAAACGACGCAGCAACCTCACGAAGCGAACACGCTCACACTTGATAGCACGAAGGCTCGAGAACAACTTGGATGGCAACCTCGCTGGACGCTGACCGATGCGCTGCGACACACACTTGAATGGCATGCAGCATGGAAGAATGGCAAAGACCTCCAGTCAATGAGCGTGCAACAGATCTGCGACTATTCCAAAGCAATGCAAATGATGGCGAGCGCGAGATGACGACTCGCTTTGACATGTTGCCAACGCCACTCGATGGTTTGAAGGCAGTGCGCCGAAAGCCTGTTGGCGACGCGCGCGGCTTTCTAGAACGCATGTTCTGCGCTCAAGAATTTGAACAATTCCTGTACGGCAAGTCGATCACACAAATCAATCGCACGCTCACAAAAAAGTGCGGAACCGTCCGCGGAATGCACTTCCAATATGTGCCACACACTGAAATGAAGTTCGTCACTTGCCTTCGCGGCGAGGTGTTTGATGTCGCTGTGGACGTCCGAAAAAACTCCCCCACTTTTCTACGCTGGCACGGCGAGATGCTCACACAAGACAATCATATGATGCTGCTGATTCCCGAAGGCTTTGCCCATGGGTTTCAAACATTGTCGAACGACTGCGAGATGCTCTACTTCCATACCGCTGTGTATTGCGCAGAGTCCGAGGGCGCACTGCATGCGCAAGATCCGCGACTGGCCATCAAATGGCCACTGGCAATTTCCGAGCAATCGGATCGCGACACGGCACACCCATTCCTTACGCTCGATTTTCAGGGAGTCGCACCGTGAAGTGTAGGCACTGCAACGCACTTTTAACGCTGCCGATGATTGACCTTGGATCTGCTCCGCCCTCAAATGCGTATCGAAGCAAGCAACAACTTCAACAGCCTGAAATGAAATATCCGCTTCGAGTTCTTGTCTGCCAAACATGTTGGCTGGCTCAGACCGAGGACTTTGCACAAGCGAACGAATTGTTTGACGCCGACTACGCCTACTTCAGCAGTTTCTCAACCACGTGGCTGGAACATGCGAAGCAGTATGCGCATGAGATGTCGGTGCGATTCCATGTGGGGCCATCGAGCCATGTGGTTGAAATTGCCGCAAATGATGGCTATTTGCTTCAGTATTTCAAGGCGGCCAACATTCCATGCACTGGCGTCGAACCCACCGCCAGCACTGCGGCAGCGGCGCGCGCCAAAGGCATCGACATAGTGCAAGAGTTCTTCGGCGTGGCTCTTGCCCGTACGTTGGTCGCGCAAGGCAAGCAAGCCGATCTCACTGCCGCCAACAATGTCCTCGCGCATGTGCCTGACATCAATGACTTTGCCGCAGGCTTCACTGTCTTATTAAAACCAAACGGCGTCGCCACTTTCGAGTTCCCCCACCTCATGCAGTTGATGGCTGAAAATCAGTTTGACACGATTTATCACGAGCACTTTTCGTATTTGTCTCTGACAGCGGTCCAGCGCATTTTTGCAGCGAACGGATTGACGGTCTTCGATGTCGAGGAACATCCCACGCATGGAGGCAGCCTCCGAGTGTTCGCACAGCGAACCGACGCGGGGAATCAACCCATCACTGATCGAGTCACACAACTTCTTCGACAAGAGGAAACAGTCGGCGTACGCACAGAGAAGTATTATTCGGCATTCCAACTGCGTGCCGAAAAAATGAAAGATGACTTCATCGCATTCCTCATCGATGCAAAGCGACAAGGGAAAAGTGTGGCTGCATACGGTGCGGCAGCGAAAGGCAATACGCTGATGAACTTTGCGGCAATCGGTGCTGATTTAATCCAGTACGTCGTTGATAAAAATCCAGCGAAACAAGGCAAATACATGCCTGGGAGCCAGATTCCCATTGTCGATCCAATCACCCTTCAGGAACACCGACCTGACTATCTCATTATCCTCCCTTGGAACATCGCCAAAGAGGTCAAGGAGCAAAATGCTCCACTTGCCAAACTTGGAACAAGATTTGTAACTGCCGTGCCGAAGTTGGAGATTGGATGAGCCCCACTGTTCTCTTGACGGGAGCCACGGGCTTTGTGGGGCGTCAAGTATTGAAATCCTTAGGCGACCACGGACTGCCCATTCGCGCCATCGTTCGTGAAGGCAAAGAAGCGCTCGTGATGGGCTCCCGAAATCTGGAGCGGGTCATCGCCACGAAAGATCTCTTCGCCGAAAAATCGGAATGGTGGGCAGAGGCGTGCGCAGGGATTGACACCATAATCCATGTCGCTTGGTACGCAGAAAGCGGCAAGTATCTCCAGTCGGCAAAAAACTTTGATTGCCTAGCCGGGACACTCGAGATGGCTCAAGGCGCAGTCGACGCTTGCGTTCGGCGAGTTGTCGGCATCGGAACGTGCTTTGAATACGATTTAACAGCTGGCGATTTATCGATTGAAACTTCGCTCCGACCAACGACCCCCTATGCCGAGGCGAAATCGAAGGCGTTCAGGGCGCTGTCGACAATATTTTCGCAGCACGAAATTGAGTTCGCTTGGTGTCGATTGTTCTACCTGCACGGTGAAGGCGAAGATTTGCGCCGATTGGTTCCTTACATTCGCTCCAAACTTTCCGCAGGCGAATTCGCTGAACTCACGAGTGGAAATCAGATTCGCGACTTCCTTGATGTCCGAGTGGCGTCGGAGATGATCGTCAATACTGCGATCGGTTCCAAACAAGGTGCGATCAACACCTGTTCAGGAGTCCCAATATCGGTGCGTGCACTTGCCGAGCAGATCGCCGACGAATATGGGCGCCGAGATCTTCTGAAATTTGGCGCGCGGCCAGACAACCTTGTTGATCCGCCCCGCGTGGTTGGGATTCTCGATCAGAAACCAATATGACTCAATGGCAGTTGGCAAAAATACTTCGCAAACAAGTTGAGGCGATTCTCTCATACCACCGTAAGAGTCACATCATCCAGAATGCCGCATGAGAGCGAATTGTATGATCATCCAATACTCTATAGAAACTGCCAACCTCACCATGACTCGCCATAATCAATCCTTTTCAATGGCAATATCTGCTACGCATAAAGATCACCGCCTCGCTTCTCAATCCGCTCGCACGTTTTTTCGGCAGAACAAATGAATAATTTTCAAACAGAAGTCACAGAAAGAATCAGGACATTTGCTGGTGATTCGCAGCTATGCCGAACGGCAGCCGCGTTTATGAGCGCTTCAACATCCCCGAAGTATTCCTACAACTTTTCTTGGCAAGGTCGCCCCATCATTCAGTATCCGCAAGACATGGCTGCAATGCAAGAGCTCATCTGGGATGTCAAGCCTGACTTGATTGTCGAGACTGGCATTGCCCACGGTGGCTCGTTGATTTTCAGCGCATCCATGCTGGCGTTGCTAGATATGTGCGATGCGATAAAGTCTGGCGAATCCATAAACCCTAATGTTTCCAGCCGAAAAGTGCTCGGCATTGATATTGACATCCGCGCCCACAACCGCGCCGCCATCGAGGCTCATCCAATGGCCTCGCGCATTCAGATGATTCAAGGCTCGAGCATTACGGCGGACATAATCGCACAAGTGAAGGCGGTGGCGTCAAAGTATTCGCGCGTTCTTGTGTGTCTAGACAGCAACCACACGCACGACCATGTGCTTGCGGAACTCAACGCTTACGCCCCACTCACAAGCGTTGGCAGTTACTGCGTTGTATTTGACACGATCGTCGAGGACTTGCCAAAGGAAATGTTCCCCGACCGTCCTTGGGGGCCTGGCAACAATCCAAAAACTGCTGTGTGGGAATACCTGAAGACGCACCCAGAATTCCAAATTGACAAAAGTATTCAAGACAAATTGCTCATCACCGTCGCGCCAGATGGGTATTTGAAGCGCACTTCATAATTCTGCAAGTTCACATCCGTGTCACAGTTCGTCACTCATCCCACTGTCGTCCTCGGCGTCCCCGCATTGAACGAAGCAAAATTCATTTGGAAGACCCTCGATTCAATCCAACGACAGACACACGCAGACTTTGCCGTTTTGATTTCAGATAACGGTTCGACCGATGACACAGCAGCCATTTGTGAGCGTTTCGCCGCTGAAGATCCCCGCTTTCACTTTTTCCGCCAACCAAACAACATTGGATCATCCAATAATTTCAACTTTCTCCGCAAATCCACCGACAGTCCTTTCTTTGCATGGGTCGGCGGTCACGACATGCTGCACCCCGATTACTTGCGCAACCATCTTGCTGCATTAAACGCCGCCCCTCAGATCGGGGCTTCATTTACATTTTGGGATTTCATCGACGAGACGGACGCATTGCTTCGCAGAGGTTGCGACGTTGGAACTGCAACGCCACAATGGGGTCCATTCCTGAGGTATCTGTGGTCAGCGGCACTTGCCATTGACCTTGGGCCGATGCATGGGGTGTATCGTCGGTCGTGCATCTGTGACCTTCCGATGCGCAATTGTCCTGCGTGCGATCACATTTTGCTTTCGAACTGTTTTTATTTAGCGCCGTTCAAGTGCATTCCGGGCCATCTCTACAAACTTCGAGAATTTGACGAATCAAAACGCTCTCAGAATGTGATGCAGCGCATCACTGGAAAATCCAGCGCGGTACTTGACATGCAGTCTGCAATCGACGGTTACTTAGAGGATTTCGACAAGATCGTTCCGCCAGAATCTTGGCACCGCCACATGAAACCTCTTGTGAAATGGGCATTGCAAGATCGATTTGTTCGCCAACGATTCCAGGCGACCAAACTGATTCGAAGCACATTAAAACGCTCCCATGAATTTAAGCGACTCTGTATGAATCTGAACTTTGCGGCGCGCAATCAACCCGATTCATAATCTTCGTCACCGCGGAATCGACCCGCACTGGCGCAACTGAACTGGGTTCGAGACTTTGACTCTTCCACTTACTCCACACAAGGTCCA